>NZ_LZIK01000062.1:0-169070 GCF_001667105.1 Mycobacterium sp. 852002-51152_SCH6134967 | reverse complement strand
GTCGCCGCGCCGACGGCAATGCCGGCGATCGCCAATCCGCGGCCGCCCTACCCTGACCCCGCCAACACCGGCCAGGGTTATCCACCGCCGCCGCCCTATGGCGCGCCCTCCCCTTACGGCGCTCCGCCCTCGTACGCGGGATACGGCGCACCCGGGTATGCCGACGGTTACGGCATGCCGCAGGACAAGACCAACGGTCTGGCGATCGGCTCGCTGGTGGCCTCGGCGATCGGCGTCCTCTGTGGTGTCGGCTCGCTGATCGGCATCGTGCTGGGCATCGTGGCGCTGAACCAGGTCAAGAACTCAGGCGAGGGCGGCCGCGGATTGGCGATCGCCGGCATTGCCGTCGGCGCGGCGACGCTGCTGCTCAACATCGTCTTCGGCATCGCCATGCTGAGCACCTGACCCAGTGAGCGGCGGCGACCAGGACGGGGTCGGGAACACCGGCAGGCCCGACCCGTTCGCACCGGTGGATTACCCCACCGATGCGGGGCTGCCGCCGCCGCTCGATACGCCGCCCTCACCGGGTTATCCGCCGCCCTATCCGGCTTCTCCTCCTAACCCTTATCAGGGCTACTACCCGCTCGGCAGTTACGGATACGACCCCTACCGGCCGATCCGTCCTGCGGGCACGAACGGGATGGCGATCGGCGCGTTGGTGTGCTCGCTCGTCGGGGTGTTCTGCTGCGGCGTGACGTGCATCGTCGGGGTGATCCTCGGTGTCATGGCGATGCGCGAAACCAAACGCACCGGACAGGACGGATTCGGAATTGCGTTGGCGGGCACGATCATCGGCGGGCTGGCGGTCGCAGGCTTCGTCGTCTACATACTGCTTTACCTGAGCCTGCTCGCCACCGGAGGGTTGTGGGCCTGAGCGTCACTGCGGCGGACGGAATGGCTCGCCTTGGCGCTGCATGCCTGCGGCGCGGCCCTTTCCGGCGATCACCAGGGCCATCTTCCGACTCGCCTCGTCGATCATCTCGTCGCCCAACATGGCCGCGCCCCTTGCCCCGCCTGCGCGCGAGGTGTGCCACTCGTAGGCCTCGAGAATCAGTTCGGCGTGGTCGTAATCCTTCTGCCGGGGACTGAAAATCTCGTTGCCCGCGACGATCTGGTCGGGGTGCAGCACCCATTTGCCGTCGTATCCGAGCGCCGCGGAACGGCCGGCGACGCGGCGGAAGCCGTCGACGTCGCGAATCTTCAGATAGGGACCGTCGATCGCGAGCACGCCGTGCGTCCGCGCCGCCACGAGAATGCGCATCAGCACGTGATGGTGCGCATCGCCGACGTCGTAGCCCTCCGGCTGCTCGCCGACCTCGAGCGTGCGCATGTTCAAGCTGGCCGCCATGTCGGCGGGTCCCAGCACCAGCGCCTGCACCCGGGGTGCGGCCGCGATCGCGTCAATGTTGGTGAGGCCCTGCGCATTCTCGATCTGCGCCTCGATACCGATGCGGCCGACCGGGAGGTCGTGGGTGGCCTCGAGTTGGCTCAGCAACAAGTGCAGCGCCTGGATGTGGGAGGCGTCGCTGACCTTGGGCAGGACCACGATGTCGAGTGCGGCACCGGCGGTCGCCACCACCTCGATGATGTCGGCGTAGGTCCACGGCGTCGTCCAGTCGTTGATCCGCACACCGCGCAGCTGACCGGCCCACCCCGGCTCCGCCAGAGCGGTCGCCACCCGGGTACGAGCCTCGGCTTTGGCCTCGGGCGCGACGGCGTCCTCGAGATCGAGGAACACCTCGTCAGCGGTCAGGGTTTTCGCCTTCTCGACCATTTTCGCGCTGCTCCCGGGAACGGAAAGGACCGTTCGGCGGGGTCGATACCGGTTTTCCACAACCACACTCTCTACCCTTTGATGCATGGCGGCGGTCAACAGGGTCTATGCGGCTCGTCTCGCGGGGATGGTGGTCTTGGGCCCCGACGGCGAATCCATCGGCCGTGTCCGTGATGTGGTGGTCAGCATCAGCCTGGTGCGCCAGCAACCCCGCGTACTCGGCTTGGTTGTCGAGATGCTCACGCGGCGAAGGATTTTCGTACCGATTCTGCGGGTGACGTCCATCGATCCCGGCGCGGTGACGCTTGCCACCGGCAGTGTGTCGTTGCGCCGGTTCGCCCAGCGTCCCGGTGAGGTGCTCGTGCTCGGGCAGGTGATCGAAACCCGCGTCCGAGTCGACGATCCGGACCTGCCGCAGCTGGCCAACGTCGATGTGATCGTCGTCGATCTCGGCATCGAGCAGACGCGCACCCGCGACTGGATGGTCACCAAGGTCGCAGTCCGCCCACACCGGCGCTTGGGCAGGCGCGCCAATGTGCACGTGGTGGACTGGCAGGACGTTCAGGGCCTGACACCGTCGGGTCTGGCGATGCCCGGCCAGGGCGTCGCGCAACTACTCGACCAGTTCGAGGGGCAGCGCGCCGTCGAGGTGGCCGAGGCGATCCGGGAGCTGCCTGCCAAGCGGCGCTACGAACTGGTCAACGCCTTCGACGACGAGCGGCTGGCCGACGTGCTGCAGGAGTTGCCCGAAGACGACCAACTCGACGTGCTCAGGAGGCTGCCGGCCGACCGCGCCACCGACGTCCTCGAGGCGATGGACCCCGACGACGCCGCCGACCTGCTCGGGTCGATGACGCCGACCGACGCCGAGCAGTTCCTTCGTCGCATGGACCCCGAGGATTCCGAGGATGTCCGTCGCCTGCTGGCGCACTCTCCCGACACCGCGGGCGGGTTGATGACATCCGAGCCCGTCGTGCTGGCCCCGGACACCACCGTCGCCGAAGCACTCGCGCGGGTCCGCGACCCGGACCTCACCCCGGCGTTGGCCTCGTTGGTGTTCGTCACCCGCCCCCCGACCGCCACGCCCACCGGTCACTACCTGGGTTGTGTGCACCTGCAGCGCCTGCTGCGCGAGCCGCCTGCCGATCTGGTCAGCGGCATCGTGGACACCGATCTGCCCAACCTGTCCCCCGACGACTCGCTGGGCGCGGTGACGCGCTACTTCGCCGCCTACAACCTGTTGTGTGGGCCGGTCGTCGACGAGGAGAGCCACCTGCTGGGCGCCGTGTCGGTCGACGACGTGCTCGACCATCTGCTGCCCCACGACTGGCGCGAGACCACCGAACCCGAGCTCACCGGCGCCGAAGGCACCTCATGAGCGACCGCAGCCGGCTCGATACGCCGCTGGCCACGCGGCGGCGGTTCTCGTTCAACGTCGATCCCGAGGCGGTCGGGAACGTCAGCGAGAACATCGCCCGGTTCCTGGGCACCGGGCGCTACTTGGCCTGGCAGACCATCCTCGTGATCGTCTGGATCACGTTGAACCTGTTCGCGGTCGGGCTGCGCTGGGACCCGTATCCGTTCATCCTGCTCAACCTGGCGTTCTCCACCCAGGCGGCCTACGCGGCACCGCTGATCCTGCTGGCGCAGAACCGTCAGGAAAACCGCGACCGCGTGTCACTGGACGAAGACCGTCGCCGCGCCCTGCAGACCAAGGCCGACACCGAATACCTGGCCCGCGAACTGGCCGCGCTGCGGTTGGCGATCGGCGAGGTGGTCACCCGCGACTACCTGCGCAGAGAACTCGACGAGATGCGCGAGATGCTGGCCTCCCTGCAGCACCCGGCTGGCGGATCGGACGACGACGAAGCTGGCCGGAGCGACCCGGGTGAGCGCCGGCCGAAAAAGTCGAGTGCAGGTGGCTAACGAATTGCTGTAACGCGGCGGTTATCTAGTAGGTATGGTGACTTGGTTCACAAGCGATCGCAAACATAGGACGGTTGAGTGCACATAAGGGGAGGAGCCGCCGCCCTCAAGGCCGTGCGGCGCCAAACGGGGCGTCTGCGGCGAATCCCGGGCCCTCACGTGCAGAAGCTGGCATCCGCCAACCGCATGCGCGCCGGCCTCGGCGTGGCCATCATCACCCCGATCATCCTGGCCGGCAGCGTCGGCGCCTCGGCGCCGTCCCCGCAGACCCCGACCTCGGATGCCGCGGTGACGCCACTGGCCGCTGTCGAACCGTCTCCGGGCGCCCGGTCGGGCGCATCGGTGGTCGCCGTCGCCAAGGAACCGATGGCCTTCCACATCGCCGCCTCGACGGTGTCGGCTCCCCCGCCCGCCGCAGTGGTGAATTCGCCTGGCGCACTGGGTATTCCCGGTATGGCCTTGTCGGCGTACCGGAACGCCGAGCGCATCATGGCGTCCGCTTACCCCGGCTGCGGCCTGAGCTGGAACCTGTTGGCCGGTATCGGGCGCATCGAGTCGATGCACGCCAACGGAGGCGCGACCGACGCCCGTGGCACGGCCATCCGCCCCATCTTCGGGCCCACGCTCGACGGCACTCTGCCCGGCAACGAGATCATCGTGCAGAGCCGCGTGGCCGACCGCGTCACCTACGCCCGCGCAATGGGACCGATGCAGTTCCTGCCGGGCACCTGGTCGCGGTACGCCTCCGACGGCGACGGCGACGGCAAGGCCGAAGTGCAGAACCTGTTCGACTCGTCACTGGCCGCCGCCCGCTATCTGTGCAGCGGCAACCTGAACCTGCGAGACCCGAACCACGTCATGTCGGCGATCCTGCGTTACAACAACTCGGTGGCCTACGCGCGCAATGTGCTGGGCTGGGCCGCGGCGTACGCGACGGGCGTCGTGCCGATGGATCTGCCTCCGATCACCGGATCGGTCCCGACGTTGGAAGACACCCCCGCCAACGTGCACCTCACCGATCTGAAGGAGTACCAGGGCCTCGGGCCGGGTCTGCCCCTCAACGCTCTGGGACTGCCAGAAGGCGATCCGTTGGCGTTGATGCCGTTGCTCGAGCGCGACTCGGTAGCCAGCCGGATGGGCAATATGCCGGGCTTCGTTCCTGGTCAGCGGCTCGGTCCCCTGCCAGGGCCGGCACCGCAAGCACCGGCGACGCCACAGGCCCCCGCGCAACCGCCGCCGTGGACACCGCCGTGGATGCAGCCACAACGGCCCGAGTGCGCGGTGTTCTGCATCGAGGACAACCCGGCGCCACCGCTGCAGCCGGCACTCGGTGGGCCACCGATAGCCAACCCGATGCTTCCGCCCGCACCGGCGCCGTTGGGGCCGCCCGCACCACTGGGTGCTCCGCAGCCTGGGCCCGCGCCGATCGGCGCACCGGCTCCCGTCGGCGCACCCGGTCCGGCTCCCGTCGGGGCACCCGCGCCAGGCCCGGCTCAAGCATCCGCACCCGGTCCGGCGGCACCCGCCCCTGGCCCGGCGGCCCAGCCGGGTCCGGCGCCGGGACCCGTCGGTTAAGCGCCGCCGTCGAGTCGGCCTAGACTCGACGGTGATGTCTCATTCACCCGCTGACCTGGAAACCGCGATCCGTCGCGCGCTGGCCAAGGTGATCGACCCCGAGCTGCGGCGGCCGATCACCGAGCTCGGCATGGTCAAGAACGTCACCGTCGAACGTGACGGGGCGGTCCATGTGGAGATCTACCTGACCACCGCCGCGTGCCCGAAGAAGACCGAGATCTCCGAACAGGTCAGCCGGGCCGTCGCCGACGTCCCGGGAACCGGTGCCGTGCGGGTCACCCTCGACGTGATGAACGACGAACAACGCACCGAACTGCGCAAACAACTGCGTGGTGATTCGCGCGAGCCCGTCATCCCGTTCGCCCAGCCCGGTTCGCTGACCCGCGTCTACGCGGTGGCCTCCGGTAAGGGTGGCGTCGGCAAGTCCAGCGTCACGGTGAACCTCGCCGCGGCCATGGCCGCGCGTGGCGTGTCGGTCGGAGTGCTCGACGCCGACATCTACGGGCACTCCGTTCCCCGCATGATGGGCATCACGGACCGGCCCACCCAGGTCGAGTCGATGATCGTTCCGCCGGTCGCCCACGACGTCCGGGTCATCTCCATCGCGATGTTCACCCAGGGCAACACCCCGGTGGTCTGGCGCGGCCCGATGCTGCACCGTGCGCTGCAGCAGTTCCTCGCCGACGTCTACTGGGGTGACCTCGACGTGCTGCTGCTCGACCTGCCGCCGGGCACCGGCGACGTCGCGATCTCGGTGGCCCAGCTGATTCCGGGCGCGGAGATCCTGGTGGTCACGACGCCCCAACTGGCCGCCGCCGAGGTGGCCGAGCGGGCAGGAGCGATCGCGCTGCAGACCCGTCAGCGCATCGTCGGCGTGGTGGAGAACATGGCCGGGCTGACGTTGCCCGACGGCACCACCATGCAGATCTTCGGCGAAGGCGGCGGCAAACAGGTCGCTGAGCGGTTGTCGCGCGCGATCGGCGCCGACGTGCCGTTGCTGGGCCAGGTGCCGCTGGACCCCGAACTGGTGACGGCAGGTGACTCCGGCGTCCCGCTGGTGCTCTCCGCACCGGACTCGGCGGCCGGTAAGGAGTTGCGCAGCGTCGCCGATGCCCTGTCGAGCCGCAAACGCGGACTGGCGGGCATGTCGCTGGGTTTGGACCCGGCCGGTCGATAACGGTCGCGTGTCCGAGCCCGAACTCCGTCACACCCTGTCCGACAAGGCGTTACAGTGCTGTTCGTGGGTAGGGCGATGTTAGCCAACGGGCGCGGCAAGTTGCTGGCGCTCGTTGCGTCCATCACGCTGTCCGTCGCCCTGTTCTACGCTCAGACCGCCGAACCCGCGGCACAGCATTCCGCCCCGCCCGCGGCCGGGCATCAGGATGCGCCTGCGGCCGCCCCCAGGGTCAACACACCCACCGAAGCGGAGTTGCTCGCGGCCAGCGCGCCCGTCGCCACGGCAGCGACCCCGTTCGCGTTGCCCGCCGGTATCACGCCCGAAAACGGGTTGCAGGTCAACACGATTCGGGTGGCCCGCGCGATCAGCGTGTTGTTCCCCGAAGTCAAGACGATCGGCGGATACCGCCAAGACCCGCTGCGGTGGCACCCGAACGGCCTGGCGATCGACGTGATGATCCCGAACCACGGCAGCGAAGCGGGCATCGCGCTCGGTAACCAGATCGCCGGGATCGCGTTGGCGAACGCGGAGCGCTGGGGTGTGATCCATGTGATCTGGCGGCAGGGCTTCTACCCGGGCGTCGGGGCACCCAGTTGGACGGCCGACTACGGCAACGAAACCGCTAACCACTTCGACCATGTCCACATCGCCACCAACGGCGGCGGATACCCGACCGGCGACGAGGACTATTTCATCTGAGCTCTCGCCGCTTTATGTGGCGTCGGTGTCGAACGGTGTCGTCGCGGGCGCTTGCGGTGCTGCGGGCGGAGCCGTCTGCGCAGGCGGCTCCGTCGAGGAGATCGGCTTATCGGCCTGCTTGCGGTCGAAGTTGCCGGTGAAGATCGAGTCGTCGCCGTCGAGCAGATGTTTGGTGAGCGCGGCGCGCGGCGTCATACCGCGCAACTTGTTGAGCTCGCTGAGCGGCTCGCGCAGGTCGTCGAACTCCGGTCCGAGGTCTTCCCGCAGTTGACTGGTGGCGCCGCTGATGTAGTCGCGGGCCTGCCGCAGCGCGCCCGTCGTCCACCGGATTGCGCCGGGTAGCCGCTCGGGTCCCAGGATCACCAGACCGGCGATCACCAGGATCAGCATCTCGCCCCAGCCGATATTGGCGAACATCGGCTATGTGGTGTCGGGACCCGGGTTGACGGTCAGCGTGACCCGCCGGCCGTCGCGCATCACCTCGATCGGTGCGTCCTGGCCGATCTTGAGCTGACGCACGGCGACGACGAACTCGTCGGCGTCGGCCACGGTGCGGTCCCCGACCTTGACCACGACGTCGTTCTCCAGGATTCCCGCCTTTTCCGCGGGGCTGCCGGCCTTCACGTTGGCCACCTGGGCGCCGGAGGCGATGTCGTTGCTGACCGAGCGGGCGGTCAGGCCCAGCGTCGGGTGGGCGATCTTGCCCTCGCGGATGAGCGAGTCGACGACCGTCTTGACCTCGTTGATCGGGATCGCGAACCCTAGCCCGCTGGCGCTGTCCGACAGCGACTTACCGGCGGTGTTGATGCCGATCACGTTGCCGTTCATGTCGATCAGGGGGCCGCCGGAGTTGCCGTGGTTGATCGGCGCATCGGTCTGCAGACCGTCGATGACGGTGTCGGTGTCGGAACCGTCGCCCGACAGCGGCACTGGGCGGTGCAGCGCGCTGATGATTCCGGCCGTGACGGTGCTGCGCAGACCCAGCGGGGCGCCCGCGGCGATCACCTCGTCGCCCACGCGTAGCTTGTCCGAGTCGCCCATCTGCGCCACGGTCAGGTTGTCGACGTTGTCGACCTTCAGCACGGCCAGGTCGGTCTTGGGGTCGCGGCCAACGAGGTTGGCGGGCACCTCTTTGCCGTCGTTGAAGACGATCTTCATCTTGTACTTGCTCGGGTTGTTGGCGGCCTCGGAGATGACGTGGTTGTTGGTGACGATGTACCCGCGTCCGTCGATGACGACGCCGGAGCCCTGCGAACCTTCCTGATCGCTGGTCGCCTCCACCGTGACCACCGAATCAGCTACGGCGGCAGCGACTTTGGCGATATGACCTTCGGGCGGCGGACCGCTGTCGGTGGTGTCGAGCGTGACCTTCGACGTGGTGAACGCCTCGACCACCTCGGCGGTCTTGCGGCCGACCCAGCCGCCTGCGAAGCCGATCACCAACGCGATGATGGCCAACATCGCCAGCGCGACGTAGGACACCCGGCCGCTGAACAGCACGTCTCGCACGCCCAACTTGCCCGTGGGGACATTCGCCGGGGGTCGCGGCGGCTCGTGGACGGCGGGGGCGCCAAGAGCGGCTGGCGCCGACGGATCCCGCCACGGGTCGGCTGCCAAGTCGGTGTCCTGATCCCGCTCGGCTTCGAGCGCGCCCGCGTCGGCGGGATGGCGCTGCAGCGAGTCGCCGCCGGGATGGGGCTTGCCGAACGCCTCGGCCAGCACCGGGTCGGGCGGCTGGTTGGTCGGCGTGAACTCGCCTTGGTCGCGATATTTGTCGAGGCCCACGAACGAACCCTCGACACCGTCGGGCCTGCCGAATGCGCGCTGCGCCGCCGGATCGACGGGCGGCCGCGAGACAGGGCGCGGTTCCAGGCGTTCACGCCCGGTCTGGTCGAGATTGGTCACCCGGTCATCACCCTCTGTGAAAGCGCCTGCGAATGCCGGCGCGGATCGCTGCTGGTCTTCGCACTTACCCTACCGGCGCTTGCGCCGAGAACGCTGTGTGCTGTCAGCAAACTGGGACTGCTGCGTCTCGACGGGCGGCTCCGGTGGAGCATGGTGCGGGATCTCGGACAACAGGCCCAGCAGCGAGCTCGGCATGGCGACCGGCCGGCACTCCCGCAACGCCGCGCGCGCTTGGCGCTGGGCCTCGACCTCGGCGGCGCACTGCGGGCACAGCGATAAGTGGTGGGCGGCGCGCAGATGCGGGGTCAGCCTCAGTTCACCGTCGACGAAGGCGGCGACGGCCTCGGTCGAGAGGTGCTCAGTGGAGCCGAACTCTCGCGGCCCGACGGGCGCGTCGCTCTGGGAGGCGAACTGAGAGGGCAACCACGAGAAGGCCCGGCGGAACACGTGTCCCGGGTCGACCATCGCCCCGCTCCTCTCGCTGCGTGTCACGGCGTCCATTCGAATGTAGCGCGGCGCGCTGTGCGGATGCCCGCGAACGTCAGGCCGTTTTGGCCGCGTCGCCGTTGCCAACCCCGGTCTCGCCGTGGTTGGCCAGGTAGTCGCGGAGCGCCTGCCGCCCGCGGTGGATGCGGCTGCGCACGGTGCCCAACTTGACGTCGAGCGTCGCGCCGATCTCCTCGTAGGACAGTCCCTCGATGTCGCACAGCACCACGGCGGCGCGAAACTCCGGCGGCAACGAATCCAGCGCGGCTTGCAGGTCAGGACCGAGCCGCGAGTCGTGGTAGATCTGCTCGGGGTTGGGATCGTCGGCCGGAACGCGGTCGTAGTCCTCGGGAAGCGCCTCCATACGGATGCGGCCGCGTCTACGCACCATGTCGAGGAACAAGTTGGTGGTGATGCGGTGCAGCCAGCCCTCGAACGTGCCGGGCTGATAGTTCTGCAGCGAGCGGAACACCCGGATGAACGTCTCCTGGGTGAGGTCCTCGGCGTCGTGCTGATTACCCGACAGACGGTAGGCCAGCCGGTACACCCGGTCGGCGTGCTGGCGTACCAGCTCGTCCCATGAGGGCATGGTCGATTTGTCGCCCGTGGCGTCGAACACCGCGGTGCCGGTCATTTCGTCGGAAGGCTCGACCCATTCCCCATCCGCGAACTGTTCGAGGTGGGACATCGAAGTCGGCGCCATCTTGATGGTGGTCGTCAGATCCTCCTGGTCACAGCCGCCATCACGGTGCGGCGGTTCGTTACTGCCCGCAACGCGGAGATCCGCATAGGTATTCCCTGGTTGGTCCCCTGGATGCCAGCGTCCGCCGTTTTCCATGGGACATACCGTCTCCGACCGTTCCGTGCCTGGCATATGAGCAAACTGAACATTTCCTGAGAAAGCTTTCCTACCCATTTTTGACCTGCGCGAACCCGCTGAAAATTCGCATGATCGGGTCGTCGCGAACGGGCGTGTCGCGATGCTGGCCCGCACCGGTTGGCTACGCTGCGGGCATGGCCGGCACCGACGACGTCATCGGACCGCACAGCCGTGCCGACTCCATCGTCTCGCACGCCGAGCAGTCGATCTCCGAGGACGCCATCGTCGCCGCGGCGCGCGAACGCGCCCTCGACATCGGCGCAGGCGCCGTCACCCCCGCGGTCGGCGCGCTGCTGTGCGTGTTCGCCAAGCTGACCTCCGCCAAGGCCGTCGTGGAGGTCGGGACCGGCGCCGGGGTCAGCGGACTGTGGCTGCTGTCGGGTATGCGCGAAGACGGCGTACTGACCACGATCGACGTCGAACCCGAGCATCAGCGCATCGCCAAGCAGGCGTTCACCGAGGCCGGGATCGGACCCGGGCGCAGCCGTCTGATCAGCGGGCGCGCCCAAGAAGTGCTGACCCGCCTCGCCGACGAGTCGTACGACCTGGTGTTCGTCGACGCCGATCCGCTGGATCAGCCGCAGTTCGTCGCCGAAGCCGTCCGGTTGCTGCGCCCGGGCGGGGCGATCGTGCTGCACCGCGCGGCGCTCGGGGGCCGGGCCGGCGACGCCACCGCCAACGACGCCGAGGTGGCGGCCGTGCGCGAGGCCACCCGGCTGATCGCCGAGGACGACCGGCTCACCCCGGTGTTGATCCCGCTGGGCGACGGCCTGCTCGCCGCCGCGCGCGACTGAAATCTCTCCGCTGTTCCCTCGGGTCGCCGAGTTCTGCGGTCGCCGAGTTCTGCGGTCGCCGAGTTCTGCACAGTGGTCGCGCTCGCCGCGCGATCGCGACCCTCATGCAGATCTCGGCGTGCTCTTTCATGCATCTTGACCACCGACTGAACGTGCGTTTAGTCTACTGAACGTGCGTTCAGCTTCGAACGATCTCACGGCCGTCGCCCGGATTCGCGATGCCGCGATCGACCAGTGGGGCCAGCACGGGTTCAACGTCGGCCTCCGAACCATCGCCGAGGCGGCGGGGGTGTCGGCCGCGCTGGTCATTCACCACTTCGGCTCCAAGGACGGACTGCGCAAGGCGTGCGACGACTTCATCGCCGACGAGATCCGCCAAGCCAAGACCGAGTCGATGCAAACCAGCGATCCGGCGACCTGGCTCGCCCAGATGGCCGAGATCGAGTCCTATGCGCCGTTGATGGCGTACCTGGTTCGCAGCATGCAGTCCGGCAGCGAGCTGGCGAAGTCGTTCTGGCGTCGCATGATCGACCAGGTCGAGCAGTACACCGACGAAGGCGTTCGATCGGGTGTACTCAAGCCGAGCCGTGACCCCCGCGCAAGGGCCCGGTACCTCGGGATGATCGGCGGAGGCGGCTTCTTGCTGTATCTGCAGCTGCACGACAATCCCACCGATCTGCGGGCCGTGTTGCGTGATTACAGCGAGGACATGGTGTTGCCCGCCCTCGAGCTCTACACCGAAGGGCTGATGGCCGACTCGACCATGTACGACGCGTTCCTCGCCCAGCGCGAGAAAGGCATCCCGTTCACCACCGGGGAAGAAGGAGATCGCGATGACGGCTCAGACAGCGCACCATCGGCGGCAGGCTGACTTCAACGGACCTGCCGTCGAAGTTCGCGGACTGACAAAGGCTTTCGGACGGACCAAGGCGCTCGACGGACTGGATTTGACGGTGGCGCCGGGACAGATCACCGGCTTTCTCGGCCCGAACGGCGCGGGCAAGTCGACCACAATCCGCGTGTTGCTCGGCCTGTTGCGGGCGGACAGCGGCACGGTGCGGCTGCTCGGCGGCGATCCCTGGCATGATGCGGTGGCACTGCACCGCCGGATCGCCTATGTGCCGGGCGATGTGACGTTGTGGCCCAACTTAACCGGGCTGCAGGCGATCGACTTCCTGGCCCGGCTGCGCGGCAACGGCGTGGACACGGCCCGGCGGGATCAGCTGATCGAGCGCTTCGAACTCGACCCGCACAAGAAGGCCCGTACCTACTCCAAGGGCAACCGGCAGAAGGTCGCCATCATCGCCGCGTTTTCCACCGCCGCCGAGCTCTACATCCTCGATGAGCCGACGTCTGGCCTGGATCCGTTGATGGAGAAGGCTTTTCAGGAGTGCGTGGGTGAAGTCGTCCAGCGCGGCGCTGCGGTGCTGTTGTCGAGCCACATCCTGGCCGAGGTCGAAAAGCTGTGTGACAGCGTCACGATCATCCGCGCCGGTCGCACCGTGCGCGCCGGCACCCTCGCGGAGCTGCGGCACCTGATGCGCACGACCGTGACCGCACGCACCCGCAACGACGGCCAGCGCCTTCGGGGCGAGCCGTTCGTCCACGACTTCGCGGTCACCGACGGGCACTACGTCTTCTCGGTCGACCGCAACGATCTTGACCGCGCGATGGGCATTCTGACCGAGCTCGGGATCCTCGACCTGACCGTCACACCGGCGTCTCTGGAAGACATGTTCCTGCGCGAGTATCGGGGGGTCGCGCGATGACGACGATGACGGTGTCCGCGCCGCGCACGCAACGGCATGGCCGTTCGAACGCCTGGACGGGCACCGCAGACCTGCTGCGCCTGGCTCTGCGCCGGGACCGGCTCCGGCTCAGCGTCTGGGTCGCCGTCCTGACGATGCTGATGGCCTATGCGCCCGCCGCGATGGAGCTGGCCTATCCCGAAGAGGCGCAGCGGCTCACGCGCGTGGATCTGCTGAGGACGCCCGCGGGAATGATGATGGGCGGACCCATGTTCGGGCGCAACGAGACCGACCTCGGCGCGATGATCGCGAACGAGATGATGCTGACGCTGATCGTCGCCACGTCGATTCTCGCGATCCTCACGGTGATTCGCCATACCCGGGCCGAAGAGGAAAGCGGCGCAGCCGAGTTGGTGCTGTCATCGGTCGTGGGCCGCTATGCGCGAACCGCAGCGGCACTGATCCTGGTCGGCGTGGTCAACGTGATGCTCACCGTGACGATGACGCTGGCGATGGCCGCGAGCGGCTTCTCGCTCATCGACACTGCGGCGATGTGTCTCGGCGTGACCGGGGTGGCCATGCTTTTCGGCTCCGTGGCCGCGGTGACCGCGCAGTTGTGGCGCCAGTCGCGTACGGCGTCCGGCGCGGCCATGGCCGTGCTGGCGGTCGCTGCGGTGGTCCGTGGAATCGGCGATGTGATCGACAATTCCGGCAGTGCGCTGAGTTGGTTCTCCCCGATCGCGTGGGCCCAACAGATGCGCGCGTTCGTCGATCTGCGGTGGTGGCCGTTGGCGCTGCTGATCGCGCTCACCGTCGCCCTCATCGCACTGGCTGCGGCGCTGGAGGGCAGGCGCCAGTACGACGCCGGTGTCATTCCGTCCACCGGTGAGCATCCCGACGCCCGCCCCATCAGGGGTGTGCTGGGTCTGCACCTGACGCTGCAGCGAGGTCAGACCGTCGGCTGGACCATCGGATTGTTCCTCGGCGGCCTGGCATTCGGGTCGATGACCAAATCCCTGCTCGACGCGGCCGAGACCAACGACGTGATCCGGCTGATGATGGCCCAGCAGGGCACCGACGGCGTGTACACCACGATGACCCAGTTCCTCGCGGCCGCGGCGAGCGCGTACGTCGTCGCCGCCGCGCTGCGGGTTCACACCGACGAGGGCAACGGCCTGGGGGAAGCCGTGCTGGCCGGAGCGGTGTCGCGATGGCGCTGGCTGACGACGGCCGTCGTATCGGCGGTGCTCGGTTCGGTGGTGCTGATGTTCGCCGCCGGACTCGGCAACGGGTTGGGCGCGGGACTCACGGTCGGCGAACCAAACACGGTGCTGCGCCTGACGCTCGCCGGCCTGGCCTTCGTTCCCGCACTGGGGGTGATGGCGTCCGTGGCGGCGGTGGCCGTCGCGATGCAGCGGCCCGTGCTGGGTTGGCTGGCGGTAGCGTTCGTCGTCACCGCGCTGTACCTCGGCCCGTTGTTGCGGTTGCCGCAGTGGCTGATCGACCTCTCTCCGATCGGACGCACGACCGCGCCGATCGACTATTCGGTGGCCACGCTCGTCCTTCTGGCGGTACTCGCCGCCGCCCTGACGTGGGTGGCCGGTGCGCTGTACCGGCACCGCGACGTGGTCTGAAAGGAGCAGACATGAAGACCGCTCTGCAGGTATTAGCGTCGGCCGCGTTCGGATTCGCGTTCTTCGCCGCGGCGCTGTTCTGGCCGGCCGGGACGTTCGACTATTGGCACGCTTGGGTTTTCATCGCGGTGTTCATCGTCGGCACGATGGGACCAACCATCTATCTCGTCATCAAGCGTCCCGACGCGTTGCGCAGGCGTATGAGGGCGGGCCCGTTCGCAGAAACCCGACCGGTACAGAGGGTCCTCATCGCGGGGATCGTCTTGATGGTGGTCGTCGTGCTGGTGGTCAGCGCACTGGACCATCGCTTTGGATGGTCGACAGTGCCGACGGCGGTGGTGGTGCTCGGCAATGTGCTGGTGTGGACGGGTCTGACGCTTTCTCAGCTCGTCATCATCCAAAACGATTATGCCGCAGCCACGATCACCGTGGAGTCGGGTCAGTCGCTGGTCTCGACCGGACTGTACGGCGTCGTGCGACACCCGATGTACGCCGGCACGCTGACCATGTTGCTCGGTACCCCGCTCGCGCTGGACTCGTACTGGGGACTGGCCGCCATCCTGCCCGTCCTGCTGCTGCTCGTCGCGCGCATCGACGACGAGGAGAAGATGCTGCGGCAGCAATTGGCCGGTTACAGCGCATACCTCGACCAGGTTCGGTATCGGCTGATACCTGGAGTGTGGTGACGGGAACCTTTGTCGAGCCATCGCATCCGGCGGAAGTTCTTAGTCGCAGAGAAGCGCGGATGGGATGCGCCGGTCGAGCCGTCTTGGCTGTGCAGCCCGCGTTGAGCTTCGGGAAGCGCTCGACGACAGCGATGTGACGGAATGTCAGTGCCTCAATTTATAAAGTTGGGTTCCGGTCCGCGCAATGAGTACTGACTGGTGATCACCGGAGATCTGAAAAGCAAGGTCCACCGCGTATGGGATGCCTTCTGGTGGGGGTATTTCACACCGATCGAACGAACGGCCATCATGTTCGACAGCGTCGGCCAGAAGATGCTTCCGTTCCTGCGCGGATTGGGCGGTGACGGGTCGACGTGCTCCGAGCACATGAGAGATGCCCGCTCCACCATCCCGAACCTGGCCATGCTGTCGCGCGTTGTGGACCTGATCGACGACATCCCGATGAAGATGAGCTGGTGATGAGATTTGTCCCCCGCATCAGCTAGACTCGCACATATGTTCGAATCACTGGCAGTCATCGACACCGATGGCGATGAGGCGACGCTGGTTGACTGCATCGCCGAACTCGAGCACTTCAAGTCTGTCGCCGCTGCTAGACAGGCCCGGTTGACCGCG
Organism: Mycobacterium sp. 852002-51152_SCH6134967; assembly: GCF_001667105.1. Classification (NCBI taxonomy): domain Bacteria; kingdom Bacillati; phylum Actinomycetota; class Actinomycetes; order Mycobacteriales; family Mycobacteriaceae; genus Mycobacterium; species Mycobacterium sp. 852002-51152_SCH6134967. The sequence goes on along the minus strand of NZ_LZIK01000062.1, from coordinate 153,171 downwards.
GCACTGGACCAAAAGCGCCGCGCCCGCGAGGCCGCCGAGGGCGTGCCCGCAGCCAAGCGTGGTCGCGGCTTGGCCAACGAAATCGCGCTGGCCCGCAACGATTCCCCTAACCGCGGCGGCCGTCATCTCGGTTTCGCGCGAGCTTTGGTGCACGAGATGCCCCACACGCTGGCCGCCCTGGAGGCCGGCGCGCTCTCCGAGTGGCGTGCCACCCTGATCGTCCGCGAATCCGCCTGTTTAACCGTGGAAGACCGCGGAAAACTCGATGTCCGGATGTGCGCGGATCAATCCGAACTCGAAGGCAAAGGCGACAAGCGCATCGCCGCCGACGCCAAAGCCATTGCCAATGAACTCGATCCACAAGCGATCGTCGACCGCGCCGTACGCGCCGTGCGCGAGCGTACTGTGACGATCCGTCCAGCCCCCGACACCATGGCCTATGTGACCGCGCTGCTGCCCATGCCCCAGGGTGTGTCCGTCTACGCGGCCCTCAAACGCGCCGCCGACACCACCTTCGACGATCGCAGCCGGGGCCAGATCATGGCCGACACCCTCTTCGAACGCATCACCGGCCAGCCTGCAGACGTTTCGGTGCCGGTCGCCGTCGACCTAATCATCACCGACGAGACGCTACTCGGCGGTGACACGACTCCCGCACGCGTTCCGGGTTACGGACCGATTCCTGCCTCGGTCGCGTGCCGATTGGCGAGCCGAGCCGTCACCGACGAGCGTTCGAAAGCCACGCTGCGTCGGCTGTACCGTCATCCGTCATCCGGCGCGTTGGTCGCCATGGAGTCGCGAGCTCGTTTGTTCCCGAAAGTCCTCGCGCAGTTCATCGCCTTCCGAGATGACACATGTCGCACGCCATACTGCGATGCCCCCATCCGGCATACCGACCATGCCACTCCGCACGGCGTGGGCGGGGAGACCAGCGAGCTCAACGGCGTCGGCAACTGCGAAGCCTGCAATTACGCCAAAGAAGCTCCGGGATGGCGGGTCACCACCCGACGTGACGGGGAGAGCACCCACAGCGCCGAGGTCACTACGCCGACCGGTGCCCGCCACCGATCTAAAGCGCCACCGCTGCCCGGCCGGCCGCCTTCGCCGGCAAGCAAGGTCGAAATCGCCTTCGCCGACGAAATCGCCTGGCGCGACGCTGCCTGATTCGGGGTTGTTCATCGCTTGTCAGTCCTGGCTGCTGCCAACGGTGTCATGGAGCCGGTACGGCTCTACGATTCGCCGTATACAGAGGCGCACCCCACGGTCCCGACACGGTATTCGCCGGCGCGGATGTTGAGGTATTCGTCGCCCCTTGTGCAGCTTTACGGATTGACGTCGGCCACCCACAGTGCGCCACTCTATCGGCGATGCGATCGCGGCTTGCGGCTCATAATGCGGAGATGGAACTGCTGACCGGCCTCGGCCTGGCGACCGCGGCGGGGCTCAACGCCTATATCCCCCTGTTGGCGCTTGGTCTGCTGTCGCGGTTCACCAACCTGGTCGCCCTGCCCGCCGGCTGGGCCTGGCTAGAGAACGGCTGGGTGATGGCGATCGTCGCGACGCTTCTGGTCGTCGAGATCGTGGCCGACAAAGTCCCGGCGCTCGACAGCGTCAACGATGCCGTCCAGACGTTCGTCCGGCCGACCGCGGGCGGCATCGTCTTCGGTTCCGGCACCGCGGCGCAGACGTCGGCGGTCACCGACCCCGGCGCGTTCGCTCAGTCCGGGCAGTGGATTCCGGTGGTGATCGGTGTCGTGGTCGCGCTAGTGGTGTCGCTGACCAAGTCGACCGTTCGTCCGGCGGCCAACGTCGCCACCGCCGGGGTGGCCGCACCGGTGCTGAGCACGGTCGAGGACGGGGTCAGTGTCGGACTGGTCCTCGCCGCGATCCTGGTGCCCGTGCTCGTGTTGGTGGCCGTCGTGGTCCTGGCGTGGCTGGCGGTCTGGATTCTGAGGCGACGGCGCCGCAACGCCGCAGCGAGCTGACTCCAGGTCCCGCTCACGTCAGCGTCGTGACGTAATGGCCGCCGGAGAAGACATCGATGTACCTGTTGCCGCTGATGTCCTTGTAGCCGCAGGTCGACACCGAGCCCTTGTTGGTGTAGGTCCCGCCGGCGGCTTTGCATTCGCTTTTGATCGTCTTCTCCGAGAGCTTCTCAGCGTGCGCGGCCGGCGCGGTCGTGGTCATTAGGGCGCCGACGGCGATCGCGCCGGCGGCGACGGCGGCCGTGATGGTGTTGCGTCTCATCGTTGTCTCCTGTGCTCGTGGCCTCGCGGGCCGTTTGACAGGAGCCAGCGTGAAGCACCAGGGCACAACGCATAAGGAGGGCGATGCCGAAACTCGTCGAGTGCACCCCTGGGTCTGGCGGACGGTCCGCGTTAGGGGGTTAGGGGTTAGATCCAGACGCCCTTGCCGACCGCGACCACTCCTCCGGCGCTGATCGCGAACCGTTCGCGGTCCTTGTCGAGGTCCACCCCGACCATCTCGCCCGGACCGACGACCACGTTCTTGTCCAAGATCGCGTGGCGCACCACCGCCCCGCGCCCGATGCGGGCCCCGGGCATGATCACGCTGCCCTCGACGATCGCCCCGTCGTCGACGACGACGTTGGACGACAGCACCGAATTCCGCACGGACGCAGCCGAGATGATGCTGCCGGCGCCGACGACCGACTCTTGGGCCGAACCGCCGTTGACGAACTTCGCCGGCGCGAGCATCTCCGACTCCCCGCGGATCGGCCAACGCTTGTTGTAGAGGTTGAACACTGGGTGCACCGACACCAGGTCCATGTGCGCGTCGTAGAACGCATCGAGGGTTCCCACGTCGCGCCAGTAACCGTGATCGCGTTCGGTCGCACCGGGCACTTCGTTGTTGCTGAAGTCGTACACCGCCGCCATGCCGTCGTCGACCAGACGGGGGATGATGTCGCCGCCCATGTCGTGGTCGGAGTGGTCGTCGTCGGCGTCGGCGCGGATCGCGTCGATCAACACCTTGGTGGTGAAGATGTAGTTGCCCATCGACACGAACGCCTCGTCGGGATTGTCCGGCGTGCCCGGCGGGTCGGGGGGCTTCTCGATGAAGCTGCGGATGCGGCCGGACTCGTCGGCGTCGATGACCCCGAACGCGGTGGCCTCCTGGCGCGGTACCCGGATACCCGCGACCGTCGCACCCGCGCCGCTTTCGATGTGGAACTGGACCATCTGTTCGGGGTCCATGCGGTAGACGTGGTCGGCGCCGAACACGACGATGTAGTCCGGATCTTCGTCGTAGATGAGGTTCAGCGACTGGTAGATCGCGTCCGCGGAACCGGTGTACCACCGTGGACCGAGCCGCTGCTGGGCCGGGACGGGCGTGATGTACTCACCCGCAAGGCCCGACAATCGCCAGTTCTGGGAGATGTGACGGTCAAGTGAGTGCGACTTGTATTGCGTCAGCACGCAAATCCGGAGATACCGCGCATTGACCAGATTCGACAGCACGAAGTCGATCAAGCGGTAGGCGCCGCCGAAGGGAACGGCGGGCTTGGCTCGATCCGCGGTCAACGGGTAGAGCCGCTTGCCCTCCCCGCCGGCCAGGACGATGCCCAGCACGTGTGGCAGTTCCCTCATGCTTCAAACCTATCGGCCGCTTCTGTCCTGGGCTACCCATTCCACGACGAGTCAACGTCTTCGACGCAGATCCGGCGGTTCCGACACGATCACTCCAGCGGCGGCTTGCGCCCGTAACTAGGGTCGAATTCATGCGGGTGGCGATGATGACTCGGGAATATCCACCCGAGGTCTACGGCGGGGCGGGGGTTCACGTCACCGAGTTGGTCGCTCAGCTGCGCCGCCTCTGCGAGGTCGACGTGCACTGCATGGGCGCCCCGCGTGCGGACGCGATCGTCGCGCAACCCGACCCCGCGCTGATCGGCGCCAACGCCGCGCTGTCGATGCTGTCGGCCGACCTCAACATGGTCAATGCCGCCGCACACGCGGACGTGGTGCACTCGCACACCTGGTACACCGGCCTGGCCGGCCACCTCGCCGCACTGCTCTACGGGGTGCCGCACGTGCTGACCGCACACTCGCTGGAGCCGATGCGCCCGTGGAAGGCCGAACAGCTCGGCGGCGGCTACCGGGTCTCGTCGTGGGTGGAGAAGACGGCGGTGGAGGGCGCCGACGCGGTGATCGCGGTCAGCTCCGGTATGCGCGAGGACGTCCTGCGCACCTATCCCGCGTTGGACCCGAATCGGGTCCACGTGGTGCGCAACGGGATCGACACCGAGGTCTGGTATCCGGCTCACCCGGAGCCGGGCGAATCGGTGTTGGCCGAACTCGGCGTCGACCCGTCGCGGCCCATGGTGGCGTTCGTCGGTCGGATCACGCGGCAGAAGGGCGTTGCCCATCTGATCGCCGCGGCCCACGATTTCGCCCCCGATGTGCAGCTGGTGCTGTGCGCAGGAGCGCCCGACACCCCCGAGATCGCCGCCGAAGTGACCGAGGCGGTTCAGCACCTGTCGCACGCCCGCACCGGGATCTTCTGGGTGCGCGAGATGCTCCCCATCGTCAAGATTCGCGAAATACTATCCGCTGCAACTGTTTTCGTATGCCCCTCAGTGTACGAGCCGCTGGGCATCGTGAACCTGGAGGCGATGGCATGCGCGACGGCGGTCGTGGCCTCCGACGTCGGCGGCATTCCGGAGGTGGTGGCCGACGGACACACCGGACGGTTGGTGCACTACGACCCGCAGGACGCGCCGGCTTACGAGAGCCGGTTGGCCGCGACGGTCAACGAGCTGATCGCCGACCCCGAGAGGGCGCGCCAATACGGCGAGGCCGGGCGGCAGCGCTGCATTCAGGAGTTCTCCTGGGCCCACATCGCCGAGCAGACCTTGGAGATCTACCAGAAAGTGGGCAATCCGGCGTAGCCGGTCACAGCGGAACCGTCAGCTCGTGACGTTCTTCAGTTCATCCCCGAGCGCGGCGGCCTCATCAGGGGTCAGCTCGACGACGAGTCTCCCGCCGCCTTCCAGTGGTACCCGCATCACGATGCCGCGCCCCTCCTTGGTTGCTTCCAGTGGACCGTCGCCGGTCCGGGGCTTCATCGCCGCCATCGAGTGCTCCCTCCAGATGAGCCGGCCCGCCCGCGGGCTCGGTCGGGGCCGAGACTGCCCACTCGTTTGACATTCCCGGCACTGAAACTGCTACTGAACGCCTCTATTGTTCCCTATCGGCGCCGTTCGGTGTGCAAAGACCCGGCTAAGGCCGCTTACCGGGTGCCGCTGAAGTCGCCGGTACCCAGCAGTCGGCGGTGTGATCGTCGACCATTCCGGTCGCCTGCATCAACGCGTAGGCGGTCGTGGGTCCCACGAAGCGGAAGCCGCGGCGCTTCAATTCCTTGGCCATCGCGGTCGACTCGGGGGTGACGGCGGGAATCTCGGCGAAGCTGGCGGGCCGCGGCCGGGGCCGCGGTGCGAACGACCACAACAGCTCGGCCAGGTCGGTTCCCGCGTCACGCAGGTCGGCCGCCGCTTGCGCGTTGGCGATGGTGGCCTCGATCTTCGCGCGGTTGCGCACGATCCCGGCATCGCCCATCAACCGCGTGATGTCGCGCTCGGTGTAGCGCGCGACCCGGTCGATGTCGAAATTGTGGAACGCTCGGCGGAAGTTCTCCCGCTTGCGCAGGATCACCAGCCACGAAAGCCCGCTCTGGAACGCTTCGAGGCTCACCCGCTCGAAGAGGGCAACCGAGTCGCGAAGCGGCCGCCCCCACTCGGTGTCGTGATAGTCGCGGTAGAGAATGAAATCAGCTGGGGCCAAACGTGATTCGTCGATCCACGCGCACCGGACACGGCCGTCGGGCTCGAAGGAGGGTTCTTCGGAGGTCTCCGGGGTGGCTGCGGTCACGACTCCTCCTCGGATTGCAATGCGTGCGCGCCACCCTCGATGGGCTCGTCGTCTTCGATGCCGTGGGTGGCCCGCAGGGTGGCCAGCTGACCGCGCAGCAGGTCGAGTTCCTGGCCCAGCCGGTCGAGCACCCAGTCGACTTCGCTGGTCTTGTAGCCGCGCAGCGTCTGGGCGAACTTGACGGCGTCGACGTCGGCGCTCGTCACGCCGGAGGCGGGCAGCACCGTAGCGGTGGTCTCCCGCGGCAACGGGGGCAGCGGTTCACCGCGCCCGAACACGACGCTGCCGACGGCGAACAGCACCACGGCGATCAGGACCAGTACGACCAGATACAGCAGAACCAGGCTCACGGTTTCGATACTGCCTCAGCGCGCCGACATCCGGCGGACGACGATCAAGCGGCGAGGGACGAGCCGCGCTGAGGAGTCCGCCAATTCAACCCGGCGGACGACGATCAAGCGGCGATATGACTCAGCGTGGGCGCAGGGTCACCATCGGGGGGCGGTCGGCCAGCGACACCGACGATGTCCGCGGCGTGTAGTCCTGACCGTCGGCGAAGAACTGCGTCAGCCCCACACCGGAGTCCGGCACCCCGCAGCGCGAGAGCAGCGTCGCGATCACCTGGCGGCTCATGCTGGCCAGCTCGGTCAGCGGCCGGTTGCGGTGGGTGCGAACACCGAGGTTGACCTGGGCGATCCCGTCGAGGCCGAGCCGGTCGTAGGCGTCGATCAGCAGACCGATCTCGACCCCGTAGCCCGGCGCGAACGGTACGGACGTCAACAGCTCACGGGTGCCCGCGTATTCACCGCCCAGCGGTTGCAGGATGCAGCTGAGCTCGGGCCGCAGGGAGGCCAGCAGCGGCCGGGCCACCAGCTCGGTCACCCGCCCGCCGCCGTTGGCGTCCTCGCTGCCGCTGACCTTCAGCGGCCTGCGGTAGAAGCCCTTGACCAGGTGCACACCGTCGGTGGTGAGCAGCGGACCCACCAGCTTGGGCACGAACATCGGGTCGGGGTCGATCAGGTCCGAGTCGACGAACACCACGACGTCACCGGTCGTGGCGGCCAGCGAGCGCCACAGCACCTCCCCCTTGCCGGGTTGCGGAGCCACCTCCGGCAGCGCCGCCTCACGGCTGATCACCCGGGCACCGGCGGCCAGGGCGCGGATCTCGGTGTCGTCGGTCGAGCCGGAATCCAGCACGATCAGCTCGTCGACCAGCCCACCGAGCAGCGGGGTGATGGTCTCGACGACGCTGCCGACCGTCTCTTCCTCGTTGAGGGCGGGCAGCACCACCGAGATGGTGCGGCCCCGTTTGGCGGCTTCGAGTTCGGAGACCGTCCACGTCGGCCGGCTCCAGCTGTGGTCGCTGAGCCAGCGTGCGATGACGACGTCAGTAGCGGGAAGTTCGGGTGTGAGTGTCATGCCAGTCCCCTCACCGTGCGCGTCGGCGGCCGTCCGCCCTGGATCGACGCGACCATCTCCAGTACACGCCGAGTCGGTCCGACCTCGTGCACCCGGAACATCGCGGCTCCGTCTGCGGCCGCCAGGGCGGTGGCTGCAAGGGTGCCCTCCAGGCGTTCGGTCAAACCCACACCCAGAGTCTCCCCGACGAAATCCTTGTTGCTCAGCGCCATCAGGACGGGCCATCCAGTGTTTACAAGCTCTTTCACATGGCGCAACAAACTAAGACCGTGATGAGTGTTCTTGCCGAAATCATGCGTCGGGTCGATCAGCACGGCGTCGCGCGCCACCCCCGCCGCGACCGCGCGTTCGGCCGCCGCGGTCACCTCCGCGATCACGTCGTCGACGACGCCGCGTTCGGTGATTCCGTAGTTGACCCGGAACGGCCTGGTGCGCGGTTGTGCGCCGCCGGTGTGCGAGCACACCAGGCCTGCACCGAACTCCGCGGCCACCTCCGGCAGCGCCGGATCGTGGCCGGCCCAGGTGTCGTTGATCAGGTCGGCTCCCGCCGCGCACGCCTGTTTGGCGACCGCCGAGCGCCAGGTGTCGACGCTGATCAGCTGATCGGGATAAATGCTGCGCAGCCATTCGATGAACGGAACGACGCGCGCAATCTCCTCGTCGGTGTCGACGGTGCTACCCGGGCCCGCCTTGACCCCGCCCACGTCGACGACGTCAGCGCCGTCCTCGATGACCCGGTGCGCGGCCGTCTTGGCCGCCTCGTCGGTGAACGCGGCGCCGCGGTCGTAGAACGAGTCCGGAGTCCGGTTCACGATCGCCATGATCAGCGCTCGATCGGCGGCGACGGGCCGGCCCAGGAAGCGGCCCGAGTGCGTGTTCACCCTTCCAGGCTACGGCGGCGCGATTTGTGCGTGATTTCGTTCGGCGGGCGAACGTTTCCACTCACGAATCGCTAGTTCTTGGGCTTCTTTCCGTCGGCGACCTCTTTGGGGTAGTCGTCGTAGAACTCGACGTAACCCTCGTCGCGACCGGAGAGCACGTAGATCGGATCGTCGATCTCCTCTACGTTGAAGCCCTCCTTTCGAAGGTCGACCTTCTGGCTCTTGAACGTCGACGTGTACGCCAACTCCTCGACCACCCGCACGAACAGCGGCACCGCGTAATTGGGCAACTTGTCGTATGCGGCTTTGGCCAGCGCCTTGCCGTCGAACTTCTCGCCCTCTTTGAGCTGGATCGCGGCCATGCCCGCGCGTCCGCCTGCGCCCTCGACCTCGACGCCAAAGACCGTGCACTCCTCGACCTGCGGAGCGGCGGAGATGGCCGTCTCCACCTCGGTGGTGGCGACGTTCTCGCCCTTCCACCGGAAGGTGTCGCCGAGCCGGTCGGTGAACGACGCGTGCCCGAACCCCTGCGAGCGCATGAGGTCGCCGGTGTTGAACCACACGTCACCGTCACGGAAAGCGTTGCGCACCAACTTCTTTTCGGTCTCTTCGCGATCGGTGTAGCCGTCGAAGGGCTGGAAGTTGCTGACCTTGGACAGCAACAGGCCCGGCTCACCGGTGGACACCTTCTTGACGCGGCCTTTGTCGTCGCGCAGCGGATCGCCGGTCTCCGGGTCGTACTCGACGAAGGCCACCGGCGACGGGCAGATACCGGTGGACTGCGGAATGTTGAACACGTTTACGAACGCGGTGTTGCCCTCGCTGGCGCCGTAGAACTCACACACCCGGTCGATGCCGAATCGTTCGGTGAAGTCGTTCCAGATCGCCGGGCGCAGCCCGTTGCCACAGATGACCCGCACCTTGTGCTTGCGGTCGGTGTCCTTGGGCGGCTGGCTGAGCAGATACGAGCAGATCTCGCCGATGTAGACGAACGCGGTCGCGTCGTAGCGGATCACCTCGTCCCAGAACTTCGACGCCGAAAACTGCTTGCCGATCGCCAGCGTCGCGCCCGAGTTCAGCACCGACGACAGCGCGACCGTCAACGCGTTGTTGTGATACAGCGGCAGACAGCAGTAGAGGGTGTCCTTGCTGGTCAGCCGCATTCCGAGACCGCCGAACCCGGCCAGCGCCCGCAGCCAGCGGTAATGCGTCATCACGCTGGCCTTCGGCATGCCGGTGGTGCCCGACGTGAAGATGTAGAACGCGTTGTCCTTGGCGAGCACCGCCGCGGTGGTCGGGGGGTTGCTGGCGGGCGCAGACGAGGCCAGGCGCTTGAGGTCGTCGATGGTGAGCAGCCCGTCGGTGTCGGCGCCGGACTCGGTGATCGGCTCGACGAAGTCGGTATCGGCGACAATGGCCTTGGCCTCCAGCAGCCCGAGGCTGTGCTTGAGCACATCGCCTCGCTGGTTGTAGTTGAGCATGCCGGCGATCGCGCCGCACTTGACCGACGCCAGCATCAGCAGCACGGGCTCCGCGGAGTTGCGCAGCATGATGGCGACGACATCGCCGTGGCCCACGCCGCGGGCAGCCAGGATCGCGGCGTAGCGGTTGACGGTCTCGTTGGCCTCGCGATAGGTGATCTGCTCGTCGCCGAACCGGAGGAACACCTTGTCGCCGTAGCGTGCGGCGCGGTCCTGGAAAACCTTGCCGATCGAGGTCTTGGCCGAGGGCCGAGCACCGAAACCGGTGACGACGCCGCGCAGGATCGTCGGCAGGTCCGCGATCAGGCCCGGCGCGCGGGCGGCGATGTCCAATAAACCGACGCTGCGGCGAATCCCCGACTTCTCGGTCATGCGCGTTCGTCCCTCCCTGTTCGTTTGTCGCACACCCTAGTGACCGTGTTCATGGCTGTGGCGCACACGCCGTCATGGCCGACTCGACGTCGACGGTGACGACCAATCGGTCCAGTGCCCCCTGCGCGACGTACCCGCTGTCGCGCAGATCGTGCAGCCAAGCCAACAGCCCGTCGTAGTGCCCGATGGGGTCGAGCAGCACGACCGGTTTGTCATGCATACCCAAATAACCCGCTGTCCAGGCTTCGAAGAACTCCTCGAGCGTGCCGATGCCTCCGGGCAGCGCGACGAACGCGTCCGCCCGCCCCTCCATGACCTCCTTGCGTTGACGCATCGTGTCGGTGACCACGAGTTCGTCGGCGTCGACATCGGCGACCTCGCGATGCACCAGCGCCTTCGGGATGACACCGACGGTGTGGCCCCCGCGGGACCTGGCCGCCGTCGCCAACGCACCCATCGCAGAAACGTTTCCGCCGCCGGAGACCAGGCTCCAACCCCGCTCGGCGATCGCCACCCCGACCTCCTCGGCCAGCCCGATGAGGTCGGGGTGCATCGGACCCGACGCGCAGTAGACACACACCGCCCACTGACGGCGGGACTCGCGAGCGTGGGGTTCTGCGGACACGAGCACAACCTAGCCGCACGACGATCAAGCGGCCCCCGGCCGCGTTGAGGAGTGCGGCGATCGATTTAGCCATAGACTCCGGCCGTGCCGATTGAGTGGGTCACCTCGCCGCCCGGACCGGCACTCGATTCGATTGAAGCCGGTCTGCAGAAGCGTTCCGGCGCCGTCCTGATCGGTCCCGCCGGCGTGGGTAAGACGACGCTGGCGCGAGCGGCCGCAGAACGGCTCGCAGGGGCCTACCACCGCGTCGACTGGGTCACCGCCACCGCGCCGATGGCCGCGGTCCCTTTCGCGGCGGTCAGCCGCCTCATCGACGTCGCCGACACCGGCAAGACCACAGACGTTCTGCGCAGCGCCCGCGACACTCTGGGCGACGGGCGCCTGCTGGTGGTGGACGACGCTCATCTGCTGGATCCGTTGTCGGCGGCGCTGATCTACCAGCTCGCGGTCAGCGGCACCGCCGCGCTGATCGTGACGGTAGCGCCGTCCGGAGTGAGGGCCGACGGTGTCTCGGCGTTGTGGGACGACGGCCTCGTCGAGCGCATTGACCTCGAGCCGCCGGGTCACGACGACCGTCGGGTGGCCGCGTCGGTCGACGAATTCGTCGCCGCCCTTACGGGCGCCGCCTATCGCGTCCTGGAGTACCTGGCCGTCGACGACCCGCTGGCGCTCGACGAGCTCGAAGCCTTGGTGGGACCGGAGTCGGTCGAGGCCGCAGCGGCATCGGGTGCCGTCGTCGTCGACGACGGTTGGGTGCACCCGGCGCATCCGCTGTTCGCCGACTCGGTGCGCGAAGCGTTGGGCGGCCCGGAGCTGCGCAGACTGCGGGGTGAAGTCGTCGACCGGCTGGCCGGGCGGCCCGGTCACGGCGCCGTCGACAGGTTGCGCCGCGCGGTGCTGGCGCTCGACAGCGACAGTCCGCAGGGGCCATCGGAGCAGTCCTCGGCGGCCGCGGAGGCGTTGCGCCTCGGCGATCTGGTGCTCAGCGAACGGCTCGGCCGCGCCGCGCTCCAGGGCGCACCCGATGACCTCCCCACCCGGCTGACGCTCGCGTACGCGCTGGCGTGGCAAGGCCGAGGCCGCGACGCGGACGCGGTGCTCGACGGCGTGAACGGTGCCGCGCTGTCGGAGACCGAGCTGATGGCGTGGGCGCTGCCGCGGGCGGCCAACCAGTTCTGGATGCTGTCCGAGCCCGAGCGCGCCACGGCGTTCCTGCGTGCGACACGCAACCGGGTGTCGTCGCCGGCCGCACGCATCACCCTCGACGCGTTGTCGGCCACGTTTGCGATGAACGCCGGGAGCGTGTCGCGGGCGATGGAGGTGGCCACCGGCGTGTTGGCGTCGCCGGACGCCGACGACACCGCGATCGGCTGGGCGGCGGCGGCCGCGGCGTTGAGCTCGGCGCGGACGGGCCGGTTCGCCGATGTCGACGCGTTGGCCGAGCGGGCGATGGCCGCCGGGCATCCGGGGCTTCTGCGGTTCACCAGCGGATTCGGGCAGACGACGGCGTTGCTGATGGCAGGTGAACTGGACCGGGCCCAGCAGCTTGCCCAGCGGCTCACCGACTTCGCGCAGTTGCAACAACCGGGTCGCGCGATCGGTGAGGTGCTGGTGTCCGACGTGCTGATCGCCAAGGGTGACCTCGAGGAGGCGGTACGCCTGTTGCGTCGTGCGGCCGCGGCGCTGGCCCCCACCGGCTACTCGTGGGGTCCGTTGGCGTGGATGCTGCTGGCCCAGGCGCTCGGCCAGCTCGGTGCGGGTGTCGAGGCGGGGAAGGCATTGGCGCGCGCCGAGTCTCGGCACGGATTGAAGTCAATGCTGTTCGCTCCGGAGTTGGCACTCGCACGGGCGTGGACGATGTGGGCGCGCCGCGACGAGCACGGCGCCGTCGCCGCGGCCCGTGAGGCGGTGCGCAGTGCCGAGCGTGGAGGACAGACGGCCGTCGCGCTGCGCTCGCTGGTGGACGCGGTACGGCTCGGCGACATGCGGGCCGCGGACGCGATCGAACGGGTAAGCACCGAATGTGACTGCGCGACTGGACGGTTGGCGCTGGCTCACAGCCGAGCACTCACCGCGCGGGATGCCGCCGCGCTGGCCGAGGCATCCCAGAGCTACGCGGCGTGCGGGTGGCACGGCGCCGCCGCGGACGCCGCAGCCCAAGGCGAAGCCCACCGCTGAAATTCGTGTCAGGACCGGTTCTGTCGCGGCCCTAGGCTTGACTGTCATGAGCCAGTTGTTCGCGCAGACAAACGGGTTGCGGTCCTCCGCCTCGATTCACGACCGCGTCGCGACGGACCTGTCGCACGTGCTCGCCGGCGTACCGGAGGCAACCGGAGTGCAGACCAGCCACGGCCAGATCGCGGCCGGAGTGGGCACCGCGTTGTCGAGCGCGCTCGACGCTCGGTTGGGCACCGTGCACGCCACCGCCGACGCGGGTGCGACGATCTCTGACCTGCTGCAAAAGGCCGCCCAGATGTACGAGCAGGGCGACCACGAAGGAGCCGAGAAGTTGCGCGCGGCCGCCGACGCGCTTGACGGTCAACGGGATACGGAAGTGAGCGAAAGCACATCGACAACAGGGGGCGTCCCAGGCTCCCCCGCGAACGGCGTGGGCCCGCCCGGTGGCGATCAGATGGTCGGCCAGATGCTCGGTCAGGTCGGACAGCAGGTCGGACAGCTGGTCGGGTCGATGGCGGCGCCGCTGCTGGGTCTTGCGCAAGGGCTGCAACAGGTTCCGCAGATGATCGCGCAAGCTGTACAGCAGGCCGCGCGAGGCGAGGAGACACCCGAGCGCGACGACAGTCGCGTCAACGATGACGGCACCGGCGCACGCTCCGACGAGGACCCAGCCGAAAAACCATCCGAGCCGACGCGCCGTGCCGAACCGGAATACCAAGCCGCACCGAGTGATTCGGCAGTAGTGGGTCGCCCACCGGAGGCGCCGGTCGCCGCGGAGGGCCCGCGACCCGCGCAGACGCGTCCCCAGGTGGGGTAACCGCTACAGGTTGCGGGCGACGTCGTCGTCCCCAGACTTCGGAGGGGTGACGGGGGCAGCGCCCGCACCCGATTCACTGCCCTGTGGTCCGGCGGCGCCGTCCCACGGGCGGTCATCGCCGCGGTTCAACGGCCGGTGGTCCTCACGATCGTCGGATTCACCGGTCTGCAGCCCGGCGTCGTCGCGAGGCTGCTGCGCCGGTGCGCCCGCACCCGGGCTCTGCGCTCCCGCCGCGGCTGTCGGTGCGGCACCGCTCGGTGGCGCACCCCCACCGGTGGCCGACGAGCCGCCCGGCGACTGGGCACCCTGCATGGCCTGCTGCATGAGGGAGCCGAACATTCCGGTCTGCCCACCGAGGGTCTGAGCAGGCGCCCCCGCCATCTGCCCCATCTGACCGGCCTGCTGCCCCACCTGGCCGAGCATCCCGACGATCTGGCCAACCGACTGAGAGCCCGCGTCGTCGGAGTTCTCGTAGGCGGCTTGCGCGACGCCCACCTTGCCCGAGAACGTGTTCTCCTTGGCCGACAGCGCGGCGACGTTGGTAGTCAGCTGGGCGGCCAGCGTCGGCAGTACCGCCGAAATGGTGGCGCTCATCGCGTCTTGTCCCGCCGGGATCATCGGTATCTCGGGCAGTTCGACCGCCGCCGCGTTCCAGCTGATGCCGTCGGGCTTTCTCAGTGGGCTACCCATGTGCGCTCCTCGTCACCAGTCGTCATCGTCGTCGTCGTCGAGATCGTGCTCCAGCGGCGCGGGCACGGCCAATCCTGGTGCGGTGCCCCCGCTGACGCCGCGCTGACCCATCATCGGGGCCATCCCGCCCATACCGCCGCCCGCGGCCATCGGGGCCGCCCCGCCGACCGCGGCGGCCCCCGCGGTCGCGCCGTCGGGCGCGGGTGCGGTGCTGACCGCCTTGCTGCCGACGAGGTTGGCCATCTGCGGGGTTTGCAGTGGCGCACCGCCGGAGCCCGGCAGCGACGCCGCCCGGACCATGCCGGAACCGCCACCGGCGCCCGAGCCGCCGGCGAGCGGATGGTTGGAGAACGACGAGAAGGGCAGCCCCGCGGCGCCGAGGGAGTCGGCCTTCCCGCCCTGGCCGAACATCGACGTCAGCTGTTGCAGCGGCTGCGAGAGCTGCTGGCCCAGCTGCTGTGGCACCTGCATCAGCGTCTGGCCGATCTGCATCGGCAGCTGCGCGGCCATGGCTCCCATCTGGCCGACCATCTGCATCGCCTGCTGTGAACCGTCACCGGCCTGCTTCGCGGCTTCCTCCCCGCTGTCCTGCGCCTCCTTGGCTCCGGGCACGGGTGGGACGCCGAAAAGCGGGATGCTCGGCGGTACGCCGAGGGTGTTCGCGAGTTCGGTGGTGCTGGCGGTGATGTTGGCGATGTTCTGCGACAGCCCCATCTTGATCCGGCTCTGCACCAGCTCCTGGGCGTTGCTGAACGGCATCGCCGAGAGGGCTTCACACTCATGCTGGACCTCTTGGGCGATCGTGTTCGCCAGCATCTTCGTCTTCACGACCGTGGCCTCCATCGCCCGCAATTTCGCCGCGATCGCGGCCGCCTGCGCCGCGTTGGCCTCGTGCCCGCCGATGATGCTGGTGGCCTCCCCCGCGGCGGCGAGCGCGCCCGCGCCCTCCCATGAATCGGACAGCTGCATCAGCTGACCCTGCTGTTCGGGCACGACGTTGCCACTGATCTTGGACGCCAACGCCTCGTACGACGCCGCCGCTGCGGCCAACGTCTCCTCGTCGACGTTCGGCCAGCCCGGGCCGGTCACGGTCTGACCGCCGTACGGGCTGGAATCGGGCGCGATGCCCATGGCGCGACCCCCTTGACGACACGCTACGGGTCTCAAACTTACCGTGCCCCGGATAGCTGGCCGTGCGCCGATTTCATGCGGCGCGACGCCCGATCAGGGCATCCACTGCTCCTCGAGACGGCCGCCGGATAGCCGAAGCCACCGCTGCACGCCGATGTCGGCGAGGAAGGGCTCGTCGTGGCTGACGACGACGAATGCGCCCCGGTACGCGTTCAGCGCGGCCTGAAGCTGCCCGACACTGACGAGGTCGAGGTTGTTGGTGGGCTCGTCGAGCAGGAGCAACTCGGGTGCCGGTTCGGCGAACAACACGCACGCGAGTGTCGCGCGCAACCGCTCACCGCCGGACATCGCGCCCACCGGCAGATGGATCCGGTCGCCTCGGAAGAGGAACTGCGCCAGAAGGTGCATGCGACGGGTGTGAGAAAGGCTCGGTGCATACGCGGCGAGGCTCTCGGCGACGGTGAGGCGCGGATCGAGCAGGTCGAGCCGCTGCGACAGATACGCCACGCGGGCACCGCTGCGCTGTACCGAACCGGAGTCCGGTGCCAGGTCCCCGCCGACGATGCGCAGCAACGTCGACTTGCCCACCCCGTTGCGCCCGGTCAGCGCGATACGCTCGGGCCCGCGCACCGACAGGTCGACGTCGTCGAGAAGCAGCAGCTCACCGGCCGAGAAGCGCAACCCCTTGGCGGTGAGCACATCCCGGCCGGCGGGTACGTCGGTGCCGGGTAGGTCCAGTACGAGCGCGTCGTCGTCCCTGACCGCCCGCTCGGCGTCGTCCAGGCGAGCCCTGGCATCGTCGACCCGCGCGGCGTGCACGCCGTCGATGCGGCCCGCGGACTCCTGGGCTCGCCGCTTCCGGGCTCCTGCAACGATTTTCGGTAACCCGGCGTCGTTGAGGTTGCGTGTCGCCGTGCCCGCCCGCCGCGCCGCACGCTCACGCGCCTGCTGCATCTCGCGCTTCTCGCGCTTGAGCAGCTGGTGAGCGCTGCGGACATTGTTCTCGGCGACGCGCTGCTCGTGGCTCACCGCCTCCGTGTACAGCGTGAAATTGCCACCGTAGGAGCGGATTTCACCCTGGTGCAGTTCAGCGATCCGATCCATGCGGTCGAGCAGCAGCCGATCGTGGCTGACAACCAGCAGGCAGCCCGTGAAGTCGTCGAGCGCGTCGTAGAGTCGGTGGCGGGCGTCGACGTCGAGGTTGTTCGTCGGTTCGTCTAGCAGCAACACGTCGGGCCGATTCAGCAGCTGACCGGCGATGCCGATGCTGATGATCTCGCCGCCCGACAGCGTGTCGAGTCGACGGTCGAGCGCGATGTGGCTCAGTTCAAGCCGATCCAGCTGTGCCCGCGTGCGCTCCTCGACGTCCCAGTCGTCGCCGATCGTGGTGAAGACGTCGGCACCGGGGTTCCCGTCGGCCAGCGCGTCGAGCGCTGCGATGACGGGCGCGACGCCGAGCAGTTCTGCGACGGTGTGATGTGCGATGTAGGGCAGCGTCTGCGGCAGGTACCCGAGCGTGCCGTCGACGGTGACCGAACCCGACGTCGGCGACAGCTCACCGGCGATCAGCTTGAGCAGCGCGCTCTTTCCGGCGCCGTTCGGGGCGACCAGACCGGTCCGGCCGTCGCCGACGGAAAAGGACAGCTCGTCGAACAGCGGTGTGTCGTCGGGCCATACAAATGACAACTCAGAACAGACGATGGAAGACATGTGAGTGATCGCTTCGTGTCTCGCACGGAAATGGGGGACGGTCGGATCCGGGCGGCACCCGGAGACGTCGTCAACTCACATGCATTCAGCGTAGGTGCGCGGTCAAGCGGTTAAATACCGGCGCAACACGTCGGTCGCGGCGGTGATCTTCGCGACCTCGACGCGCTCGTCGACACGGTGGGCGAGGTTCGGATCACCGGGGCCGTAGTTGACCGCGGGAACCCCGAGCGCGGCGAATCGCGACACGTCGGTCCATCCGTACTTGGCCCGGACCTGTCCGCCTGCGGCCTGTACCAGCGCGGCCGCGGCCGGCTTGGTCAGCCCGGGCAGCGCACCGGCCGCCGAGTCGGTGAGTTCGATCTCGACGTCGAGGCCGTCGAACACGTCGCGCACGTGGTGCAGCGCCTCGTCGGTGCTGCGGTCGGGAGCGAACCGGAAGTTCACCGACACCGAGGCCGCATCGGGGATGACGTTGCCGGCGATACCGCCGTCGATGCGCACCGCGGACAGGCCTTCGCGGTAGGTGCAGCCGTCGATCTCCACGTTGCGGGCCCGGTACGACGACAGCCGGTCGAGCACGGGGCCGAGTTTGTGAATCGCGTTGTCGCCCAACCACGACCGGGCAGAGTGGGCGCGGGTACCGCTCGCGCTGATGACGACGCGCAGCGTGCCCTGGCAGCCGGCCTCGATATACCCGTCGGAGGGTTCACCGAGGATCGCGACGTCGGCCCGCAGCCAGTCGGGCAGCTCGGATTGGATGCGGTTCAGTCCGTTGGCCGACGCCTCGATCTCCTCGCAGTCGTACATGACCAGCGTGATGTCGTGCGTTGGCTCGGCAACGGTGGCGGCCAGGTGCAGGAATACCGCGTCGCCCGATTTCATATCCGACGTGCCGCAGCCGTGCAGTTCCCCGTCGACCAGCCGGCTGGGCAGGTTGTCGGCGACGGGCACGGTGTCGAGGTGGCCGGCGAGCAGCACCCGCGACGGTAGCCCCAGGTTCGTGCGGGCCAGCACGGCGTCGGCGTTGCGGATCACCTCCATCGAGGTCTGTTCGCGGAGCGCGGTCTCGACTTCGTCGGCGATGCGCCGCTCGTGGCGCGACTCGCTGGGAATGTCCACCAGCGCGGCGGTCAGCGCGATCGGATCACCGTGCAAGTCCAGGCTCACACGGCTGACGTTAGTCTTACCCGCGTGACTTCTGCTGCAGGTATCGGGCTGGCGACGATCGCCGCCGACGGATCGGTCCTCGACACATGGTTCCCGGCACCCGAACTCGGAGCCGACGGCCCGTCGGGCACGGTGCGCCTGTCGGTGGCCGAGGTGCCCGAAGAGTTGGGCGCGCTGACCGGTCGCGATGAGGATCGCGGCGTCGACATCGTGGCAGTGCGGACGGTCATCTCGTCGCTGGAGGACAAGGCCGCCGACGCCTATGACGGCTATCTACGGTTGCACCTGCTCTCGCACCGGCTCGTCGCGCCGCACGGCCTGAACGCCGACGGATTGTTCGGTGTGCTGACCAACGTCGTGTGGACCAATCACGGCCCGTGCGCGGTCGCCGGTTTCGAGACGGTGCGGGCGCGCCTGCGTGCGCGCGGGCCGGTGGCGGTCTACGGCGTCGACAAGTTCCCCCGAATGGTCGACTACGTGCTGCCGACCGGCGTGCGTATCGCCGACGCGGATCGAGTCCGACTCGGTGCGCACCTGGCCGAGGGCACGACCGTCATGCATGAGGGTTTCGTCAACTTCAACGCGGGCACGCTGGGCAGTTCGATGGTCGAGGGCCGCATCTCGGCCGGTGTCGTCATCGACGACGGGACGGATCTCGGCGGCGGCGCGTCGATCATGGGGACGCTGTCGGGCGGCGGCAAGGAAGTGATCTCGGTGGGCAAGCGGTGTCTGTTGGGCGCCAATGCCGGTATCGGGATCTCGCTGGGCGACGACTGCGTGGTCGAGGCCGGTCTGTACGTCACGGCGGGCACGAAGGTGCAGACCGCCGACGGTCAGACCGTCAAGGCGCGCGAACTGTCCGGCGCCGACAACCTGCTGTTCCGGCGTAATTCGCTCTCAGGCGCCGTCGAGGTGGTCAACCGCGACGGCACCGGTATCACGCTGAACGAAGCGCTCCACCAGAACTGAGGTTGAGCACCGCCCTCTTTTCATGTTGTGCGAGCGTCCGTGTTCGTACCGCAACACGCCGGCGTGGACGGTCATTTCGCGGTCGCTCGCGGCGTGACGAGCGCCCCCTAAACGTCGCGGTGAGCGCTCAGTCCGCCGCGGCGTTCGGCTTGAGCGGCGGACAGCGGCCGTCGACGACGGCCAACTCGAAGTGCCAGATCTCGTTGGCGTAGATCTGACACAGACCGAAGCGGCGGCCGTTGGCGATCAGCCACTTGTCCGCCTCGACAGGCCCGATGTCGACGGCTTCGCCGGTCACGTGCTTCGACTTCTCCGGTGAGGCGACGAATTCTCGTGCCGCTTGGACACTTCCGTACCGGACGACGCCGTCGTCGAAGAGCCGCTCCTGAAACCCCTTCGATCGCCAGCCGGATGTGATGCGCATCTTTATGCCATCGTCTTCGGCGCTACGCGCCGCTTTCTGCACCGCCTCGCGAAGCGCGGGGTCGAGCCACTTCACGATCGGGTGCTCGGCGTCGAACGGGCTGACCGTCCGGCCGTCGGGCAGCCACCCGCCGACGGTGTCCTGCGCGGCAGGTCCGATGCGCAACGGCTCCTGGCCGACAACGGGTGCCGGGGACGACGGCGGCGGAGGTGTGCCACATGCGGCGATTGCGCACACTGAAGCCGCCGCGAGCGTGCGCAAGATGCTGAGATTTCGCGGCGTGTCGTATACAGACCCGCACGCTCGCGCCAATAGGGACGGGGCGGTCAATCTTCGGCGGCCAGGATGCAGAATTCGTTGCCCTCCGGATCGGCCAGCACAACCCAGCTTTCATCGCCCTGCCCGATGTCAACCCGGCGCGCGCCGAGGTCGACCACCCGCTCGACTTCGGCCTGCTGATCGTCGGGCCGGAAGTCGAAGTGGATGCGATTCTTGACGACCTTGTCGTCGGGCACCGCGAGAAAGAGCCAGTCGGGGCCGGCGCCGGGCGGTGCGTGCAGCACGACGTCACCGTCGTCGTCGACGTCGTGGGGCCAGCCCAGCACCTGCGACCACCACCGGCCCAACGCCGAGGCGTCGTGGGCGTCGATGCAGATCTCGTCGAACTTCAGCGTCACCGTGCCAGCTCCTTCTTGAGCACTTTGCCCATCGCATTGCGCGGCAGCGAGTCCACCAGCCGCACCTCACGAGGTCGCTTGTGTATCGAGAGCTGTTGGGCCACATACTCGATCAGGTCGTCGGGCGTGGCGTCACCGACGACGAACGCGACGATGCGCTGGCCGAGGTCCTCGTCGGGCACACCGACGACCGCCACTTCCTGCACACCGGGATGTCCGAGCAGTGCAGCCTCGATCTCGCCGGCGCCCACGCGGAAACCTCCGGTCTTGATCAGGTCGACGGATTCGCGTCCGACGATCCTGTGCATACCGTCGGCGTCGATCACCGCGACGTCGCCCGTGCGATACCAGCCGTCGGCGTCGAGCACCTCGGCGGTCGCATCGGGGCGGTTGAGGTAGCCGTCGAACAACGTCGCGCCCCGAACATGAAGCTGCCCAAGGGTTTCCCCGTCGTGTGGCGCCGCGCCACCGTGCTCGTCGACCAGGCGAGTCTCGATACCGGTCAGCGGCAGGCCCACCCAGCCGGGTCTGCGCTCACCGTCGGCGCGGGTGCTGATCGTGATCAACGACTCCGTCGATCCGTAGCGTTCGACGGGCCGGTGCCCTGTCCTTTCGACCAACTTGTCGAACACCGGCACCGGCAGCGGGGCGCTGCCCGATACCAGCAGCCGCGCCGACGCCAGAGCCGCTGCCGCGTCCGCGTCGTCGGCCACCCGCGACCATACCGTCGGCACCCCGAAGTACAACGTCCCACCTGCCGTCGCATAGTTCTGCGGACTCGGTTTTCCGGTGTGCACGAACCGGTTTCCGATTCGCAGCGATCCGAGCAGCCCGAGGATCAACCCGTGCACGTGATACAGCGGCAAGCCGTGCACCAGGATGTCGTCGGGCGTCCACTGCCACGCTTCGGCGAGCGCGTCGATGTCGGCGGCGATCGCGCGGCGGCTGACGACGACACCCTTGGGCGGGCCGGTCGTGCCGGAGGTGTACACGATCAGCGCGGGCGTCTCGGCGGGCGGTTCGGCGTAACGGTGCCACGAGCGGGCGTGCAGCCGCACCGGCACGTGCTGCAGACCCTCGGTCTCCGCAGGCTTCTCCCCCAACCACGCCTGCGCGGCCGAGTCGCCCAGGATGTGTCTGCGCTCGGCGGCGCCGACGTCGGCGGGCACCGGGACGACGGGCACACCGGCGATCAGGCAGCCGGTCACCGCCAAAACGGTCTCCACGGTCGGTGTGGCCAGCACCGCGACCCGCTGCGCACCCGCGACGCGTTCGGCCACCGACGTCGCGGCCCCCACCAGATCACTGCGCGACAACTGCGCCCCGCCGATACGGACCGCGTCCCCGATGTCAGCGCCACCCGCGACCGCGGCGGGGTTGAGCGAAGCCAGCAGCATAAGCAGCGAGGTTACCCATATCGGCTCGGCGATACTGGGCGCGTGACTCACATTGAGCGGCTGGCATCGCGCGAGGTCTACCGGAACAACTGGATGGTGCTGCGCGAGGACGACATCCGCCGACCAGACGGCAGCGACGGCATCTACGCGGTCGTGGACAAGCCGACCTATGCGTTGGTGATCGCGCGCGATGGCGACCGGTTCCGGCTGGTCGAGCAGTTCCGCTATCCGCTGGGTCTGCGGCGCTGGGAGTTTCCGCAGGGCACCGCGCCCGACCAGAAGGACCTGGCGCCCGCCGACCTCGCGGCGCGCGAACTGCGTGAGGAGACGGGTCTGCGTGCGTCGGAGCTGGTGCGCCTGGGACTGCTCGACGTGGCGCCCGGAATGAGCAGCCAGCGCGGCTGGGTGTTTCTGGCCACCGGCATCACCGAGGGCGAGCACGACCGCGAGCACGAGGAACAGGACATGCACAGCGAATGGTTCACCCGTGCCGAGATCGAGCAGATGATGCGCGCCGGGGTGATCACCGACGCGCAGTCGATCGCGGCGTGGGCCCTGCTGGTGCTGTCGGGGCGCTGACGGATGCGATGAGTTTGGTCGCGGTGCCGAGTCTTCACAGTGACGCAGAAAGGCGACCACAGGAGACTGACATCTCGACTTCAGACACCATGCCGATCGGCATGTATTCGTTCGACTGCCGCGACGCCGCCGCGCTGGTGCGCTTCTGGTCCAGGGTGCTCAACCGGCCGGTCGACGAGCACGCGACCGCGGAGTTCGCGACCGTCGGCCTCGACGACGGCGGGGTGACCTGGATGTTCCAGGGCCGCCCGGCCGCGGACCTGCCCGCGGGACAAAATCGGCTGATGATCGACTTCAACGGCGGACCCGCGTGGTCGGAGCACGCCGACCGGGTCGAATCGTTGGGCGCGGTGCGCGTCAGTGATCGCCAGGAGGACGGTCTGTATTGGGTCGTCTTCCGCGATCCCGAGGACAACACGTTCCGCATCTTCTCGCCTCGACCGTAACCGGCCCGTCGCCGACCGCTTCGAACCGCGAGCCGCCCTGCTTCGTATACCAAGTAAGAGCGATCGGAGGAGGTGACACGATGACCGCGATCTACGGGATGATGGCGATGATGCCGCTGGTGTTCGGCGGCGCCGGATACTTCCTCGTGTCCTCCGCCGGCTGCGGCGAGACCCCGCGACCACCGGCACATCGAGACCAATCCGTGACGGTGTCGTAGCCTTCGGCAAACCGTGTCGCGAAGGGTTGGCGGAAGTCGGCTCAGTAGTGTTCACGATATGTCCGCCCGTGCCCTGACCAGTGCGCTGTTGGGGCTGACATGTGCTGTGGCCACGAGTGTTTCGCTGCTGCCGACGGCCGCCGCAGCGAATCCGGTGTGGAACGGGCGCTACGAGATCGTCACCTACGCGTCGGACAAGATGGGCACCAGCATCGCCGCCGCTCAACCCGAACCCGATTTCAGCGCGCAGTACGTGCTGGCGACCGACTGCTCGGCGGGGCTGTGTGTCGCCACCGTCGTGTCGGGTCCCGCGCCGAGCAATCCCACCATCCCGCAACCGGTCCGCTACACCTGGGACGGGGCGCGCTGGCAGTACGCCTACAACTGGCAGTGGGAGTGCTTCCGCGGCGACGGGGTTCCCAGCGAGTACGCTCCGGCGCGGTCGCGCGTGTTCTACGCCCCCGACATCGACGGACAGCTGTTCGGTACCTGGCAGACCGAAATCCTGGGCGGAGCATGCCGCGGGACGGTCGTGATGCCTGTCGCCGCCCGCCCCGTCAGCTCGCCCGGTATCCCCGTCGGCGTGGCACTCTAAGCGCCGCGGCGTTCGGCCAGCGCCCGCAGGAAGAACATCAGGTTGGCGGG
This sequence comes from Mycobacterium sp. 852002-51152_SCH6134967, assembly GCF_001667105.1. Classification (NCBI taxonomy): domain Bacteria; kingdom Bacillati; phylum Actinomycetota; class Actinomycetes; order Mycobacteriales; family Mycobacteriaceae; genus Mycobacterium; species Mycobacterium sp. 852002-51152_SCH6134967. Next base: position 129,457 of record NZ_LZIK01000062.1, on the reverse strand, counting down.
CCGCTCCGCGAGCCTGCGCACGAAGTACCCGTACCACTGGGCGCCGAACGGCACGTACACCCGCACATGGTTGCCCGCATCGGCCAGCCTGCGCTGCTCGGCATCGCGGATGCCGTACAGCATCTGGTACTCGAAATCGTCTCGGCCCCGGTTGTTCTCGGCGGCCAGCGCGGGTACCGTCGCGATGACGGTCGGGTCGTGCGAGGCCACCATCGGGTAAGCGTTTCCCGCCATCAGCACCCGAAGGCAGCGCAGGTAGGAGTCGGTGACGTCGTCGCGGTCACGGTAGGCCACCGACGACGGTTCGTCGTAGGCACCCTTGCACAACCGGATTCGCGCAGCGGCCGATGAGCGCTTGCGCGAAGAGAATGCACCAGTGGCCGATGAGCGCTTGCGCGAAGAGAATGCAGGGGCGGCGAAATCCCGGCAGTCGGCATGGGTGCGCTTGAGATACGCCTGCAGAGCCGTTCCCAGCCAGCCGAACTCGGTGCGCAGATCGCGCACGATCGACAGGGTCGAATCGGTGGTGGTGTGGTCCTCGGCGTCCACCGTCACCCACACCCCGATGCGCTGCGCCCGTTCGCAGATGGTGTGGGCGTTCTCCAGCGCGATCTTCTCACCGTCGCGTGCCAATGCCTGCCCCAACGCCGACAGCTTCAACGAGACCTCGAGTGGCCGCACTTCGGCCGGTCCCTCTTCACGCCGCGCGAGTCCGTCCAGCAGCGTCAGGTACGCGTGCACGTTCTCGGTCGCGGTGTCCGCGTCGGTCACGTCCTCGCCGAGGTGGTCGATCGACACGAGGCGACCCGAATCACGCAATTGGACAACGGCGTCGAGCGCATCGTCCACCGTCTCCCCCGGCACGAACCGGTGCACGACATCGCGTGTCACCGGAAGCCGCTCGGCGGTTCTTCGCAGGGAGTCCCGTCGGCCGGCGGCCATGATCGCCGGCCGCGCAACGCGTTGGAAGAATCCCATCACTGCTCCATGTGCGGATAGTTGTGGTCGGTCGGCGGGACGAGGGTCTCCTTGATCGAGCGCGCCGATGTCCACCGCAGCAGGTTCAGCGCCGAACCCGCCTTGTCGTTGGTACCCGATGCCCGCGACCCGCCGAAGGGTTGTTGTCCGACGACTGCACCGGTCGGCTTGTCGTTGATGTAGAAGTTGCCTGCGGCGTGGCGCAGTCGCCGTTCGGCCTGCAGCACCGCCGAGCGGTCGTCGGCGATCACCGCACCGGTCAGTGCGTACTTCGCCCCGGTGTCGACGACGTCGAGGATGCGGTCGTATCCGTCGTCGGGGTAGACGTGAACCGCCAGGATCGGCCCGAAATACTCGGTTTTAAACGATTCGTCGGTCGGGTCGTCGGACAACAGCACGGTCGGTCGGACGAAATAGCCTTCTGTGTCGTCGTATTCGCCGCCGACGGCGATGGTCACATGGGCGGTCTTCGCGCGCTCGATCGCCTTGACGTTCTTGGCGAACGCCCGTGCGTCGATCAGCGCACCGCCGAAGTTGGTCAGGTCGGTCACGTCGCCGTAGCGCAGTTCCTCTGTCGCCGAGAGGAAGTCGTCGCCCATCTGCTGCCACACCGAGCGCGCGATGAACGCCCGCGACGCCGCCGAGCACTTCTGGCCCTGATAGTCGAACGCGCCGCGGATCAGCGCCGTGCGCAGCACGTCGGGCTGCGCGCTGGTATGGGCGACGACGAAGTCCTTGCCGCCCGTCTCGCCCACCAGGCGCGGGTAGCCGTGGTAGCGGTCGATGTTGTTGCCCACCTCGCGCCACAGATGCTGGAACGTCGTGGTCGACCCGGTGAAGTGGATGCCTGCCAGCCGCGGATCGGACAGCGCCACCTCGGAAACCTCCACGCCGTCCCCGGTGAGCAGGTTGATGACGCCGGGCGGCAGACCGGCCTGCTCCAGCAACTGCATCGTGAGATAGGCGGCAAATGTCTGGGTGGGCGAGGGCTTCCAGATCACGGTGTTGCCCATCAGCGCAGGCGCGGTGGGCAGGTTGCCCGCGATCGCGGTGAAGTTGAACGGCGTGATCGCGTAGATGAATCCGTCGAGCGGTCGGTAGTCGGTGCGGTTCCAGATCCCGCGCACGCTGATCGGTTGTTGCTCGAGGATCTTTCGGGCGAACGAGACGTTGAACCGCCAGAAGTCGATGAGCTCACAGGCCGCGTCGATCTCGGCTTGGTACGCCGACTTGGACTGCCCGAGCATGGTGGCGGCGCAGAGTTTTTCGCGCCACGGGCCTGCGAGGAGGTCGGCCGCCCGCAGAAACACCGCGGCCCGGTCGTCGAACGGAGTGGCCTCCCATTGCGCTTTGGCGGCCATCGCGGCCTCGATGGCCGCGGCCGCGTCGGAGTGAGTGGCGTTGGTGAGGGTGCCCAGCCGTCCGGAAGGGTCGGTGTGACGGTGCGGCTGCACCACGTCGATGCGGTCGCCGTCGCCCATCCGGTGTTGGCCGCCGATGACGTGCGGCAGGTCGACGGGGTGGGCGGCGACGGAAGTCAGCGCCTCGATGAGCCGGGCGCGTTCACCCGAGCCCGGCGCGTAATCGTGGACCGGCTCGTTCGCCGGAGGGGGAACGTCGGTGATGGCATCCATGACGAAATGATGCTCGGCCACGACACCCGATCCGATGGTCGATCCGACAACGCCACCGACGATCTATAGTCGGATCAGACAAAGGGGCGTGTGATGGAGCCACCAACCGCCGGTCTCGGCCTCGGCCGACTGCTGCTGGCGTTGGACCGGACCATGGTGACGCTGGTCGAAGCGCCGCGCGGCCTGGACATGCCCGTCGCATCGGTCGCCCTGGTCGACGCCGACGATGTCCGGCTGGGTCTGGCCGTCGGATCCGGCTCGGCGGACCTGTTCTTTCTGCTCGGTGTCGACGACGTGGACGCGGTGCGCTGGCTTGAGCGGCAGTTCGCAGGCACCGGCCGGGTGCCCGCGGCGATCTTCGTCAAGGAACCGTCTCCTGCCGCGGTCGAGCAGGCCGTCGCGCTGGGCACTGCGGTGGTGGCCGTCGAACCGCGGGCCCGCTGGGAGTCGCTGTACAAACTGGTGAACCACGCGTTCGAACATCACGGCGACCATGGCGATCCGCACCACGATCCGGGCACCGACCTGTTCGGCTTGGCCCAGTCGATGGCCGATCGCACTCGCGGCATGATCAGCATCGAGGACGAGAATTCCCACGTGCTGGCGTATTCGGCGTCCAGCGACGAGGCCGACGAGCTACGTCGGCTGACCATCCTCGGCCGCGCCGGCCCGCCCGAGCACCTGGCCTGGCTCGCGCGGTGGGGTATCTTCGACGCCCTGCGTTCGAGCACCGACGTTGTGCGCGTCGCCGAACGACCGGAGTTGGGGCTGCGACCGCGCCTGGCGGTCGGCATCCACGTTCCCGATGCGAAAGCCGGCCGGTTCGCCGGAACCATTTGGCTGCAACAGGGTTCGGCACCGCTGGCCGACGATGTCGAGGAGGTGCTGCGCGGCGGCGCTGTCCTTGCGGCACGAATTCTGTCGCGGCTGTCGGCCTCGCCGTCCACACACACCAGACAGGTGCAGGAACTGCTCGGCCTGTCCGGTGACGCGGTCGATGTCGCAGCCGTCGCAAGGGAACTCGGCATCTCCGTCGAGGGCCGAGGTGCGCTCGTCGGGTTCGTCGATCCCGAAGGCACCACACCGGCGAGTGTGATCGCCTTGAGCGCCAGCGCCTTTCGGCCCGATGCGCAGATCGCGTCGAGCGGTGGGCGAGTCTATGTGCTGCTTCCGAAGACCGGTGCGCCGTCATCGGTGATGTCGTGGGCGCGCGGTGCGGTCGCGACGCTCGACCGCGAACTGGGGCTCTCGCTGCGGGCGGTCGTCGCCGCCCCGCTTGCCGGGCTGGCGGCCGCCGCGAACGCGCGCGCCGAAGTGGACCGGGTCTTCGACAGCGCACAGCGTCACCCCGGCGCGATCGGCCACGTCGCGTCGCTCGACGACGCGCGTACCACCGTGCTGCTCGACGAGATAGTGTCGCGGGTCGGTCAGCGGCTCGTCGACCCGCGGATACATCAACTGCGAGAACAGGATCCGGTGCTCGCCGAAACGCTCGGGGACTACCTCGACGCCTTCGGTGACATCACCGCGGTCGCTCAGCGACTACACGTGCATCCGAACACGGTGCGCTACCGGATCCGTCGCATCGAGAAGTTGTTGTCGACGTCGCTGAACGATCCAGACGACCGGCTGGTGCTCGCGCTCGGTTTACGAGCGACGGAATCTAACCGGCCGTGAGGCGCTGTGCGGCCGCCGATATCCGCTCGTCGGTCGCGGTCAACGCGATCCGCACGTGTTTGGTCCCGCGGGCGCCGTAGAACTCGCCGGGTGCGACGAGGATACCGCGCTGCGCGAGCCAGGCGGCGGTGTCACGGCAGGGCTCTCCGCGCGTCGCCCACAGGTACAACCCGGCCTCGGAGTCTTCGACGGTCAACCCGGCCGCGCGCACGGCGGGAAGCAGGATCTCGCGCCGTTTCTGGTAGCGGGCGCGCTGCTCGCGTTCGTGCTCGTCGTCGTCGAGAGCGGCGACCATCGCGCCCTGCACGGGCGTCGGCACCATCATTCCGGCGTGCTTGCGAACCGCCAGCAGCTCGGCGACGACGCTCGGGTCTCCCGCGACGAAACCGGCCCGGTACCCGGCCAGCGACGACGTCTTGGACAGCGAATGCACGGCCAGCAGCCCGGTATGGTCCCCGTCGCAGACCGACGGATGCAGCACCGACAGCGGTTGGGCGTCCCAGCCCAGCCCGAGGTAGCACTCGTCGGAGGCGACCAGGACACCGCGCTCGCGCGCCCAGCCGACCACCTTGCGCAGGTGGTCGACGCCGAGCACCTTGCCCGTCGGGTTGCTCGGCGAGTTCAGGTACACCAGGGCGGGGGTCTGCGGACCGAGTTGTGTCAGCGAATCGGCCCGCACGATCCGCGCGCCCGCCAGCCGCGCGCCGACGTCGTACGTCGGGTACGCCAGCTCGGGCGCGACCACAGCGTCGTCGGGACCCAGCCCCAACAGCGTCGGCAACCAGGCGATCAGCTCTTTGGTGCCGATCACCGGCAGCACGGCGTCGGGCGACAGGCCCGTGATGCCATAGCGCCGCGCCAGCGCGTTCACCGCGGCTTCTCGCAAGGCGGGGGTGCCTGCGGTGGTCGGGTAGCCGGGCGCGGCGCTGGCCGCCGTCAGCGCTTCGCGGATGACGGGTGCCACCGGGTCCACCGGGGTGCCCACGGACAGGTCGACGATGCCGTCCGGGTGCGCACGAGCCAGCGCGGTCACGTCGGCCAGGGTGTCCCAGGGAAACGCCGGCAGCGACGCGCTACGGGGCTGTCGCGCCGCTCGGCTGCGCTGCGCGGGCGGCGGCATACTGCGCCCTGCGTGAGCCGTTATCAGTCCTCACCTTGCGGCGGCATGCTCTTGACCGGCTCCGGGTCGTTGTCGGTCTGGCCCACCTTCGACGCGCCACCGGGCGAGCCCAGTTCGTCGAAGAAGTCGGCGTTGATCTGCGTATAGCTGCTCCACTGATCAGGCACGTCGTCTTCGTAGTAGATGGCCTCGACGGGGCACACCGGTTCGCAGGCACCGCAGTCCACGCACTCATCCGGGTGGATGTAGAGCATGCGAGCGCCCTCGTAGATGCAGTCGACTGGGCATTCCTCGATACACGCCTTGTCTTTGACGTCGACACAAGGCTCGGCAATGACGTACGTCACCGTGTTCTCCTCAAGGTCTCCTCGATCTCCTGTCCGGTGGGCTGCCGTACGGGGTGGGCATCCAAGTCAGCCGCAAGTATCCGTGGTCGTTACTTGGACGGTCGTCTCAGTGTGCCCTAACTTCACGCGCACCCCCGGTAAGGGTTGCGCGTGGTTACTGATACTAAACGTTGCACATACAACTGCCTAGCAGACACCCCTCAGTCCGACCGCACGGGGCGACCACCTTGCTATACCTGCGTGATGGAACGTTGTGCCCCGCCCGTCGACAAGACGGCCGTCCTCCATGTCCGACAACTGACCGCAGCCGAGGTCGACGCCGTACGCGCCACCAAACGGGTCTTCAAGGAGAGCGCGTGGGACGAGTGGCGAACCACGCAGCCGCTCGGCTTCGAGGGGCCGAATGAGCAGTTCGAGGTCAGCGCCGACTTCGCGACCGATCTGGTGTCGGTGCCGGGCGTGGTGGCCTGGTTCGTGCCCCGCGCCGGGCGTTATGCGCGCGCAGCCGTCCTCCACGACTACCTGTGGCGCTTTCCGGAGCACACGGGGTGCGACCGCCGGACCGCCGACTACCGCTTTCGCCTGCAGATGCAGCGCGACGGCGTGAGCCTGCTGCGGCGCTGGATCATCTGGGCGACTGTGCGGTTCTCCGCGATCCTGCAGGGCAAGGGCGGCGCCGGCTGGTGGAGAGATCTGCCGGGCGCCCTGCTTCTGGTGCTGCTCGTCGCCGCCCCGATCGTCGTCGTGCCCGCGTTGGTGATCGTGGTGGCAACGGTGGTGTTCTGGCTTCTCGAGTCGGTCGTCGCGGTGGTGGTGCCCGACGAGACACCACCACCGCTGCCGTTGAAGACCTGACGGGTCAGGCCTGCTTGAGGGCCTCGATCTCGAGGGTGACGGTGACCTTGTCGCCGACGACCGCGCCGCCGGTCTCGAGCGGCATGTCGATGTTGATGCCGAAGTCTCTGCGGTTCAGCACAACTGAGGCCTCGAAGCCGGCGACCTCGCCCTGTCCCATGCCGGGGTTGACGCCGTTGAACTCGACTTCGAGGGTGATGGGCTTGGTGACGCCCTTGAGCGTGAAGTCGCCATCGATGAGATAGGTGTCGCCGTTGGGCCGCACACCGGTCGAGGTGAAGGTGGCGATCGGATGCTTTGCGGTGTCGAAGAAGTCGGCCGACTTGAGGTGGCCGTCGCGTTGCTCGTTACGGGTGTTGATGGAGTCGACCTTGATTTCGGCGGTGACCGAGGGCGTGCCGTCCTCGGCGACGGTGATCGCACCGTTGAAGTCGTCGAACGTGCCGCGCACCTTGCTCACCATCATGTGGCGTACGGAGAACCCTACGGTCGAGTGCACGGGGTCGATGGTCCAGGTGCCGACGGAAAGGGGGGTCGTAACAGCTGTGGTCATGGTCATGCTCGCTTCTCCTTCGTTTCGATTGGTCTTTCGGGGTGCCGGTCCGCCATCGGAGGCACTTCTTATCGAAACGGACCACAGTCCGGATTTATTCCGAAGGGGGCGCGGAAAACGAGGCCCGCGCTTTCAGGCTCGGCTCAGGCCGCGAGCGACCGCAAAATCTCGCCGGAACGCGGCGTGTCGGGGGGCAGACACGGTCGCTCGCGGAAGTAGAGCTAGGCGGCGAGGGGGGCGTACGTCGTGGAACGCTGGCGCGCCGGGCGGCCGATGCCCTCGGCGATCGAGACGAGTTCCTCGACCGTCTTGTAGGAGCCGAACTCCGAACCGGCCATCCTCGAGATCGTCTCCTCCATCAAGGTGCCGCCGAGGTCGTTGGCCCCGCCGGTGAGCATTACCTGGGTGCGCTCGACGCCGAGTTTGACCCAGCTGGTCTGAATGTTGGAGATCCGGCCGTGCAGCATGATGCGCGCGAGCGCGTGCACGGCGCGGTTGTCGCGGTGTGTCGGGCCCGGCCGCGCCCCGCCGGCCAGATACAGCGGCGAGCTCTGGTGCACGAACGGCAGCGGTACGAACTCCGTGAACCCGCCGGTGCGGTCCTGGATTTCGCGCAACACCCGTAGGTGGCCGACCCAGTGTCGCGGCTGGTCGACGTGGCCGTACATCATCGTCGAGCTGGACCGCAGACCGACCTCGTGGGCGGTCGTCACGACCTCGATCCACATCGACGTCGGCAGCTTGCCTTTCGTCAGCACCCATCGCACTTCGTCGTCGAGAATCTCTGCCGCGGTGCCCGGGATGCTGCCCAACCCCGCCTCGCGCAACGACGTCAGCCATTCGCGAATCGACAGGCCGCTGCGGGTGACACCGTTGGCGATCTCCATCGGCGAGAACGCATGTACATGCATCGACGGCACGCGCTTCTTCACCGCGCGCACCAGATCGGCGTAGCCGGTGACGGGCAGTTCGGGGTCGATACCGCCCTGCATGCACACCTCGGTCGCGCCTGCGACGTGCGCCTCCCACGTCCGGTCGGCGACCTCGTCCACCGACAGCGAGTACGCATCGGCGTCGCCTTTACGCTGGGCGAAGGCACAGAACCGGCAGCCGGTGTAGCAGATGTTGGTGAAGTTGATGTTGCGGTTGACGACGAACGTGACGTCCTCCCCGACGGCGTCGCGGCGCAGCGAATCGGCAAGCGCGCCAACCGCATCCAATGCCGGACCGTCGGCACAGGCCAGCGCCAGGTACGCGTCGTCCGACAGCCCGGCCGGATCGCGTTCGGCGGCGCGCAACGCCGCCAGCACATCGGTGTCGATGCGTTCGGGTGCCCTGGCCGCGAGTTCGGAGATCTTCTCCCGGATCGACTCCCAGTCGCCGAACGCGCTGTCGAGGTCGCTGCGGGTCTCGGTGAGCCGGCCGGTGTCGTCGATCGCGGAGTGAAGGTCGGTGCGGCCCAACGACTCCGACGCCTCATCGGGCTCCTGCCACGGCCGCCCGACCGGGTTGACGTCCAGCGCGAAACCGGTGTCGGGGTCGGCAAGCGCGTCGACGTGGCCCCGCACCCGCGGGTCGATCCACGCCGCACCCGCCTGCACGTACTGCGGCTGCGCGGTGAGCCGCTGCACCAGGTCGTAGCCGGCGTCGGCGGTCACCGCGGCCAGCTCGTCGAGTGCAGGCCACGGGCGTTCGGGGTTGACGTGGTCGGGGGTGAGCGGCGAGACACCGCCCCAGTCGTCGACCCCGGCCCCGACGAGGGCCAGACACTCGTTGCGCGACACGAGGTTCGGCGGTGCCTGAACCCGCATCTTGGGTCCCAGCACCAGCCGGGTGACCGCGATGGTGGCCAGGAAGTCCTCGAACTCCGCGTCCGGCGATGAGGCCATCGCGGTGTGGTCCTTGGCCCGGAAGTTCTGCACGATCACTTCCTGAACGTGCCCGAACTCCTTGTGCGACCGGCGGATCGCGTGAATGGTCTCGGCCCGCTCGACAAGCGTCTCACCTATCCCGACGAGCAGGCCCGTGGTGAACGGGATCGACAGCCGACCCGCGTCGGCCAGGGTCCGCAGCCGAACCTCGGGGTCCTTGTCCGGGCTGCCGTAATGAGCCGCGCCGCGCGTCTCGTACAGCCGCCGCGAGGTGGTTTCGAGCATCATGCCCATCGACGGTGCGACCGGCTTGAGCCGGGACAGTTCCGACCAACTCATCACGCCGGGATTCAGGTGTGGCAGCAGCCCGGTCTCTTCGAGGACGCGGATCGCCATCGCGCGCACGTAGTCCAGCGTGGAGTCGTAGCCCCGCTCGTCGAGCCACTGGCGGGCCTCGTCCCACCGCACTTCGGGGCGGTCACCGAGCGTGAACAACGCTTCCTTGCAACCCAATTCGGCTCCGCGCCGCGCGACGTCGAGAATCTCGTCGGGCTCCATGTACATGCCCTTGCCCTGCGCACGCAGCCGGCCGGGAGCGGTGACGAACGTGCAGTAGTGACAGGTGTCGCGGCACAGATGCGTGACGGGAATGAATACTTTGCGCGAGTAGCTGACCGGTAGCTGTCCCGAGGGCCCGCGCCGCCCTGCTGCCTCGAGTCCGGCGTCGCGCACCCGTGATGCGCTGGTACACAACTCGGCCAACTGCTCGCCGCGGGCGGTCATCGCGATCGCGGCTTCGTCCACGTTGAGCGCCACCCCGTCGCGTGCGCGTCGCAGTACCCGCCGCAGCGCCGCAGGACTGGGCTGATCGGGCTTCGATGAGATCACCGGGTCGGGCAGATCGGCGCCGCGCTGAGGGTTCAGAGCCACTCCCCTGTAACCCCGCCGCCGACGAGTTTCATCCCCTCCGACTCAGATCCGGTCTCACATGGTGAAACCGCTTGCGCGTGCCGTACGCCTGACATACGGGTCACCCTAGTCCTCGCTTCACGTACGCCCGCAGCACCGCCGCAGGCGGCAGCGTGCCGAGCACGATGAGCAGCAGCGCCGCGAACTCCAGCACGCCGGCGCCGCCGAAGATCAGGTCGTCTCCCGGTCCACCCAGCGTCATCAGCCCGACCGTCAACAACCAGGTCCACAACGGAAGGGCCGCAACCCGCGGCGACGTGGTCCAGTGCGTCGCGGCCCACACCAGCGCGGCGTTGACCAGGCCGGCGAGCAACGCGCTGATCGGAAAAGGGACGGATCCCAGGCGGAGCGGAAGGAAGAAGGCCGAAGCGATGGCGCACAGCACGCCGTCGATGGCCAGCAGCGTCAGGACCGCCACGCTTCGAGGCCCGGCGGTGGTGGTGAGCGAGGTCAGGTCGGGATGCTGTCCAGCATGCCGGTGAGGGAACCGATCACCCACTGCAGGCTGTCGAACCGGTCCTGCCAATGCTGCAGGTTGGGATCGAGATCTGGATCCATGTGCCGTCCCTTCGTCGCGCCGCCGACTGCGGGCGAGCTTACTCCCTATCGCCGCCGCTATTGAAGGTCCAGTCCGGCGAGGAGATCGGTTTCCCAGCCTCGGCTGTCGCGTTCACCGGCCGAACCCGCGGCCAGGATATAGTGCTCGACCCCGCCGACCGGTAGCGCGATGTTGTTGGACAGCGCGAACGAGCGATCGTCCGGGGCGACGGTGATCTGCGTGGCGTGCGCGCGCATCGCCGCCACCTTGGCGCTCAACTGTCCGGGATCGTCGATCACCGCGTCGATCTCGTTGTCGGGATAGCCGAACGGCACCTCGTCCACGGTCACCCGGGTCCACTCGGCGGGTGCATCGTCGATCCTGGCGAGCCCCTCGGCGATCGCGTTCCTGGACGTCACCGCCCAGTAGACCTTCGGCACGGCCCACGGCTCGCCAGGAAACCCCGACCCTTCGGCGGCGGCCACGGCGGCCATCGTCACCTCGTGGGTGTGGATGTGGTCGGGATGGCCGTAACCCCCTTGCGGGTCGTAGGTGACGACGACGTGCGGGCGCAGCTCACGGATGATTTCGACCAGCGCACCCACGGACTCGGCGGGATCGGCGTCGATGAACCTCTGGTGGTGCCGGCGCGGTGTGCCCGCCATCCCCGAGTCGCGCCAGCGCCCGGCCCCGCCGAGGAACTCCGGTTCGTCGAGGCCCAGCGCGTTCAGCGCCGCGGTCAGCTCGCCGATGCGGTAGCCGCCGAGCTGATCGGCCTCGTCCACGGCCAGGTGGGCCCACCGCTCGCCGATGACCTCGCCCTCTTCGCCGAGCGTGCATGTCACTACGCGCACCTGCGCACCGCGGCCGACGTAGTGGGCGATCGTGGCGCCGGTGGTCAGCGTCTCGTCGTCGGGATGGGCGTGCACGAACAACAGCCGCCCACCGCTGGGGTCATCGCGTTCCATTCGCACCAGCTTGCCTGCCGGCTGGCATACATTCACGAGGTGTCCCGGCGCACCGTGGAGTTCGGTTGCGCGATCATCATCATCGGTCTGCTCGCAGGCGTCGCGGGTGCGGCCACGACGCTGCTCCTGCACGGCGTCGAACACCTCACGTACCACTACTCGTTCGGTACCCTGCTCACCGGTATCGGCGGGAGCAGTCCGGTCCGGCGCGCCGCAGGCCCGATGATCGGCGGGGCGCTTGCCGGTTTCGGGTGGTGGCTGCTGCGTCGGCGCACCGAGATTCCGTCGTTGTCCTCGGCCATCAGGGAACCCCGCCCACTGCCCCGCGTGCCGTTGTGCATAGACGCCGCACTTCAGGTGCTGCTCGTCGGATCGGGCGCATCGCTGGGGCGTGAGAGCGCGCCGCGCCAGATCGCCGCCGCGCTCGGCGATTTCGGGACGACACGGCTCGCCCTGACTGCGCGCGATCGCGAGATCCTGCTCGCCTGCGCCGCCGGCGCCGGGCTCGGCGCGGTGTACAGCGTGCCGTTGGGTGGGGCCTTGTTCACCGCAAGCATCCTGCTCCGAACCTGGCATCCGCGTGCGGTCGGCGCGGCGCTGATCACGTCGAGCCTGGCCGTGGCGGTGGCGGCTCCGGTCACCCATCTCGAGCACGCGTTGACCTGGCCCGACTTCGAGCTGTCGCCACTGTTCGCGTTTCTGGCGGTGGCCATCTCGCCGCTGGCCGCCGCGGTCGGCTTGGCCTTCGACCGCGTCATGACCGCCGCCCGGCCACGGATCCAGATGCGCTCATCGATGCTGGTTCCCGCGATCGCCGCGGCCGGCCTGCTGACCGGCGTGTGCTCGATCTGGTGGCCCGAATTGCCGGGTAACGGCAGAAGCATTCTCACTGTCAGCGTCAACAACGGGCTCACGCTCGGCGCGGCCGCCATGATCCTGCTGCTGAAGCCGCTTCTCACCGCGGTGTTCCTGCGCGCCGGCGCGGTCGGCGGCCTGATCACTCCTGCGTTGGCGACGGGTGCGGCCGCAGGGTCGCTCGTCGCCCTCGCGCTGAACCACTGGGCGGGAACGGACCTCCCCGTCTCGGCCTTGTCGTTGACGTGCGCGGCGGGCGTGCTGGCGATCACACAGCGCGCACCGGCGTTCGCGGCGCTGTTCGTCTGGGAGCTCGCGCATCCGCCCTACTGGCTGCTGGTGGTGTTCGCAATCGCGGCGTTCGCCGCACACGGCTTGCGCGTGCTGCGCGACAGGCGGGCCACTACCGGCGGGTGAGGCACTACTGCTTGGTCTTCACCCATTCGCCCGCGTCACCGACGATGCCGACCGGCACGGCACCGGACAGGCTGACGTTCTGCACGCTCGGGCCCGACGCCACGATCGTGGTGTCCTGCAGGATCGGCAGCACGGTCGCCATGTTCCACAGGCGCGGTTCGACGGCGGTGATGACATCCGCGATGTCTTCGCTGCCATCCAGCGCGGCGTCGATCTTCGGCTGAATGCTGCGATCGCACATCCCGGTGATGTTGCTCGGCGCCTGAACCAGTTCGTCGGTTTCGGGTTCGGGCTGTGGACTCGGCGTCGTCGCGGTGGGTGTGGGCCGCGTCGTGCTCGGTGTCGGGGTCGCGGGAGCCGTCGCCCTTGGGCCGGGTTGGACCGTCGCCACCGGCGTCGCCTCCAGCGCCCGGCAGCCGTAGCGCGACGCAAGCGACGTGGCCAGATCGCCGCCCGCCTGATTCCAGCCGACCACCGCATCGACCCGGTTATTGGGCAACGCATCGTCGTAGAGCACCACGGGGTCGAGCGCCGACACCGATGCGGCGATGCCGACGTTGCGCAGTTGGTCGGCCGCGGTGTTGGCCACGGCCACCGACGTCGGGTCGTTGGCCGCCACCCCGATCACCAACGTCAACGGCTCACCGTTCCTGGCGATGCGCCCACGGTCGCCGTCCGGTGGGGGGGTTCCCGGTGTGGGCGGCGCACTGGTCACGACGGGTTCCACCTCGTACCCCGCGTCGGCCAGCAACCCGAGGGCGTCCTCCTTGGCCATCGCGGGCGGCGCGGTCGGGGTGTAACCCGGATCCGACGGTGAGCGCACCTGAGCCTGAGCCAACGTCACCGTGTTGTCGTCGCCCGCGCCGACGGCGGCCAGAAGGTCGACGTCGAGCAACCCCAGGATCGCCTTGCGGACCTGCGACTCCCGCAACGCGGGCTGCTGGGCCCGCAGACTCAAGCGCATCACACGCGGCGTGACGATGCGCGCCGTGCGCACGTCGGGAATCGCGGACAGTTGGGCGAACACGGCCGACCCGCCGTGCACCTGGGCGACCTGCGTGTCACCGTTGCGAATCGAATCGGCCAGCGCCGCCGAGTCGCCACCCCTGCGGAACAACACCTGATCGGGTTTCGCCGGAGGACCCCAGTACCGGTCGTTGCGGGCCAGCAGAATTTCGTCGCGCTGGGGGTCGATGTTCTCGACGCGGAACTGACCGCCCGTCACGGGCAGCGCCCGCGCGAGGCCTGCCGCGAACCCGCCGGGCACGTCCTTGACGATGTGAGCCGGGAGGATGTCGTTGAACAACTCGCGCCACGCCGGATACGGCTGCGAGAACGTCACGACCGCGGTCTTGCCGCCTTCGACCGACTGCACGCCGGTGATCAGGTCGTACCCCGCCGGGTCGACGACCCCGGGCTGGCTGACCATCTGCTGCCACAGGTACCAGTAGTCGTCGGCGGCGATGGGCGCGTTGTCGGTCCACGACGCCTCGGGGCGGATCTTGTAGGTGACGGTGAACGGATCTCGGCTCGTCACCTCTGCCGAGTCCAGCAGCGTGGTGTCGAGTTCCCACCGCGACCCGGTCGGGGTCTTCGGATCGGCGATGGGCCGGAAGGAACTAGGCAGCACGAGCGAGCTGATCGCCGCGTTGACGGGCGACTGATCGGACAGCAGATGCGGATTGAAACCGGGGCCGATCCAGTCGATCGCCATGATGATCTGCGTCGCCTTCAACGGAGGAGGCGGCGGCTGCTGCTGCGTATCGGTGCTCTGCGGCGCGGGCGGCGGGCTGACGGTGCAGGCGGCCAACAGTGTCACCATCGCGGACAATGTGGCGATGACGCGTCGGGGGCCGGGCACGCCCAACAGGGTATCGGGCAACTTTGAGGCACCCGCCCGATCGGCGACCGCCGGTTTCAGCCGCGGGCCTTCGCGCGCGCCTTGGCCCTTGCGCGCAGGCTCGCGTTCAACTCCACCTTGCGCACGCGGACGACCTCGGGGGTGACCTCGACGCATTCGTCCTCGGCGCAGAACTCCATGGCTTGTTCCAGGGTCAGTTCCAGCGGCCGGGCCAGGGTTTCGATGACGTCGGCCGTCGAGCTGCGCATGTTCGTGAGCTTCTTCTCCCGGGTCACGTTGACGTCGAGATCCTCGGCGCGCGGGTTGATGCCGACGACCTGACCTTCGTAGGTGTCCTGGCCGGGCTCGACGAAGAACTGGCCGCGGTCGGCGAGCTGGATCATCGCGAACGGCGTGATCTGACCGCTGCGGTCGGAGACCAGCGAGCCGCTGTGCCGGGCGCGGATCTCCCCCGCCCATGGCCGGTAGCCGTCGAAGACCGCGTTGGCGATGCCGGTGCCGCGGGTGATGGTCAAAAAGTCGGTGCGGAACCCGATGAGCCCGCGACTCGGCACGACGAAGTCCATCCGCACCCAGCCCGCGGCGTGGTTGGTCATGTCCTCCATGCGGCCCTTACGTGCGGCCATCAGCTGAGTGATGGCGCCGACGAACTCCTCGGGACAATCGATGGTCATCGCCTCGTACGGCTCGTGCAGCTTGCCGTCGATGGTGCGGGTCACCACCTGCGGCTTGCCGACGGTCAGCTCGAAACCCTCGCGGCGCATCTGTTCGACGAGCACGGCCAGCGCCAGTTCGCCGCGGCCCTGCACCTCCCACGCGTCGGGTCTGCCGATGTCGACGACCTTGATCGACACGTTGCCGACCAGTTCCTGGTCCAGGCGGTTGCGCACCATCCGCGCGGTGAGCTTGTGGCCGGACACCTTGCCCGCCAGCGGTGAGGTGTTGGTGCCGATGGTGACCGAGATGGCCGGCTCGTCGACGCTGATGCGCGGCAGCGCGTGCGCGTGGTCCGGATCGGCGAGCGTGTCGCCGATCATGATCTCGGGCATGCCTGCGACGGCGACGATATCGCCGGCGATGGCCTCGTCGGTCGGATTGCGTTCGACGCCGACGGTGGCCAGCAGTTCGGTGATCTTGGCGTTCGTGACGACCGGTACGCCGTCGACTTCGCGCATCCAGGCGACCTGCTGGCCCTTGCGCAGCTTGCCGTTGTAGATGCGGACCAGCGCCAGGCGGCCCAGGAACGCCGAGGCGTCGAGGTTGGTGACCAGCGCCTGCAGCGGGGCTTCGGGGTCGCCGGTGGGCGGCGGGATGTGCTCCATCAGCACGTCGAACAGCGGGTCGAGGTTGGTGCCGTCCGGGTTCTCGCCGTTGGCGGGCTCGGTGGTGCTGGCGATGCCGGCCCGGCCCGACGCGTACAGCGTCGGCAGCCCGAGCGCCTCTTCGGCCGCCTTCTGCGCTTCCTCGTCGAGGTCCGATGCGACGTCGAGCAGCAGGTCGTGGCTGTCGGAGACGACCTCGCTGATCCGGGCGTCGGGGCGGTCGGTCTTGTTGACCACCAGGATCACCGGCAGATGGGCGGCCAGCGCCTTGCGCAGCACGAAGCGGGTCTGCGGCAGCGGCCCCTCGGACGCGTCGACCAGCAGCAGCACACCGTCGACCATGGACAGCCCGCGTTCGACCTCGCCGCCGAAATCGGCGTGTCCCGGGGTGTCGATGACGTTGATGACGGTCACGTTGCCGTCGGCGTGGTGGCGGTGCACGGCGGTGTTCTTGGCGAGGATCGTGATGCCTTTTTCCCGCTCCAGGTCGCCGGAGTCCATGATGCGCTCGGTGGCGTCGTCACCACGGTGTGTGAGCGCGCCCGACTGACGCAGCATGGCGTCGACCAGGGTCGTCTTCCCGTGGTCGACGTGTGCCACGATGGCGACGTTTCTAAAATCCACTTCGAGATTGTCGCAGCGCGGTCGGCCAATCACGAAAACGAGAGATGCCCGTCACTTGAAGCCCAGCAAGCTCGCCGACCTCAAGCCGAAGAAGAAGTGCTGCCGCAGCAAGCCCCGGTGTAAGCGCTGCCCGGTCGTGGTGCACCAGGTCCGCAAGGCGGAACTCAACGGTCTGCGCGGCAAGGACCTGGCGAAGGTGCACAAGCGGGCGCGCAAGATCAAGTAGTCCGGAGCTCACAGCGTTTGCGCAGGTGCGGTGACTACCGTCGACCTCGTTACCCGAGGGAGGGAGACGGGTCATGATGATCTTCGAGATCCTCACCGTGGTGCTCATCGGAGTGCTGGCGGCCGCCGCAGTCGCGGCGATCTACATCGGACTGCTCAACTGGATGGGCGCCGCTTTCGTGGTGCGATGCGCGACCTGTCACCACCTGACGCTGTCGTCGACCACCGCATCGCGCGAATCCTGCGTGCACTGCCGGCATCCGGCGCTGCTGCACCCCATCTACGCGATGCATCACCAACCGGCGGTGCGCGTCGTCCGCGACGGCTTGCGTTACTGACCCCCCAGCGCCAGGCGGAGCTCCGGCACCCACGCGCGGTCGGCGGGAACCCAAGCGAGGCCGTCGAGTTCGTCGGCGGTGACCCAGCGCAGCGCCCGGTGGTCATTGGGATGCAGGGTGCCACCGGTCCGGGTGACGACGTAGGCGCGCAGAGACGTCGTCGGTCCGAGCGCGACGTCGGCGCCCAGACGCGCGCCGACGGTCACTTCCACGCCGAGTTCTTCGTGTAGCTCGCGGGCCAGCGCGGCCTCGTCGGTCTCGCCTGCCGACACCTTGCCGCCGGGCAACTCCCACAGCCCGGCCAGCTCGGGCGGCCGCTCGCGCTGCGCCACCAGCAGCACCCCGGCGTCGATCAGCGCACCGGCCACCACGATCTGCTCTGACATCGCGACCGAAGGTATACCGTCGAACCCATGGCTGTGTTAACGGACGAACAAGTAGACGCCGCACTGCCCGACCTGCCCGGCTGGGAGCGCGCCGACGGCGCCCTGCGTCGCTCGATCAAGTTCCCGGCCTTTCTCGACGGTATCGACGCCGTCCGTCGGGTCGGCGAGCACGCCGAAGCCAAGGACCACCATCCTGATATTGACATCCGATGGCGCACAGTAACTTTCGCACTGGTGACGCACTCCGAGGACGGCATCACGGAGAAGGACGTCGAGATGGCCCGCGACATCAACGGGATCGTCGGCCAGTAGCGGCGATCCAGGCCAGCGTCGCCAGCGTGGCGACGATGTAGATCAACCCGGCCCACGCCAGATACCAGGGTCGCGGGATCACCCAGATCGTCGGCTGTGCGAAGCTCAGCAGCCACGGAACCCCGATCAGGGTCAGAACGAGCCACCCCCACCCCAGCACCCGCGCGCCGAGACGGTCGCCCAACGGCCCGTGCAGCAACCAGATCATCAACGGGATCAGCCACACCCAGTGATGTGTCCACGAGATCGGTGAGAGCAGCAGACCGAACAACTGCACCACGACGATCGCACCCAACCGATCCGACGCGCCGCCGATCGCGCGCCACGCGAGGACCGCCAGCACCGCCGTCACCGCGATGCCCGCCAGGACCGCGGGCCCGTACCCCGCGTCGTGCCCGAGGATCCGCGATATCCCGCCGCGCCACGACTGGTTGAACGACGTGCCGACCGGGCCGACACGATTGGCGTCACCGAGCAGTTCGGTGAAGTAGCGCCGGGTCTCGTCGCCGACAGTCAAGGCCGAAATCCCCACGGTGGCAACGAATACGACCGCTGAGAAGATCACCGCACCCCATCGCCGCGCACCGAGGAAGTACAACCCCGAGACCGCGGGCGTCAGCTTCAAACCTGCCGCGACCCCGACCAGCAGGCCGGACAACCACCACCGCGTGCTGTACACCGCATAGAGAACCGCCAGCACGAGCACCACGTTGATCTGCCCGTAGTCGAAGGTGCTGCGCAGCGGTTCGAGCCAGATGCCGACCGCCGTCCACAGCATCGCGGTCCGCCGATCGCCGGAACCCAGGAGCCGCTGGCTGATGCGCACCACACCGTAAAGGGCGGCGATGATCCCGAGTTGCCACAACAACGCGACGAGGCCGAACGGCAACAGGTGAAGCGGATAGAACACCACCGCGGCGAACGGCGGATAGGTGAAAGGCAGCGGGAAGTCCGGCGTCTGCTCGGCATAGACGTAGTCGTAGAGCGCGCCGGGTTGATCCAGCGTGCCGGCACCTCCGACGTAGACGTGCAGGTCGACGAAGTTCGCGCCGTTGGGCACCAGATAGGTCCACGCCAGCCGCGCGGCGATGCTGATCACCAACAGCACGGGCGCCGCAGCGGCCAGTCGCACGGCCATCCGCGACGTCGACGTGGCGGCGCTTGTCGAGGTGTCTATCCGCCCGACTCTATCGGCCGGTCACCGAAACCCCTCGCTTGCGTAACGGTTGAGTCACTGCCACACGTGTCACTTGAGTCACACCAGTAACTCCGTAGCTTCGGGCGAAGACGTGCCGACACAACTGATTGGGAGAACCATGCGCAGCACCGGAAAACTGTTCGCGACCACCATGATCGCCGCGGCGGGAGCGGTCTCGGCCGCGCTGGCGCTGAGCGCCACCGCCACCGCCCAGCCCGCGGCGCCGGCACCCGCGCCCAGCGTGCCGGGGTTGCCGCTCATCCAGCAGTTGGCGTCGAACCCGGCCGCCGCGACGCAGCTCATGCAGGGCTTCACATCGCTGCTGAACACCGCTCAGGCCCCCGCCGCCCCGGCCGCGACGCCTCCGTCGGCGACGGCGACGGTCACCCTTCCGCAGCCGCCGTCATCGCTGCCCGGTATGCCCGCGGCGCCGGCGGCACCCGCAGCCACGCCTGCGGCCGCACCGGCCAACCCGGCCAACCTGCTGTCCAACCTGCCGACCGGGTTGGCCTCGCTGCTGCCTGAGGGAACGCCGTTGACCGGCCTCCTGCCGGCCGCGGCACAGGCGGCCACGCCGGCGGCTGCCGCACCCGCCGCCGCGGCCCCGGCCGCCGCGGCGCCTGCCGCTGCCCCGGCACTGCCCAGCGCGGGTATGGCACCGCTGCTGATGCCGCTGTCGGCTCTTCCGTGATCCGTGGGGCGACGCCGAACCACCCACTCGCAGACACGACCACTACAACCACGTTCTGAGGGAGCCATGTCAGCTCGAAGGATGTTCGCCACCGTCGCCCTCGCGATCGGCTCATCGGCCACGCTGCTCGCCAGCGGCGTGACCGGTGTGGCCGGCGCCGAACCCGCGCCCCCGGCACCGATCGACGGGCTGCAGGCGCCCGGACTGACGGCGGTCCAGGGCATCAGCCCGGCGATCCAGCAGGCCGCTGCGGATCCGACGAATGCCGCGTCGACGCTGATGGCCGCGGCCGCGGTGTTCGCCGGTGACGCGGTCGCCCCCACCGAGTCACGCAATGTCGCGTCGGCGGTCAACCAGTTCGTCGCGCACAATCCCGCACCCGGCGCGGTGCCGGGCGAGCAGGCGCACCTGCCGGCCGGAATCAACCCGGCTCACGCGGTCGGACCCGTACCGGACGCGGTGCCCGCACCCGAGGTGCCGCCCGCACCTGCGGCCGCTCCCGCTCCGGCACCCGCGCCTGCGGCTGCACCGGTGGCTGTTGCCGCGGCGCCCGCACCCGAGGCCGTACCGGCGCCGGCGCCGGCGCCGGAGACTGCCCCGGCTCCAGGTCCAGCACCCGCACCGGCTCCTGCCGCCGCGCCCGGCCCCGGCTTCGGTCCGGACGCCCCGCCAACGCAGGACTTCATGTACCCGTCGATCAGCAACGGCTGCCTGGGCGACGGCGGAAACGTGCTCGCCACCGCGATTTCGGTGGCCGGGCCCGCGAAGATCCCGACGCCGGGCCCCGGTCCGGGTCAGACCGCTTACGTGTTCACCGCCGTCGGCACGCCCGGCCCCGCGGCCGAGCAGAAGCTGCCCCTCAACGTCACCTGGGTCAACCTGACCACCGGTAAGTCGGGCAGCGCCACGCTGAAGCCGCGCTCGGATATCAACCCCGAGGGGCCGACCACTCTGACGGCGATCGCCGACACCGGCTCCGGCAGCATCCTGTCGACGATCTTCGGACAGGTCACGACCACCGAACGGCAGTGCCAGTTCATGCCGACGATCGGCTCGACGGTCGTTCCGTAAACGTCTGCCTCAACCCCCGCGGGCCCACACACATCCTCGCGGGACCACACACATCCCCGCGAGCGGCCGTGTTTGCACCGCGACACGCCGCGCCGGCGCGTGCAAATGCGGTCGCTCGCCGGGATCAGTAGTCGTCAAACCGACGTTTTGGCTGATTCGCCCGCCCGCGATCGACCATTGCGTCGGTGTGGAATCAGGATCAGTAGGCCATGAAGAGGATCGCGTCCCGGTCGTAATCGCGGCCGGGATGCGACTCGGACAGATGCGCCTGGGCCTTCTCGACCAGGTCCTCCTCGTCCTTACCCACAATCGCTTCGCCACACGGGCAGTTCAGGTGCGTCTTCATATCCCCACCTTCGCATAGGTCGCCACCGACAGGCCCAAGATATAGCCATGGATCTCTACGACGTCATGCGCACAACGGCTGCAGTGCGCGAGTACACCGGCGACCCGCTGCCCGACGACGTCCTCGAGCGCATTCTCGACAAAGCCCGCTTCGCGCCGAGCGGCGGCAACCGCCAAGGCACTCGGGTCGTCGTGGTGCGCGATACCGCAACACGCGAGGCGCTGATCGAATGCGCGATACCCGGGGCCAAGCGCTACCTCGCGCAGCTGCGCAACGGCGAAAGCCCGTGGAATCCGTTGCATCCCTGTCGGGTTGACGAGCAGACCATCTCGGCGATCAACGTGCCGAACCAGTCACCGCTGCGCACCGCTGAGGTGGTGCTGGTGGTCTGCGTCGATCTGGGCGTCGTGGCCGCGTTCGATCAGCACCTCGACCGTGTGGGTCTGGTCGCGGGCGCCTCGGTATACCCGTTCGTCTGGAACATCCTGCTGGCCGCCCGCAACGAGGGGTACGGCGGTGTGCTCACCACTGCCGCCGTCGCCGAAGAGCCGCGGGTTCGTGAGTTGCTGGGCATCCCGGACAACTACGCGGTCGCCGCTGTACTGCCGCTCGGCAAGCCGGTCCGCCAGCTGACGAAGTTGACCCGCAAACCCGTTGCCGAGATCGCCAGCTGGGAGCGCTTCGACGGAGAGCCGTTCGGCGCATGACTGGTGACGTCCGGTAACAGTTCGGTCGGCAACCAGACTCGATATGGCTTAGTCGATTCCGCTCGCCAGGCGTTTCATGCGACCTTGGGAAAGTGACCTGCACGCTGGGCTACGCCACAGCAAGCACCGCCGAGCAGGGCCTCGAGGGTCAGCTCGCGGCGCTCAACGCTGCAGGTGTCGACCCCCGGCGGGTGTTCACCGACCGGCTTTCTGATTCCGCCGACCGCATCGGCGCGGGCCTACACTCCATGTTGAGCTACGCCCGTTCCGGCGACACCATCGTCGTGGTCGCGCTCGACCGGCTCGGCCGCACCGGAACCGAGGTCACCCGCACCATCGCCGAACTCTGCGAGCGCGGCCTTCGGCTTCGCACTCTCAAAGAGGGCCTCGACACCGGGACCTCCACCGGCCGCGTCGTCGCATCCGTCATCAAGACGCTGGCCCGCCTGGATTCCGAAGACGCCGCGGTCTAACCCTTTGCGGCCTTGGCGGCTGCCTTCGCCTGCTTCTTGTACGACCGCACCTTCTCCAGCGAACCGGCGTCGACAACGTCGGCCACCGACCGGTACGAGCCCGCCTTGCCGTAGTCGCCGGCGGCCTTGCGCCAACCTTCTGGGGTCACGCCGTACTGCTTGCCGAGCAGAGCCAGAAAGATCTTCGCCTTCTGCTCCCCGAACCCCGGCAGGGCCTTGAGCCGACGCAGCACCTCGGCGCCGTCCGGGTCGCCCTCGGTCCACAGCGCGGCCGCATCACCGCGGTAGCGATCGACGATCAACTGCGCCAGCGCCTGTACCCGTTTTGCCATCGAGCCCGGAAAACGGTGAATCGCAGGGGTTTTCGAGCACAACTCGACGAACTTCTCGGGGTCGTAGTCGGCGATCTCGCGGACATCGAAGCCACCGAGGCGGTCGGCGATCTTCTTCGGACCTGCAAACGCGGCCTCCATCGGGTACTGCTGATCGAGCAGCATCCCGGTCAGCAATGCGAACGGGTTGGATTCCAGCAGCGCGTCGGCCGCGGGATCTTGGACAAGCTGCAGTTTCGCCACGCCGCCAGTTTAAAACTGCGCGATGCTGCTAGCAGCACTCCATGTTGAGAACAGCTACACCCGTCACCCAGATCAACCTCGTCGCGAAACCACCTGTGACGCCCGATGTTTTCCAGCAAGAGAGGAGCGATTTCGTCAGCAGATGAGCCCGCTCGGACTTAGGCGCGCAATTGCGGCCACATGAATTACACCGCAAACTGAAGTGACAATTGTCGCGCCAGTCAGTCCTCGCTCTTTGTCGGCAACAGCAAATCTTCAAAACGCAGCTACTAGACCGTAAGTTACGGTAGCGTAGCCCTGTGCCAGATCTACATGCCGCTGTGCTGACCGAACTGGAGCCGGTCGTGGCAGCGAACCTCGACCGCCATCTCAGCGCTGCGAAAGAGTGGCAGCCCCATGATTATGTGCCGTGGTCACGCGGGCGCGACTTCGCGTTCCTCGGAGGATCCGACTGGCGGCCCGAGGACTCGCCTCTCGATCCAGTCGCCCAAACGGCAATGATCGTCAACCTGCTCACCGAGGACAACCTGCCTTCATATCACCGCGAGATCGCCACCCGCTTCGGACGCGATGGCGCTTGGGGGCAGTGGGTCGGTCGCTGGACGGCCGAAGAAGCTCGACACGCGATCGCGATACGCGACTATCTCATCGTCACGCGTGGTGTCGATCCGGTCCGGCTGGAGGCGCTGCGCATGGAGCATATGGTGGCCGGTTACGACAGCGGTGACAAGACTGTGCTACAGGCACTGGCTTACGTCTCCTTCCAGGAACTGGCCACCCGAATCGCGCACCGAAACACCGGACGCGCGACCGGCTGTCCGCTCGCGGAGCAACTGCTCGCTCGGATATCCACCGACGAGAACCTCCACATGATCTTTTACCGGAACCTCATGGACGCAGCGCTCGACATCGCGCCCGACGCAGCCATGCAGACAATCCGCGACGAAGTGGTTGGATTTCAGATGCCGGGACAGGGCATGACGGATTACGCCAAGAACGCGATCACGATCGCCAAAGCCGGCATCTACGACCTGCGCTTGCATCATGACGCGGTGATCCAGCCCGTGCTCCGGTTCTGGCGAGTCTTCGAGCGCACCGACTTCGGGTCGGCTGGTGAGCAGGCTCGCGACGAGCTCTCGTTCTTCCTCGCGGCGCTCGATGCGAAGGCGAAGCACTACGAGGAGAAGCGCGCTGCTCGCGAGGCGGAACGCACGATGGCGTGACGCGATTCTCGTAAGTCGATTGATCGCGTTTCATCGGCAGTGAGCTTTGCCGACTTCCACGACCGGGTGTGGCAATGTTTCGCATACGCAACCATGCTCAGATCGGTAACCGCCCTTCTCTTGTTCCTCGGCATTCACATCCTGCCCTCCCCTGTCGGCGTGTCGGGAGAGCCAGCGGCTACCCGTGAACGAAAGTCACCTACCAGCAACTGATCCGTCCACCGCCGAGGTCCAGGAGTTGAGATGTCCCAGACAGACCTACCCCATCGGGATACCCCGATCAGCGGCGAGGAATACCGAACCGTACAAGCCAGCCCGGAGTTTCAAGAGTTGCGTTCCAGGCTGCGCCGCTTCGTCTTTCCGATGAGCGCGGTGTTCCTCATCTGGTATGCCGCCTACGTGATTCTGGGCGCCTTCGCCCACGACTTCATGGCGATCAAGGTGTGGGGCGACATCAACGTCGGGCTGTTGGTCGGCGTCGGTCAGTTCGTCTCCACGTTCGTGATCACCGGCCTGTACGTACGCTTTGCCAACCGCGAGCTCGACCCGCGGGCCGAGGCCATCCGCACCAAACTGGAAGGCGGTGCGGTATGACCACCTTGCTGGCCGTCGACCCGAACGTCGGCAACCCCGCCGCCAACATCGGCATCTTCGGGCTGTTCGTCGCGGTGACGCTGTACATCGTGATCCGCGCGAGCAAGCGCAACGCCACCGCCACCGAATTCTTCACGGCCGGGCGGTCGTTCACCGGCCCCCAGAACGGCATCGCGATCTCCGGTGACTATCTGTCCGCCGCCAGCTTCCTGGGCATCGCGGGTGCGATCGCGGTCTACGGCTACGACGGCTTCCTCTACTCCATCGGCTTCCTGGTGGCCTGGCTCGTCGCGCTGCTGTTGGTCGCCGAATTACTGCGCAACGCAGGGAAATTCACGATGGCCGACGTGCTGAGCTTCCGGCTCAGGCAGCGCCCGGTGCGCCTCGCAGCGGCCACGACGACACTTGCGGTCTGCCTGTTCTACCTGCTGGCGCAGATGGCCGGCGCGGGCGGACTTGTCGCGCTGCTGCTCAACGTCACCAGCGATTTCGGCCAGGCCGTCGTGATCGCCGTCGTCGGTGTCCTGATGATCGTCTACGTGCTGATCGGCGGCATGAAGGGCACCACCTGGGTGCAGATCATCAAGGCCGTGCTGTTGATCGGCGGCACGGCGCTGATGACGGTGTGGGTGCTCGCCAAGTTCGGTGCGAACTTCTCCGAGATCCTCGGCGCAGCCCAGTCTGCCGTCTCGGGCTCGTCGAACGAGGCCGTCGCCGCCCGCGACGTCCTGGCCCCCGGCGCGCAATACGGCGCGTCGTTGACATCGCAGATCAACTTCATCTCGTTGGCGCTGGCGCTGGTGCTGGGCACCGCGGGCCTGCCGCACGTGCTGATGCGCTTCTACACGGTGCCGACCGCCAAGGAGGCGCGCCGCTCGGTGGTCTGGGCGATCGCGCTCATCGGCGCGTTCTACCTGTTCACCCTCGCCCTCGGTTACGGCGCCTCGGCGCTCGTCGGGCCCGACACCATCCTGGCCGCCCCCGGCGGGCAGAACTCGGCCGCACCGCTTCTGGCATTCGAACTCGGCGGGGTGATCCTGCTCGGCATCATCTCGGCGGTCGCGTTCGCGACGATCCTCGCCGTGGTCGCCGGCCTGACCATCACGGCGGCAACGTCGTTCGCGCACGACATCTATGCCGGCGTGCTCAAGAGCGACCGCGTCAGCGAGAGCGAGCAGGTGCGGGTCTCGCGGATCACGGTCGTGGTGCTGGGTGTCTTCGCGATCGGCCTTGGCGTGCTGGCCGCCGAGCAGAACATCGCGTTCCTGGTCGCGCTCGCCTTCGCGGTGGCCGCGGCGGCCAACCTGCCGACCATCCTGTACTCGCTGTACTGGCCGCGGTTCAACACCCGCGGCGCGTTGTGGAGCATGTACGGCGGTCTGATCTCGACGATCGTGCTGATCGTGTTCTCCCCGGCCGTGTCGGGATCGAAGACCGCGATGCTGCCCAGCGTCGACTTCGCATGGTTCCCGCTCGCCAACCCCGGCATCGTGTCGATCCCGTTGGCTTTCCTGCTCGGCGCCCTGGGCACCCTGACCTCATCGGACCGGGGCGATCCGGACATCAACGCCGAGTTCGAGGTGCGCTCGCTGACCGGCGTCGGCGCCGAGAAGGCCGTCGCCCACTGAGTTCTACCGCGCGAGATTGCATTCCGGCAGGCAAAGTCCGAGTGACCGCCTGCTGGAGTGCAATTTCGGCGTGGAAAGTGGCAGCTCCTCGTGGCTGAGGCTCCGACCCGCGTGAGCACGCGCTGGGCGTTCCCCCTACTGGCGTACGCATTCGCGGCGATCATGCTCGGCACCACGATGCCGACGCCGATGTACGCGCTCTACGGCGAGCAGATGCGGTTCTCGGTGGCGACCACCACCGTCGTCTACGCGGCGTATGCGGGTGGTGTGCTGTTCGCGCTGCTGGCGTTCGGACGCTGGTCCGACGCGATCGGCAGGCGCCCGCTGCTGCTCGGCGGTGTCGTCGCGGCGCTGATGAGCGCCGGGGTGTTCCTGGTCGCGGACTCGGTGCCGCTGTTGGTTGTCGGGCGCGTGTTCTCCGGACTGTCCGCGGGCGTCTTCACCGGGACGGCCACCGCCGCAGTCATCGAGGCCGCACCGCCGCACTGGCGCAGCCGGGCCGCCGCGGTCGCGACCGTCGCCAACATCGGCGGGCTGGGGGCCGGTCCGATGCTGGCCGGCGTGTTGGTCGAATACGCGCCGATGCCGCTGCACCTGAGCTTCATCGTGCACATCGTGCTGGCGGCACTGGCGGGAGTGGCGGTGCTGCTGGTGCCCGAGACCTCACCGCGGTCAGGACGCATCGCGCTGCAGCGGCTGGCGGTACCGCCCGAGGTGCGCTCGGTGTTCATCCTCGCCGCGATCGCAGGCTTCGCCGGATTCGCCGTCACCGGCCTGTTCGCCGCCGTCGCGCCGGCCTTCGTGACCGAAATCGTCGGCATCGACAACCAGGCCGCTGCCGGGCTCATCGCCGGCTCGATCTTCGCCGCGTCCGCCCTGACCCAGATCGCTACCAACACCATGCAGCCGCAGCGGGCGCTCGCCATCGGCTGCGCGATCCTGGTCGCCGGGATGGCGATTCTCGCGGCGGCCCTTCAACTCTCGTCGTTGATCGGGCTCATCGCGGCTGCCGTGGTGTCGGGCGCGGGCCAGGGGATGAGTTTCAGCCGTGGCCTGGCCGCCATCTCCGAACGCAGCCCGGCCGACCGCCGCGCCGAGGTCAACTCGACCTACTTCGTCATCGGCTATGTGGCCATCTCGCTGCCCGTCGTGGGCGAGGGCTTGGCCGCCGAGCAATGGGGATTACGCACGGCCGGCGTGAGTTTCGCGGTGGCGGTGGCCGTGCTCGCCGGGATCTGCCTGGCGGCGATCCTGGTCCGCGAAGCGCGCGCGTCCCGCTAGCCGCTCTTGCGGCGGAACTCCCTGCGATGCTCGACCGGCCCGTGCGTGCGCGGCTGTTTGGCGCCGCCGTCCTTGTGGTCGCCTCCACCTGCAGACTTGGCCTTCTTGCGCTCCAGCGCCTCCCGGAACTTGCGCTTCGTGTCGTCTTCCGGTGTCTCAGCCATGACGGCAGCCTAGCCCGTGGGGCCGGCGGGCGTCGCCCGCTTTTAGCGCTTGCCGGGCGGCATGCCGTAGACGTGGCTGATCGGCAGCGTCATCAAGACCCGGCGGTCGTCGACCATCGCGCGCCGGTAGTCGTCCCAGTCGGGATGTTCGCCGGCGATGTTGCGGTACAACGCGATCAGACCCTCCACGGTGTCATCGTCCGGTGACGCCGCGGGCGGCGTGAGTGCCGCGTCACCCTCGGCGACCGCGTAGGACCAGCCGTCGTCCGAGCTGACGTGAAGCGAGGCGCGCGGATCGCGCCGCAGGTTACGGGTCTTGGCCCGCGGCTCGGTGATCGACACCTGGATGGTCAACGCGCGCGAATCGAAGTAGTACGACACATTTGACAGCTGCGGACGACCGTCGCGTTTGATGGTCGCCAGGACGCCCAGGGAGTTTCCGCCGATCAACGCGAGCAGTTTGTCATCGAACACGTGGCGTCCCATGCTCGAAGCCTACGTCTCTACCATCGAGATGTGACCGCTCCTGCACCCCGAATCGACGGCAACGTGCTCGAAGGCGTATCCGCGACCGCGCTGTGGACGCTGTACTTTCGCGCCAGCGAAGCCAAGCGCTCCGACGGGGTGCTCCGCGACCCGTGGGCGGTCACGCTGTTCGACGCCATCGATTACGACTACGGCAAGTTCGGCAGACCCAATCAGTCGCACGCGGTCCGGGCTCTCGCCTTCGACGCCGCCACCCGCGAGTATCTGACCGCGCATCCGAAAGCCTCGGTGGTCGCGCTCGCCGAAGGCCTGCAGACCAGTTTCTGGCGCCTGCAGCGGCAGGGTGTCACCGACGAATTGACCTGGTACTCAGTCGATCTCCCACCTGTCGTGGCCTTGCGGGAGAAGCTGTTACCGCACGACGAGCGTATCGTCCCGCTGGCGCAGTCAGCGCTGGACCGCAGCTGGATGGACCGCATCGACGCGTCGAACGGGGTGTTGATCACCACCGAGGGCCTGCTGATGTATCTGGACCCCGACGACGCACTCGGCCTGATCCGCGACTGCGCGGCCCGCTTCCCCGGCGGCCGGATGGTGTTCGACAACGTGCCGCCCTGGTTCAGTCGACGCACGGTGCGCGGCAAACTGAAGCTCTCCGACCGCTACGTCACCCCACCGATGCCGTTCGCGATGACGCCCGACGAGGCGGTCGCGCTTGCCGGGCGCATTCCCGGTGTGCGCGCCGCCCACGACCTCCCCATGATTCCGGGGCGCGGACTGTACAAGGTGCTGGCCTCGCCGATGTGGGACAGCCTCGGCTTCCTGCGCAGAGGCCGGCCCAGCCACACCCTGCTGGAGTTCGGCTGATGACGCGCTACGCCGCCTTCCTGCGAGGGGTCAACGTCGGCGGCGTCAACCTCAAGATGGCTGACGTCGCGAAGGCCTTCGAGGACGCCGGGTTCCGTTCGGTACGAACGATTCTCGCCAGCGGCAACGTGCTGTTCGAGAGCGGGTCGAAGGTCGACGTGGTGCGGAAGAAGGCCGAGAAAGCGCTGCGCGACACGTTCGGATACGACGCCTGGGTGCTGGCCTACCCGATCGACACCGTCGCGGCGATCTCGCGCGCCTACCCCTTCGAGCGCGAGGTCCCCGACCACCACTCCTACGTCACGTTCGTGACCGACGAACAGGTGCTCGACGAGCTCGCCGGTCTGGCCGAGTCGGCCGCGCCCGAGGAGAAGATCGAGCGGGGCGATGGCGTCATCTACTGGCAGGTGCCCAAGGCCGCGACGCTCGACACCACGATCGGCAAGACCATGGGCAAAAAGCGGTACAAGTCGTCGACCACCACCAGGAACCTGCGGACGTTGGACAAAGTCCTGCGCTAGGTACATTCGAGCAGGTGAGTTCCGAATCGAACGCCGAGTCCGCCAAGGCCGACGCCACCATACTGACCGGTGTCTCCGAGACCGCGCTGATGACGCTGAACGTGCGGGCCACGGAGGCCCGTCGACCGGACCGACTGATCGATGACCCGATGGCGATCCAGCTCGCCGACTCCATCGACTTCGACTTCTCCAAATTCGGGCTGTCGCGCCGCCAGGACATGGCGGTGCGGGCCCTGGCGTTCGACCGCGAGACGCGGCGCTACCTCGGCGACCATCCTCGCGCGACGGTGGTGGCGCTCGCCGAGGGGCTCCAGACCAGCTTCTACCGCATCGATGCCGCTGATGTGGGACACGAATTTCAGTGGCTCACCGTGGATCTCCCACCGGTCATCGAACTGCGCCGACGCCTGCTGCCCGCATCGGATCGGGTGCGCATGCTGGCCCAGTCGGCGCTCGACTACAGCTGGATGGACCAGGTCGACACCGAACACGGCGTGTTCATCACCGCCGAAGGTCTGCTGATGTATCTGCAGCCGGAGGAGGCACTCGGCCTGATCGGCGAGTGCGCGGCCCGCTTCCCCGGCGGACGAATGCTGTTCGAGCTGCCACCGGCGTGGTTCGCTCGGTTGATCAGCCGCGGCCTGTTGCGGCCGTCGTTCAGCTACCGCGTCCCGCCCATGCCGTTCCACATGACGCCCTCGCAGGTCGCCAACCTCGTCAACGAGATCCCCGGGATCCGCGCGGTGCACGACATCGCGCTGCCACCTGGACGCGGCAAGGTGCTCAACGCGCTGATGTGGGGGGCTCAGCGACTGCCGTGGTTCGATTCCGTGCGACCGGTCTTCACCCTGCTCGAATTCGGCTAGCTCGCCGAAATCAACCGAACGCCGCTTCCACATACCGCAGCGCGTCGTCCCTGCCGACGCCGAGCGTCTTGGCCGCCGACACGAACGTGTTCGCCGCGGTGGCCATCGCTCCGTCGACGGGATCCGCATGTGCGACGAATGTGCCGAAGCGGCCGCGGGTTTCGAGGATTCCCGCCGCCTCCAACTCGCGGTAAGCCCGCGCCACGGTGTTCACCGCGAGCCCGAGCTGGCCCGCCAGCTCGCGCACCGTCGGCAACCGCGTTCCCGGCGGCAGCCTGCCGTCGCGCACCCCGTCGATGATCTGCGTTCTGAGCTGGTCGAACAAGGCCCCCGACGAGCGCTGGTCGATGCGTACCCAATCCCCCAACCCGGCCACGTGCTCAGTATCGCCCACAGCGGCTAGTTTGGTCATGTGCAAGTGACGGTCCTCAGCGGTGCGGGCATCTCTGCCGAAAGCGGGGTGCCGACGTTCCGCGATGTCGAAACCGGACTGTGGGCGAAGGTCGACCCATATGAAATCTCCAGCTCGGACGGGTGGCGGGCACACCCGGAGAAGGTGTGGGCGTGGTATCTGTGGCGCCACCGCATGATGAGCGCGGTGCAGCCCAACGATGGCCACCGGGCCGTCGCCGCCTGGCAGGACTACGCCGACGTGCACGTCGCCACCCAGAACGTCGACGACCTGCACGAGCGAGCGGGCAGCAAGAACGTTTACCACGTGCACGGAAGCCTGTTCGAGTTCCGCTGCGATCGCTGCCAGGAGACGTATTCCGGTGAGCTACCCGACATGCCCGAACCCGTGGAGACCGTCGACCCGCCGCGGTGTGTGTGCGGCGGGCTCATCAGGCCCAACGTGGTCTGGTTCGGCGAGGCGCTGCCCGAGGACGCATGGCAGCGATCGGTTGAGGCGGTCAGCGGCGCCGACCTGGTGATCGTCGTCGGCACCTCGTCGATCGTCTATCCCGCGGCGGGCCTACCCGAGATCGCGCTGGCCAACGGCACCCCGGTCATCGAGGTCAACCCGGAACGCACACCGCTGTCGGACTCCGCGACGGCGTCACTGCGCGAAACGGCGGCCAGTGCACTGCCGAACCTGCTGCAGCGACTGCCGGCCCTCCTCAACTAGCCTCACCGCTCCGAAGCGCACACACATCACGCAGGCTTGACCGCCCGCCCGATCGCGAACTCGGCGACGGGCAGCGGCACCCACCTCGGCATTGTCCATTCCCGCCGGGCACCCTCGACCTCGAAACCCGCGCCCACGATGCTCTGCTCGGTGTGGCGGTGGGTGTGGCAGTTTCCGAACAGCCGCGGCCACACCGTCGCGTCGGCGATTCGCTGCAGCCGCCCGCGGCCGCCGTCACTGGCGATGTGCTCGAGATAGCGCAGCTCACCACCCGGCCGCAGCAACGAAAGCAGCTGGCGCAGAACCGTATCCGAGTCGTCGATCGAACACAGCACCAGCGAGCAGACGACCGCGTCGAACGGCTCGCTGCCCGTGGCGGCGAAGTGCTCCACTGTGTCGGCACTGACGGTGACGGGCACGCGGGCCCCCACCGCGGCCCGCTGAGCCTGCTCGGCGAGACGGCGTTCGGGCTCGACGGCCACCACCTCGCTGACCGTGTCGGGGTAGAACTCGAAGTTCGTTCCGGTGCCCGCACCGACCTCCAGCACCCGTCCCGACAAGCCGGCGAGGTTCTCGCGCCTGAGCTGCCGGATGGCGTCGGTCTCGTGGGTGGACATCACCGTCCACAACCGAGCGAAGAACGGGTTATCGACCGTGTCCGACATAGAGCATTCCCTTCAACTGAGCGACGGTTTCCGGTGGTGGCGCATCGGGGTCTACCGCGCCCCGGGCGATATGGCCAAGACATACGGCCTTCAGGACCCGGTCGGCGAAGTCCTCGACATCCCCCCATGGAAGGTACGGCTTGGAGATCAGCATTGCCGCGACCCCGTGCGCGACGGTCATCAATTCCAGCGCCGTCGCGGTCGCATCCCCAGGTGGATAGGTCCCCTCCGCCATCAGTCCCTCAACCGCGCTGCGCAGATGCACGAATGCCGAGCTGTTCAGCGCGATATCCACATCGCTGCCCGGCCGGCTGTCTCCCATCGTCGCAATGCGGTACAGCTCAGGGGTTTTCATCGCGAACCGGACATACGCCAGCCCTTGGGCACGCAGCACCTCGATGGTCGACGGCTGTCCTGCCGCCACACTTTGCATCTCCTCGTCGAGCTTCTCGAAGTACCGTGCGCACACCGCATCGAGCAGGGCGTCCTTGTCGGCGAAGTGCAGGTAGATCGACGGCGGGGTCACCCCGACCCGCTGCGCCACCGACCTGATCGACACCTCTTTCGCGTTGCCTGACTCGAGCAGCAGATCGGTGGTGGCGTCGAGGATTTCGTCGCGCAGCTGCTCGCCGGACCCCCGCGGAGCGCGTCGGCGTTTCATCGCGTACCCGCCGGTTGAACCGAACTCTCACCCGGGGCGGGCGACGGTTCGACGGACTCCTTGAAGCCGATCCGTTCGTGCAGCCTCGCCAGCGGCTTGGGCGCCCACCAGTTCCACCGGCCGAGCAGATGCATGAACGCCGGCACCAGTCCCATCCGCACCAGCGTTGCGTCGGCCAGCACCGCCAGCGTCAGCCCCACGCCGAACATCCGCATGAACGACACCTCCGCGGCGATCAACGCGGCGAACGAGATCGACATCAGCAGCGCCGCCGCGGTCACCACGCGGCCGGTCCTGGCCAGGCCGAGGGCCACGCTCTCGTCGTTGCGGGCACGCGCGGACATCGCCGGGTCCTTGCCCAACTGCAGCCAGAACTCGCGGATACGCGAGACCAGGAAGACCTCGTAGTCCATCGACAGCCCGAACGCGATGCAGAACAACAACACCGGCATGTTGGCCACCAAGGTTCCCGTCGGCGTGGTGCCCAGCGCGCCGAGATGGCCTTCCTGGAAGATCCACACCAGCGCACCGAATGCGGCCGTCAGCGATAAGACGTTGAGTATCAACGCCTTCACCGGCAGCACCACGCTCCCGGTGAGCAGGAAGAGCAGCACGAACGTGATGGCCCCGATCACCCCGAGCACCAGCGGCAGCCGCGACGTGATCGCCGAGGCACTGTCCCGGTTCAGTTGTGCGGTGCCGGTCAGCAGCACCGGAACATCGGCGGGAGTGCTCACGGCCTCCAGCCGGTCCAGCTGCGCTTCGGAGGCATCGCTGTACAGCGGCGCTTCACTGGCGACCGTGAGAAAAGCGCTGCCGTCCTTGACGCCCGTCGCGGCCGACGGCGGCCCGACCGAACTACCGTCGACGAACGTGCCGCCCGGAGCCGACACCGACGAAACGTCGGTAACCCGCGAAAGATCGGCGGCGTAACGGTCCACCATCGCGGGCGTGATTCCCTTGGTGTCCGGTATGACGACGGTGATGTTGCGGGCCGAGTCGACGGCGAAGTCGTTGCGCAGCTCGTCGCCGACCTGGCGCGCCGACGCGGACTGAGGCAGCACCCGCTCGTCCGGGAACCCCCAGCGGGCGTTGAGGAACGGCGCGCCGAGGACCAGCAGCAGCGTGACGATCGCGAGTCCGATCGGAAGCGCCCGGCGCATCACGACTTTCGTGCAGCGGTACCAGAACGACTGCTCGATCGGTTTGCGCTCCGGCTCCGGCCTGCCGAACAGCCGTCGACCGAACCGCCGCACATCCAGCGAGTCCAACCGGTCGCCGAGCAGGACGATCGCCGCGGGCGCGACCACCACCGCAGCGACGGCCGCGAACGTCACCACCGCAATTCCCGCGTACGCGAACGACTTCAGGAAGTACATCGGGAACAACACCATCGCGACCATGGACAGCGCGACCGTCATCGCCGAGAACAACACGGTGCGCCCGGCGGTCACCATCGTGCGCACCAACGCCGAGTCGGGTTCCACGCCATCGGCGAGCTCGTCGCGATACCGGCTGATGATCAACAGCGTGTAGTCGATTGCGAGCGCCAAACCGAGTGCGACCGTGAGGTTCAAGGCGAAGATCGACACATCGGTGAGGTAGGTGACGCCGCGCAGCACCGCCATCGAACCGAGGATCGCGAGACCACCGATGGCCAACGGCAGCGCGGCGGCGAGCAGGCCGCCGAACACCCAGACCAGCGCCACGAAGCACAGCGGGATCGCGATCGCCTCCATCTTCAGGAGGTCTCTTTCGCTCTGCCCGTTGATCTGCACGTAGATCATGGCCTCGCCGCCGGCGCGCACGGTGACACCGTCGCGGTCGTGCACGAGACGCTCGGAGAGTTCCTTGGCATGCTTCTGCGCGGCGCTCTCACCGCCTGTGATACCGGCGACGATCAACCCGGTCTTCCCGTCCTCGCTGATCAGCGAAGGCACGGCGGTGGGTGGTGCGCTCCACAGCGAGGTCACCCCGACGACGGACGGTGCGGCCCGCAGTTCAGCGGCGAGTTCCTCCCCGACAGCGCGGGCGGTCGGGCTCTGCGCGCCCTCGTCGGAATGCACGCTGAGGATCAGCTCCATGTCGCCCTGACCGAACTTGTCGACCAAGAGCTGGGTGGCCTTCGCCGACTCCGACGTAGGGTCCTGGAAACCGCCCGCGGAGAGGTGTTTGGCGACAGGGATGCCGAAGATCCCGCACGCGACCATCACCAGGACCGCAATCGCGATGATGCGCCGGGGCGCCGCTATGGCCAGATGTGCGATTCGCTGCAGCACTCGGCGTCCTCTCGGCTCTGGACTAACGTCGGTAACTTAACAACGGTAAGTCACCAGCGCAACGCCCCTCTCGGACACACGAATCACGGACCCGCCGCGTTCACTGCGATTCTTCGCGATGAGTTGTGACGTTCCTGGTAGTCGTAATCGACATGACAACGACAGACGCGGCGACCACCGCCACCACCACGCGCGACACTGCGATGGACATCGGCCTGCTCATCCTGAGAATCGGTGTCGGCGCGGCCATCCTTCAGGCCGGCCTCATCAAGGCCTTCGACTTCGGCACCACGGTCGGTTTCATGGAGTCCGCCGGGTGGCGGTTGCCGGGGTTAGCCGCGTTCATGGTCACCGCGGCCGAGACGCTCGGCGGCCTGGGACTCATCTTCGGTGTGCTGACGCCGTTGGCTGCGTGCGCGGTGATCGCGGCGATGGTCGATGCCTGGGCCGTCAACGTGTCGCAGTCGGCTTTCTGGTCCGAACCGTTCAACGTGCCGTTCCTGATCGGGGTTGGCGCCGCTGCACTGTTGTTCCTCGGGGCGGGCGCGTACTCGGTCGAC
Source organism: Mycobacterium sp. 852002-51152_SCH6134967 (assembly GCF_001667105.1). Lineage (NCBI taxonomy): Bacteria > Bacillati > Actinomycetota > Actinomycetes > Mycobacteriales > Mycobacteriaceae > Mycobacterium > Mycobacterium sp. 852002-51152_SCH6134967. The sequence continues at coordinate 93,625 of NZ_LZIK01000062.1, read as the reverse complement.
GCCAAGGTGTGGGGCCGCGTGTCGTGGGGTCGGCGCGTAGCCGTGGGTCTGCTGGTCGTGGCATTCGCAGCCGCGATCCTGACCTGGGTGGCGCTGCTGGGCACCAACCCCATCCACTTCACGGCCGGGGCCTAGCGTGCCAGCAAATCGCTACTGGTGAGTAGCCCGCGACCCTACTTGGCGGTAAGAATTGCCACAGTATTCCGAATCGTGACTCAAAGATTCCTTAAGGGTGACCCCTACTGTCGAGTACATGTGGATCGACGACACCAGTGCCGATGTCATCAAGGTCGACTTCGAGGCGCTCTACCACGGCGACGTCCTGGTAGAAGGCGATACCTCGGAGCAGCTCGACGACGAGCACACCCTGCGCACCGCCGTCTGACCGAACGCGCGCCGAGGGGTCGCGCATTCGCTCCGACGGTTGGGCCTCGAGGGCCAGAGCCGGTTCTGTGATGCTTCCTTGTTGAACCCGCCCCGCTGAATTCGATCCCCGTTCTTAAGCCACGTTCTCTTCTTCGTCGTCGGCGATCATGTCGCTGAGCCGGCCGCTGATGATCTCCTCGGCCTCCTCGACGATGCGCGCGACCAGATCCCCACAGGTCGGGATGTCGTTGATCAGCCCCATCGCGGTGCCCACGCTCCAGATGCCTGCGTCCAGATCGCCGACCTCGTAGACCTTCACCCCGCGCGAACCGGCGACCAGGTCCTTGACGTCCTCGAACTGACCGCCGCGGTTGAGGATCTCCACGACCTCACGCGACACCGCGTTGCTGGCCACGCGGGCGGTGTTGCGCAGCGGCCGGAAGATCAGCTCCGTGTCGAGCTCGGTGCCCGCGACGATCGCTTCCTTGACGTTCTGGTGGATCGCCGATTCGACGGTGCACATGAACCGCGATCCCATGTTGATGCCGTCGGCGCCCAGCGCCAGCGCGGCCACCAGGCCACGGGCATCGGCGAATCCGCCGGAGGCGATCATCGGGATGTCGATCTTGGTCGACGCCGCCGGGATCAGCACCAGCCCCGGGATGTCGTCCTCGCCGGGATGGCCCGCACACTCGAATCCGTCGATACTGATGCCGTCGACGCCGAGGCTCTGCGCCTTGACCGCATGCCGCACCGAGGTGCACTTGTGCAGCACCTTGATCCCGTTCTCGTGAAACATCGGCAGATGCGGCGCCGGGTTCGAACCCGCGGTCTCAACGATCTTGATGCCCGAGTCGACGATCACCTGGCGGTACTCGTCATACGGCGGCGGGTTGATCGTCGGCAGGATCGTCAGGTTGACCCCGAACGGCTTGTCGGTCAGCTCGCGGCACTTGGCGATCTCCTTGGCCAGATCGGCAGGCGTCGGCTGGGTCAGCGCAGTGATAAAACCGAGCGCACCCGCATTCGCGACGGCCGCAACGAGTTCCGCGCGGCCGACCCACTGCATCCCACCCTGCACGATGGGATGCTCGATTCCGAACGTCTCGGTGAACTTCGTCCTGATGCTCATCGCTGCTCTCTTCTCTTCGCGCAAGCGCTCATCGCGGAGCCATCCGGATCGCGCCGTCCAAGCGGATCACTTCACCGTTGAGCATCGGGTTCTCGACGATGTGCACGGCCAGCGCGCCGTACTCGTCGGGATCGCCGAGGCGCGCCGGATGCGGCACCTGCTTGCCGAGGGACTGCTGCGCCTCCTCCGGCAACGAACCCAGCAGCGGGGTCTTGAACAGACCCGGTGCGATCGTGACGACGCGAATGAACTCGCGCGACAGGTCACGCGCGATCGGCAGCGTCATCCCGACCACGCCGCCCTTGGACGCGGAGTAGGCGGCCTGACCGATCTGGCCCTCGAACGCCGCGACGGACGCGGTGTTGATGATGACGCCGCGCTCACCGTTGATGGGCTCGGTCTTGGCGATTCTCTCCGCCGCCAACCGCAGCACGTTGAACGTGCCGATCAGGTTGACCTCGATGACCTTCTTGAAGCCGTCGAGCGGGAACGGCCCGTCCTTGCTCAGCGTCTTGATCGCGTTGCCGATGCCCGCGCAGTTGACGTTGATGCGCAGCGGGCCCATCTTCTCGGCCGCGTCCAGCGCCGCGCTGACGGCGTCGGGATCGGTCACGTTGGTCTCGACGAACTGGGCACGATCACCGAGCTCCTTGACCGCCTCTTCGCCCTTGAGGTCTATGACGACCACCGATGCGCCCCTGTCGAGCAGGCGCTTGGTGGTGGCCAGGCCGAGGCCCGATGCGCCACCGGTGACGACGGCTACGGCGTCCTTGATCTCCACTTTGAGGGTGTTCCTTTCTCTATGCCCAGTCTCGTAAGACGGCTTCGGTGTCGGCTCCGGGTTGGCCGGGCGGCGTGGGTGCCGACGGCGTGCTGCGGGAGAACCGCGGCGCGGGCATCGGTTGCAGGTGCTCACCGTCGCGATAGAAGGTGTTGCGCTCGGTGATATGCGGTTCGGACTCGACCTCGCTGAACGACAGCACGGGCGTCACGCAGGCGTCGCTGCCTGCGAAGACCTCGGCCCAGTGATCGCGGTCCTTGCTGCCGATGACCTCGGTCAGCTTCGCGCGCAGCTCCGGCCAGCGGCCCGCGTCGTTCTGGTCGGGAAGGTCGGCGTCCTCCAGGCCGAGGCCCTTGAGGAACGCGGCGTAGAACTGCGGTTCGATGCACCCGACCGCGATGTAGCGGCCGTCGGCGCAGGTGTAGGTGTCGTAATAGGGCGCACCACCGTCGAGGATGTTGACCCCGCGCTGATCGGTCCACAGCCCGTCCTGCAGGAAGCCCCAGATCATCTGCGACAGCACGCTCGACCCGTCGATCATCGCGGCGTCGACCACCTGACCCTTGCCCGAGTTCTGCCGTTCGAACAGCGCGGACAGGATGCCGACGAGCAGGAACATCGAGCCGCCACCGAAGTCGCCGGTGAGGTTCAGCGGCGGCACCGGCCGTTCGCCCGCGCGCCCGATCGAGTGCAGCACACCGTTGAGCGAGATGTAGTTGATGTCGTGGCCGGCCTGTAGGCGGCGCGGGCCGGTCTGACCCCAGCCGGTCATGCGCCCGTAGATCAGCCGTTCGTTGACCTTCGCGCACTCCTCCGGGCCGAGACCGAGCCGTTCGGTGACACCGGGGCGCAGGCCCTCGATCAGCACGTCGGCCTTCGCGACGAGCCGCAAAACCAGTTCGCGACCCTCGTCGCTCTTGAGGTCGGCGGCCACCGAGCGACGGTTGCGCAGCGTAGCCTCGCGCTTGCTGGTGGGCACTCCCCCGAGCTTGCCCGGCCGTTCGATCCGGACGACGTCAGCGCCCAGGTCACCGAGGATCATCGCCGCGTGCGGGCCGGGTCCGATGCTCGCGAGTTCGATCACCCGCAGCCCCTGCAGAGGTCCCGCCATGCTTACCGCCCTTCGTTGGACATTCGCTTCCGGATCGCCGACATAGCTTACTTGTATAACCAAGTCGTCCGGTTCTAGGGTGCAGTGCATGACAACCCTCGATTCGGGCGCTCCCACATACACCGGTATCGACGCTCTGAGGGTCGACCTCGCCGACGGTGTGCTTTCGGTGACGCTGAATCGGCCCGACAGCCTCAACTCGCTGAACCGGGCGATGCTGGCCGGTATCGCCGAAACCCTCCAGACGGCTGCCACCGATCGGCGGGTCAAGGTGGTGCGGCTCGGCGGTGCGGGCCGTGGCTTCTGCTCAGGCGCCGGCATCGGAGACGACGACCAGGCGCAGAAGGAGGTCGACGGGCCGGCCTCGGTGCTCGACGCCGCCAACGACGCGGTCCGCGCGATCGTCAACCTGCCCCAACCCGTTGTCGCGGCGGTGCACGGTGCGGCGGCAGGTGTCGGCGTCTCGCTGGCACTGGCCTCCGACGTCGTATTGGCTTCGGACAATGCGTATTTCATGCTGGCGTTCACCAAGATCGGACTGATGCCCGACGGCGGGGCCTCGGCGCTGGTGGCCGCGGCGGTGGGGCGCACCCGTGCGGCCCGGATGGCGCTGCTTGCCGAAAAGGTCTCGGCGCGTGAGGCATTCGAGTGGGGTCTGGCGGCCGCGGTCTATCCGGCCGATGAGTTCGACGCCCAGGTCGACAAGGTGCTCACCTCGTTGAAGTCGGGACCGGCGGTGGCGCTGCGCAAGACCAAGCACGCGATCAACGCGGCAACGCTCACCGAGTTCGAGCCCGCGCTAGGACGGGAACGCGAAGGTCAGTTGACGCTGCTGACCTCGCCGGACTTCATCGAGGGCATCACGGCGTTTCAGCAGCGCCGCAAGGCCAACTTCTCCGACTTCTAACCTTCTACTGCCGCGACCGACCGTGTCTGCACCGCGACACGCGGCGTTCGGGCGTACAAAAGCGGTCGCTCGCACGAAGAAAATCGGTGGACTCGGCGCCTACGCGTCGGCAACCATCGACAGGTGAGTACGCAATTCGAGATCCAACAGCCGGTGCGCAACACCGGTGGTTGGCGCGTACTCGCACCGTTCCGCAACCGCGAGTACCGCCTGCTGATCGCCGCGGTGACCTTGTCGATCTTCGCCGACGGCATGTTCGCGGTGGTACTGGCCATGCAGGTCATCGACCTGAACAACGACCCTGTATCGCTGTCGATCGTGACGACCTGTTTCGGCGGCGCGCTCGTCGCGTTCGTGTTGGTAGGCGGGATCGCCGCGGACCGATTCCCTCAACGCGCGATCATCATCGCGGTCGAGACAGTCAACGTACTCGCCTCGACCGCCGTCGCGGTGCTGGGGATGCTTGGCGCACTGCAGATCTGGCACCTGGCGGTGGGCGCGGCGGCCCTCGGCACAGCAGCGGCCTTCTTCTTCCCCGCCTACAGTGCGATCCTTCCGCGCATCCTGCCGCCCGAGCAGCTGCTCGCGGCCAACGGTGTGGAGGGTGTGGTGCGCCCGGTGTTCCAGCGCGCGATCGGCCCGGCCGCCGCCGGCGTGATCGTCGGCGCGACGTTCCCCGCACTGGGCGCGGTGGCGGTGGCCGCCCTGTTCGCCGTCGGCCTGGTGTTGCTCATCGCGACCCGGCCGGCACTGAAACCACCTGCGCCACAGGAGCACACACATGTGCTGCGCGATCTTCGCGATGGCTTCGTGTTCGTTCTCGGCACACCGTGGCTGTTGTGGACGCTGCTGTTCGCGAGCATCTTCGTGCTGGTCGTCCTGGGACCGATCGAGGTGCTGCTGCCGTTCATCGCCAAGGACCGCTTCGCCGACGGCGCGCGGATGTACGGATTCATCCTGGCGTTCTTCGGGCTCGGCAGCGCGCTCGGGGCACTCACCGTGTCGTCGGGCCGTATGCCGCGCCGGTATCTGTCGGTGATGATGGCGATGTGGGGTCTCGGCGCCATCCCGCTGATCGTGTTCGGCTTCACCTCGTCGTTCATGGTGATGGCGGTCGCGACCTTCGTCATCGGGTTCACCGACGGCACCGGAATGGTCATCTGGGGCACCCTGCTGCAGCGACGAGTGCCGACGGCGATGCTGGGCCGCGTGTCGAGCCTGGACTTCTTCGTCTCGCTGGCGTTCATGCCGGTGTCGTTCGCGATCGTCGGACCGCTGTCGAAAGTCGTTTCGACACAGACGATTTTCCTCGTCGCGGGTACCGTTCCCGTGCTGGTCGCCGCGGTCGCGGTGTGGGCGGCCGGGATGCGTCGCGACGAGCTGGCCCACCCGCTGCGCTGATTCAGACGCCGAAGATCGGCGGCAGCGCGAGCACCATGACCAGACCCCAGAAGAAGTGGGTCAGCATCGGTGCGAGTATGCCGCCGGTCATCCGGCGCTCGAACGCGCAGATCGTGCCCAGGATGATCGCGGCGAAGCCGAGCATCGGGTTGCCGGTGGTGGCCGCGGTGGCGATGACGTAGAAGATCGTCGAGATCAGTATCGGCTTCATCGTGCCCAACGCCGTGTAGAGCGCGCCGCGGAAGAACATCTCCTCGGCCAGCCCGTTGATCACGGTGATGAACGTCACCAGGACCAAGGGTCCGTAGTTGGCGTATTCCAGTACGCGAGTGATGTATTCGCTTATACCGGGGATCTCGCGCGCGATCAGGCCGCCGATGACGAACACCGCGCCCAGCGCCAAACCCACTGCGGTGCCGGTGATCACGGGCCGTTGATTGCGGCCGCGGAAGCGGATGCATCCCATGTGCAGCGGGCCGGACAGGAAAGCGCCCAGCGCCCACACCCCGGCCAGGGCCAACGTCAGCCAGTAGAACGACGAGTCACCCGGCGGGCGGGTCAGCGAATAGCCGAGCAGGGCGGCGCCGATGACGAGCACGACCGCGACGACGATGCGCCTGCGCCGTATGACGCTGGGTGGTTCGTGATGCGGAACGGGGCACGCGCTGACGATCTCGCGGATCTCCAGAAGCAGGCCGGGGCGCGTCTGCGTCTCCTCCGTCACGTCAGATCGACCTTAGGCACGAAATGCAGCAGCGTGTCCACCCCCGTGCGCACCGCCCCGGCGACGGGTCCGGGCACCCCGCCGATGAGCCCGAGCGCGGGCCGGACGACGGACGGTGTGACCGCACCGGCCACCTGTTGCAGACGAAGTGTGTCCCCACCCGCCCAGCCGGGGTCGGTGTCGGCGAGGTGGTGTGGGTCGGTGAGCTCGTCGACGGGTCGACGCCGACGGCTCGCCAGCGCCCGCGTGATCGCCTCCTCGACGCCGATCAGCCCGGCAGGCGGGTCCGGCACGAACTCGCGCAGCCGGGTGTCAGAAGCCGTCATCGGATGGTCCAGCGACTGCACCAGGTCGGCGGCGAGTCCGCCCGGCACCGGCAGCACCACCCCCGTCACCCACGAGACGAGACCGGTGTCGACGCCGTTGACCGGCAGCTCGGCCCGCCACTTTCCGGCGATTCGCGCATACGTGCGCAGCAGGTCGGCATACGACGTGGTTTCCGGGCCGGTGATGTCGTACGCGCCGGCGGGCACACGCTCGCTGTCGGCGGCGGCGACGAGGTAGTGCAGCACATCGCAGATCGAGATCGGGTCGATCGGGTTCACCGACCACGACGGCATCGGGATGACCAGGAACCGATCACCCACGTAGCGCAGCATCTCGAACGACGTCGACCCCGCGCCGATGATGATGGCCGCACCGAGCCACACCACGTCCGGTCCGCCGTCGACGTGCAACGCCTCGGCGACTTCGGCGCGGCTCGCGAGGTGTTCGGACAGCTCGTCACCGTCGGGCACGAACCCGCCGAGGTACACGATGCGACGCACCCCGGCGTCCTTGGCGGCCCTCGCCACGTTGGTCGCCGCGCGGTTGTCGGCCTCGCGGAAATCGGGCTGCCCGATGCCGTGTACGAGGTAGTAGACGACGTCGATCGGGCCGGCGTCGGCGAACGCCGACCGCGCCGAGGCTTCGTCGTGGGCGTCCAACGCGACGGCGTCGACGCGGTCCTGCCACCCGAACTCGGCCAGCCGGTCGGGATTTCGGCTGGCCGCGACCACCTCGTGGCCCTCGGCGAGCAGTTCGTTGACGAGCCGGGAGCCGACGTAACCGGTCGCGCCGGTCACCAGAGTGCGAACACGTTTCACGGTAGGGCCTGTACCCGGATCGGAGCCGGGGGAATCCCGGGAGGATCTAGGCCTTCGCGTCTCGGTGCAGATCGATCAGATGCTGGTACACCTGCGCGTTGTATCGGTTGTGATTGACCTCTGCGTCACTGAGGTCCCTTCGCACCTTGCCCGGAACCCCGGCGACGAGAGTCCGCGGCGGCACCACGAAACCCTGCGGCACGACCGCACCCGCGGCAATCAACGCGCCCTGTCCCACCGTCGCGCCGTTGAGGATGACCGCCCCCATGCCGATGAGCGCCCCGTCCTCGATGACACAGCCGTGCAGTACGGCGTTGTGGCCGACGCTGACCTCTTCGCCGATGCAGACCGGGAACTCCGGGTCGACGTGGACCGTCACCCCGTCCTGGATGTTTGTCCCGAAGCCGACCTCGATGGGCTCAGCCTCGGCCCGCAACGTGGCGCCGTACCAGACGCTGGCCCGCGCCGCGAGCGTCACGTCACCGATCAGGCTCGCGTTGGGCGCCGCCCACGCCTCGGCATGCAGCGACGGCGTGCGACCACGGATGGGAACGATCAGCGGCTCAGGCATGCGGCTCATCGTATGCATCGGCCTTTCACCGCCGTTCGGGGCACTATGTGGGCAGATTGACAAAGCCCAGGTCAGATGGGCCACAGCAGGTGTTTGGCGAGGTGGCGACTTTGGCAGGCACGCAGCACTGCCTCTAACATGCCTTTCGACCTGTCTAGCTGAGGAGCCGTAAGTGAAGACTCGCACCAGCAAAGCCCTTGGTGCCACTGCCGGGATCGCCGCGATCGCCTTTTCGGTGCCGCTGGCCGTGACCGCATACGCCGATCCGCCCGCGCCCGCACCCGAGCAACCGGCCGAGCCGACCACGACTGCGGTGGTCGAGATCCCGAATCCCGAGGGGAAGGGCTGTGACGCCTTCAAGGAGGCGGTGCCCGACTGGAAGGCGCTGAACAACCTGCCCGTGGGCCAGGCGCTGCAAGCCATCCCGGAGGCCAGCACCTTCTACTCCGCGATCTCGGGTGGGTTCAATCCCGCCGTGAACGTGGTGCCCGTGCTGGAGAACGGCCCGTACGTGGTCTTCGTGCCGACGAACGAGGCGTTCGCCGCGCTTCCGCCCGCGCAGTTGGACGCGTTGAAGGCCGACCCCGCCGCGCTGACGGACTTCGACTACTACCACGTGTTCCTCGGGTTGCTCGGACCCAAGGACGTCAAGGGTCAGCGGCCCACCCAGCAGGGTGCCGAGATCAAGGTGACCGGTGAGAACGCCGACGTGACGATCAACGAAACCGCCAAGGTGGTCTGCGGTGGCATTCAGGCGGCGAACGCCCGGATCTACTTGATCGACGCGGTGCTCGATCCGGCCAACGCGCCGGCGGCCGTGACGCCGTCCGCGACGTCGACCAGCGAGACGACGACCACCACGACGACGACCGAGACCACCGAGCCGGCCCCGCCGGTGGAGCCGATGCCAGCAGGCGACGCTCCGATCGGCTGATCTCGCCCGCACACGCGAAAGCCCCCGAAACTCCGTTGTTTCGGGGGCTTTGGCGTTGGGGGCGGCGCTAGAGCCGGCTAGACGCCACGCCGGCGAGCCGGACTAGACGCCACGCCGGCGGGCCGGCTAGACACCCAAGTCGCGGCCGATGATCTCCTTCATGATCTCGGTGGTGCCACCGAAGATCGTCTGGATCCGCCCGTCGACGTAAGCGCGCGCGACGCGGTACTCCATCATGTAGCCGTATCCGCCGTGCAGCTGTACGCACTGGTCGACGACCTTCTTTGCCACCTCGGTGGCCCACCACTTGGCCTTGGCCGCCTCGACCGCGGTCAGCTCACCGTCGACCACACCCTGTAGGCAGCGGTCGATGTAGTTTTCGGTGACCTCCAGCTCGGTCTCCATCTCGGCGAGTAGGAAGCGATTGTGCTGGAAGCTGCCGATCGGCTGGCCGAATGCCTTGCGGTCCTTGGCGTATTGCAGCGTCTCGTCGAAGACCCCGCGGGCTCCGGCGATGGCCGAGATCGCGATGCCCAACCGCTCTGAGGGCAGGTTGGTCATCAGGTGGTAGAAGCCGCGACCCTCCTTGCCAAGCAGGTTGGCGTTGGGCACCCGCACGTTCTCGAAGTGCAGCTCGGAGGTGTCCTGGCTGTGCAGGCCCATCTTGTCGAGCTTGCGGCCCCTGGTGAAGCCCTCCATGTCGCGCTCCACCACGAACAACGAGAAGCCCTTGTGGCCGGCCTCGGGATCGGTGCGCGCGACGACCACACACAGGTCGCAATTGATGCCCGACGAGATGAATGTCTTGGAGCCGTTGATGATCCAATCGTCACCGTCGCGCACCGCGGAGGTGCGGATACCGGCCAGATCGCTACCGGCGCCCGGCTCGGTCATCGCGATCGCGATGATCAGCTCACCGCTGGTGATGCCCGGCAACCAGCGCTTCTTCTGCTCGTCGTTGGCCAGCTCCTTGAAATACGGGCCCACGACGTCGTTGTGCAGGCTCAACGCCGGTCCATGCACGCCGGACCTAGCGGTCTCCTCATCGATGATCGCGTTGAACCGGAAGTCATCTGAGCCGCCGCCGCCGTATTCCTCGGGCATGTTGAACCCGATGAGGCCGTACTTGCCTGCCGCGGTGTACGCCGACCGGTCGACGATGCGCTCGGTCTCCCACTTCTCCTGGTTGGGTACGAGCTCGCGCTCGATGTACTCCCTGACGGTCTCGCGGAACGCCTCGTGTTCGGCGTCGTAAATCGTTCTCTTCATATGCTTTCTCTTCCTCGCGCAAGCGCTCGTCAGCGTGCTTACTTGGCCTTCCAAACAGGCTGGCGCTTCTCGGCGAATGCCAGCGGTCCTTCTTTGGCGTCCTCTGAGCGGAGCACCGTCGAGATCTCACGCATGGTCCTCGACCATCCGCCCTCGTCACCGGCGATGACGCCGTCGTCGACACCCATCGCGACCCGCTTGCTCGCCCAAACCGCAAGCGGCGCATTGCTGGTGATGCGTTCGGCGAGCTCGAATGCGGCCTCGACCGCGGTGCCGTCGGAGACCACCCGGTTGATCAGACCCCACTTCAGGGCATCGGCCGACGACATCGGCTCACCCGTGAACAGCAGCTCCATCGCGACCTTGCGCGGCAGGTGGTCGACGATGCGGAACACCCCGCCCGCGGCGGCGATGAGGCCCCGCTTGACTTCGGGCAGACCGAATTTGGCGCGCTCTTCGGCGATCACCAGATCGCTGGCGAGCGCGAGTTCGGTGCCTCCGCCCAGCGCAGTGCCGTTGACCGCGGCGATGGTCGGCTTGTCGATGTAGTGCCGCACGTAACCGGCAAAGCCCCACTCGGCGTGTTCCGGGTGGAACAGGTTCTCCCGCCGTGAGATGGCCTTGAGATCGGCTCCGGCACAGAAGGATTCCCCGGCACCGGTGATCACCACCGCGCGCACCTCGGGGTCGTCCTGCGCCTGCTGCAGCGCATCGCCGACCGCTGTGCTGACCGCGCTGTTGACGGCGTTGCGCGCCTCGGGCCGATTGATCGTGATGAGCATGACGTTCCCGCGGCGCTCGGTCAGCGCCGCGGGTGCCGTCACAGCTTCCGTCACAGCAGCTCGAGGATGGTGGCGTTGGCCTGCCCGCCACCCTCGCACATGGTCTGCAGACCGTACTGAATACCGTTGTCCCGCATGTGGTAGAGCATCGTGGTCATGATGCGCGCACCGGAGCCGCCCAGCGGGTGGCCGAGCGCGATCGCACCGCCGTTGGGGTTGAGCTTCTTCTCGTCGGCGCCGATGTCCTTCAACCACGCCATCGGCACGGGCGCGAACGCCTCGTTGACCTCGAACACACCGATGTCCGACAGCTGCAGGCCCGACTTCTTCAGCGCCTTCTGAGTGGCAGGGATCGGCGCGGTCAGCATGATGACCGGATCGGATCCGGCCAGCACCGCGGTGTGCACCTTGGCGATCGGCTTGAGGCCCAACGACTTCGCCTTCTCCGCACTCATGAACAGCAGCGCCGCCGAACCGTCGGAGATCTGGCTGGAGTTGCCGGCGTGGATGACGCCGTCCTCCTTGAACGCCGGCTTCAACTGAGCCATCTTCTCGATCGGCGTGCCGCGGCGGATGCCCTCGTCCTTGAGCACGACGCTCTCATTGCCGTCCTCGTCCTTGGCCTTGATGCCGACGATCTGGTCGTCGAACGCACCGGAATCCTGGGCAGCGGCAGCCTTCTCGTGCGAGTCGAGAGAGAACTGGTCGAGCGTGGTGCGGTCGAAGCCCCACTGCTCGGCGATCATCTCGGCGCCGATGCCCTGGTTCGGGGTCTGGCTGTAGCGGTTGCGGAACGCCTCGGGGTAGGGATGACCGCCGTTGGCCAGCGACGAGCCCATCGGAACACGCGACATCACCTCGACGCCACCGGCGACGACGACGTCGTAGTGACCGGCGACCACGCCCGCGGCTGCGAAGTGCACCGACTGCTGGCTCGAACCGCACTGGCGGTCGACGGTCACACCGGGCACGGTCTCGGGCCAGCCGGCCGCCAGCACGGCGGTGCGGGCGATGTCGAGCGCCTGCTCGCCTGCCTGCATGACACATCCCCAGATCACGTCGTCGACCAGGGCGGGATCCACGCCGGCGCGCTCGACGAGGCCGTTGAGCACCTGGGCCGACAGGTCACCGGGGTGAACCCCCGACAGCCCGCCGTTGCGCTTGCCGACGGGCGACCGTACTGCCTCGACGATGACGGCTTCAGCCATGACGCTTCTCCTTCGAAGTTCGGTGATTGACCCACACACGCAGGGGTCCACCCCCGAACGTAAACGAACAAGGTTTACTAGGTCAACCTACTGGTTGGTGGGCATGGTGGGGGCAGATGGCCGACGGGGCAATTCTGCGAGTGCGCGGACGTCGAGAAGGTTCGGCCTGCCTGGTCATTCGGGATAAGGTTCACATCCGTCCCGGCCGCGACCGTGACGGCGCCGCCGCGAGTCGCATTGCTCGAAGTATCCACTACACATGGTTTACTGAGTTGTACAGCTGGCCGCTCGGTCAGCCGCAACGTGGGAGTGGGAGTGGCTCGAAGTACACCGCTGGCGCCGATGATCGGCCCGGACGGCGTCGGCGCCGGAACGACGGTGCGGTCACCGAAGACCGCCGAACTCGTCGCCGGAACGCTGCGCCGCATGGTGGTCGACGGCCAACTCAAGGACGGCGACTTCCTCCCCAACGAAGCGGAGCTGATGGCCCACTTCGGGGTGAGCCGGCCGACCTTGCGGGAGGCCGTCCGGGTCCTGGAGTCCGAACGCCTCGTCGAGGTGCGGCGCGGGTCGCGCACCGGCGCCCGCGTTCGCGTGCCCGGCCCCGAGATCGTCGCCCGCCCCGCCGGCTTGCTGCTCGAGTTGTCCGGCGTGACGATCGCCGACCTGATGACGGCGCGCGCCGGAATCGAACCGATGGCGGTGCGGCTTCTGGCCGAGTCCGGTTCGGCCGAGGCGTTCGACGAGCTCGACGGCCTGCTCGAAGAGCACGTGCCCTCCGGCTGGCAGAACGACACCCTGGCCGAGACGACGGGCGACTTCCACAGGCGCGTCGTCGAGTTGTCGGGCAACGCGACCCTGTCCATCATCGCCGGCATGCTGCACGAGATCACGGTGCGCCACAACGCATTCCTGTTCAAGGAACGTCGGCCGGTCTCCCGTGCCGACTTCGACAAGTTGATGCGTTCGTACCGGAAGTTGATGCAGCTGTTGAGGTCCGGCGACGGCGCGGCCGCTGAAGCGCATTGGCGCAAGCACCTCGACACCGCGCGGGAACTGCTCTTGCAGGGACTCGAGGATGTCCAGGTCCGCGACGTCATGGGCTAGGGAGCGTCGGCGCTGTCCTTCTGCCACGTGACGTGGACCGGCACCGTGTCGTCCCACGGCTGGCGTGTCACCATGTCGGCGACGCGGATGTAGCCCCGCTCGAATTCCCCTGTCGCGGCGTCGACCAACCGATACTGCTGGGTCTGCCGATGGATCGGCTGCCCGTCGATCAGCACGACGATGATTTCTCCCGGCTCGAAATTGCAGCGCTTCTGCAGGGCCTCGATGAGTTGTTCGTTGTGCATATGGCCGTCGCCGAAGTTCCAGCCGATCGCGGTGCTGCAGATGCGCTCACCGTCGGTCAGCACATAGTCGTCCTCGTTGTGCCCGGCCATCGCCCGGTGGGCGAGGGTGAACATAGCGCGACCGTGAGAGTTGAACGCGCGGAAGGCGTATCCCATGTAGAGATACATCTGGGCGGTCTCGGGGCTGCCGTAGTACCGCTCCATCTGCGCCTGCGGCATGCTCGCGATCGAGACGACGTTCTCCTCGATCTTCGCCGAGGCTGACGGTTTCACACACCACAGCCCGGTGTCCCAGTTGCCCGCGTAGTAGCGCATGCCCGGCAGGAAGGACACCTTGCGCGGGAACAGGTTTCCGAGAATCACTGTGCCCGCGACGACGGCGAACAAGACGATCGGCCATGGACTCTGCAGGTCGCCGAGGCCGATGCCCGGATGTCCCACGAAGAGCGCCAGGACCGCGAACATCATGAAGACGTTCCACTCCAGCGGCACGCCCATCGGAATCGAGGACAGGATGCCGAAGTGGAAGACCAGCATCACGAACGCGGCGATGTAGGTCGGCCAGCCCCCGATGGAGAAGAACAGCACCAGCGGGACGAGGCCTTCGATCGCCGTGCTGAAATGCGCCAGCCACCGTGATGCGCGCCCGGGTCGCAGATCGTCCGGAAAGCGTTCGAAGAACTTACGTTTGATCCACTTGGGCCGGAACACCGGGTTGTTGCTCATCATCGTGGAGATGACGAACGGGAAGTGTTTGTTGAGCTTCGACGTCGCTGCGCCGAGCCAGATCGTCAGGCAGACCAGTTTGGCGGCGATGATGATGTCGGGCCCGGCGAACAGGAAGCAGACCGCGAGCGAGGCGTACACCTCGCCGCGGGCAGCCAGGAAGATCACCTTGTCGCGCAGGCCCAGCACGGCCAGAACGCCGAGGATGGCAGCGATCTGCCACACCGGCAACACGCCGACCGTCGTCCCCAGTTCGGGTATCGGTCCGGTCCCGTCGGAGAACAGCGCCACGACGAGCAGCACCAGTAGGGCGGCATAGAGCAACGCGTCGAACGGTGTGCGGTTGTCGCCTTTGGTCAACGGGATCCGGGTCGGCCACGGAGGCAGCCGAATCGTGTTCGGCCGCAACCAGTACAGGATCGAGCCCATCGGTGGGAAGAAGCGGTTGTTGAGTGGTCCGAAGCCGCAGCCGAGGCCGACGACCTCGAACAGCATCGTGTACAGCACGACCTTCTCGAACACGATCGGCTCGTTGTACCAGGAGGCGACGTTGGTGAACCCATCGATCCCCGTGGTGCTGATCGCGATCAGCCATGCGCCGAGGATGTAGAGCAGGATCTTGACGACGTAGAACAGGTGCAGGACCACCGGCGTCCCGAATCCCACCTCGGCCCAGTGCCGGGCCATGGGCACGATCTTCTCGGCGCGGCTGCCCTTACTCCACTCCTCGTAATCGACGACAGGCGCGTCCTGTTTCAAGAACCCCATGGGAACACAGACTAGAACGTGTTCTAGCTATGTAGGTGCGGTATTGCGCCGGGCTGTCGTCAGGCGTCGGTCTTGGCGGGCGGCCGGTAGAAGATCGCCAGCTGACCGATCCCGCCGAGCAGGCCGAGACCCAGCGAGATGACCAGACCCCACCACCCGTGCAGCAGGTCGTAGAAGCTCGTCGAGCTGAACAGCAGGTGGTCGAGGCTGAGCTTGCCCGCGCCGATCGTCGCGATGCCGACGGCGGCGGCGGCGAGCACGAGGTTGTACTCCCAACCTTCCTTGACGATGAAGAAGCCGTTGGCCCGGTGCACGGTCCACGCGGCGACGAGCATGAGCGCCACGAAGCCCGCGGCCGGTATCGGGGTGAGCAGGCCGAGCGCGAGACCGATGCCGGCCGCCATCTCGGTCGTCGCGGCGACTCGGGCGTGGAACTTGCCCGGCTTCATCCCCATGCTGTCGAACCACCCGGCAGTGCCGCTGAGGCCTCCCGGTCCGAAGAACTTGTTGTAGCCGTGGGCGGCCATGGTCAGGCCCAGAACCACGCGCAGGATCAGCACTCCGACGTCGTAGGCAGTCATGCAACAAAATCTAGGCCATGTGTTAAGCCGCTGCCCAGCCCCCTCGCATGATCGAGTGGTCATTACCCCCACGCCGTGCGTGCGTGCCCAGCCCTCCGCGTTCCAGCCGACCTTGTTGGCCCCCGTCGCGTGAACCAGGTATCCCCAACTCTGGGCATCCGCCCGCACGCGGGTTATCCCCAAGTTGGGGTTCATCCCCAGATGCGCGTAGCCGCTGGTTGCGCGACGGCTGGGTCGATAGATTCGATCACATGTTCGAGGGATTGGTGGCCGCCGCCGAAGGCGCCCGGGGTGCGGGTGCGATCGGGGCGTGGGCGCGGGTGGAAAACGCCGCCTGCGCGCGCCGACTGGCCGCGGCCGCCGACGTCCTGGAACGTTTGATCGCCGAAGCCGGGGCCGTCGACCGCGAACAGTGGTGCATCGACAACTGGACCATCGCCGCCGCCGAGGTCGCCGCCGCCCAAGGCGTCTCCCTGGGGGTGGCCTCTCACCAACTACTGCTCGCCGACGACCTACGCCGGCGCCTACCCCAGGTCGCTGGGGTGTTTGCCACCGGGGCCCTCACCTACCGCACCGTGGCCGCAGTGGCCCACCGCAGCCGCCTGGTGCGCGATGCGGGCGCGCTGAGAAAACTCGACACCGAGCTGGCCACCCAACTCTGCGGATGGGCCACCCTGTCCACCGAGAAACTGCACACCGCCATCGACACCTGCGTGGACCGCTACGACCCCGCCGCCGTGCGGCGCACCGAATACGCCGCGCGCGGACGCCACATCGACATCCACAACCCCGCCGACGGATCAGGCGCCGCCACCATCGACGGCACACTGGTGGCCACCTACGCCGACGCCCTCGATGCCCGCCTAGACGCCATGGCCGCCGCGGTCTGCGCCCACGACCCGCGCACCGCCGAACAACGCCGCTCTGATGCCTTGGGCGCCATCGGCCATGGTGCTGAGCGGCTGGCCTGCGCGTGCGGGCGCGCTGACTGCGACGCTGCCGCACCCACCCCCAGCACGGTCGTGGTCCATGTGATCGCGCGCGAAGACTCACTGGGCGATGACACCCCGGCCATGCTCGACGGGCACGTGTCCTACAGCCAAGAGCCCGAACCCGCCGGGCCGGCCGCCATCGACCCGGGCTATCTGATGGGCAAGGGCCTGCTGCCGGCCCCGCTGCTGGCCGGCAAGCTGGCCGCCACCGCCACCCACCAACCCCTCATCCATCCCGGGCAGGCCGGGCCCGAACCGCGCTACCGGCCCTCAGCCAAGCTGGCGTGGTTCGTGCGCTGCCGGGATATGACGTGTCGGTTCCCCGGCTGTGACGTGGCCGCCACCGACTGCGATCTCGACCACACCATCGCCTACCCCGCCGGGCCCACCCAAGCCGCCAACCTCAAATGCTTATGCCGCCAACATCATCTGTTGAAAACCTTCGCCGGCTGGCGCGACAAGCAATACCCCGACGGCAGAGTCGAGTGGACCTCACGCGAGGGCCAGACCTACACCACCCACCCCGGTAGCCGAATGCTGTTTCCCCAACTGTGCCGCCCCACCGCCCCCGCCATCATCGACCACACAGCCGACACCGACAGCGAGGGCGACGCCAGCCAGGCGCGCACCCTGAAAATGCCGCGCCGCAAACAAACCCGCACCCAAGCCCGCCAACAAGCCATCAACGACGAACGCCGCCACAACCAAACCATCGTCGACCAACTCCTAGCCGAACGCAACAAACCCCCACCCTTCTAGGGGTGTTCGGCGGTCAAGGCCGCCTCCAATCTCTCGGCGTAAGAGTCGATGTCGCCGATCGCCGACTCAGCCGCATGCACGCTGACGGCGATGGTGTCTCCGATGCCGTGTACGCCGTGCGTCACGCCCATCATCGGAGACAGCCCCGGAAATCCGGCCGTCAGGACGACGGGCGAACTTCCAAATTGCAAGTCGGCAAGTCCACGGTTCACGCTGGAGACGACGGTGTTCCCGGTGACCGTCGGGGAACGCAGTGTCATATCGAATTTTTCTATGCCATAACGCAATAACGATGCCGGCACCGCAGCGGACGCCCTACCAGACGCAACCATCGCCGGATGGGCGGCCCTGCGCCGGCGTTGCTCCAGGTCCTTGGCAATGCGCGCAGCACGTTCATGGAATGGCAGATCCGGATACAGGTCCACACCCACATTGCCGAAGTGATTGTGGGCGCGCCGCTCGCCCGTCTTCGCCATCGGCACCTCGGCGCCCAGCAGCGATGTGTCATCACCGAACTCCCGCAAGTGCGCGGCCAACGCCTCGGACACCGCGGCCAATGCGCCAGTCGTCACCGTGGGCCCTGGCATCTGTGAACGCCGCATCACCACGGTCCGGATGCTGCGCAAGCCTTCCGGTCGCGCATTGCTCCGCAACGCAGGACGCGAATCCGCCTGCGGCGGAATCAATCCCGCCGACGTATCTCGCACTAACCCACGGTGAGCCCGCGCGGCAGCACAACCGCGCCACGGCAGCCTCGACCCTAGAAACCGCTCTGGCGCCGCAACATTCGGCACGATCTCTCGTCTCCCGAACAGCCACGCAGCCAACGCCGATGACCGCACACCGTCCCCGAGCGCGTGCGCCACCTGCACCGCCGCTACCGTTCCGAGTCCCGCTCCCGGAACATCCTCGACAGCCGGGAAGACGTGGATTCGCCATGCCATGATCCGCGGATCGAGTTGGTCCGAGCTCAACAACCCCGCCACGATCGCCAGGCAGCCCGCCCAACTGGCCCCCGCGGCATGCATCACGAACTGGTTCGGCGAGACGTCCGCGGGCACCCACCGCGGATATGTCAGCGGATTGCCGTCACGCACCCGCAGGCGCAGCTCAGTACAGCCCCGCGCCCGGTCACGGATTCGCGCTAGGGCCGACTCGACATCGGCAACGTCCCCCGCGAAACCGTAGAGCAGAAACTGATCGCTGGGAATCTTCGCCGACATCCAATACGTCTGCGCATCCACCGCAGCCAGTCGTCGCCCCATGTCCCCCAGGCTAAGCGCGCGTCGAGCCGATGAAGTCGACGATGTGCCCCGCGACGGCTTCCGGCTGTTCCAGCTGCAGGAAGTGACCGGCCCGCTCGACGGTGGCGACCTCGCTAGCTTCCGGCAGAACCCGCCGGACCCACCGGGTGTAATCCGCTGAGGCACAACCATCGTCGGTGCCATGCAGGTACAGAGTCGGAAGCTGCGGCGCCGAGAGCCAATGCCGGTGCAGTTCAGCGTACTGCGCGGGCGGCTTGCTGTTGCGCACGGTGGCCCGGTAGTACCCGAGCGCGGCACGCCAGTTCTCGGGCGCACCGATCGCGTCGAGAACGTGGGCGACGTCCTCGGTGGCGTCGTAACCCGGCGACCACTGGCGCCACAACTGGGGCACCACCCACGACGCGGATCGCTCGGGAAGGCCGGGCAATTGGAAGTACATGATGTACCAGCTGCGGAGTAACTGGCGGGGCAACTGCGCGGCGAGCCGGCCCGCATCCGGCGTCTTGCCAAGGGGTCGGAACGCCGCGGCAAACGGCACCGACATGATGACGGCCTTCGAGAACGGGCTGTCGGGCATCGCGGCGAGCCCGGCACCGGCGATCGCTCCCCAGTCATGCCCGATGAGCACGTCGCGGCCCGTCGGTCCGGCCGCGTCGAGCACCCGCAGCGCATCGTCCATCAGCGCGCCGACGTGGTAGCTGCCGTCGGATGCGGTCGACGACGGTGCATAGCCTCGGATGAACGGCGCCACCACCCGCCATCCCGCGTCGACCAACAGCGGTGCGATGTTGCGCCATCCGTGCGCGGTGTCGGGAAAACCGTGCAGACACAGTGCAATCGGCGCACCGACGGTGCCCCAGCTGAGGGCGCGCAGCCGTACGCCCGGCGCATCGACATCGATGAGTTCGGGTTCGGCCACTACGCCCCTACACCGGCTCGAACTTCGAGATGAGCCAGTCGCCGTCGATCTTCTCCAACGTCACCCGCACACTCGAGGCGGTATCCGTCGGCGCGTCCTGCCCCATGACCACGGTCTGGTTGACGAACACCAGGACCACGGCCTCCTCGGAGTCGGCCGAAACGGATGCGGCCGCCGGAACGGAAGCCACTGCGGAGATCTGCTTCTGCTGTGCGCCGGGGATCACCACGTCGTTGATGAGCCCGGTGTAGGACTCCTCGAACTCGCCTGTCAACAGGGAGCGTGCATCGTTGAGCTGCTGTTCGACGGTGTCCGGCTTGTACGACAGCATCGCCACCGTGCTGTCCTTGGCGGCCTGGACCGATTCGGCGCGCGCCGCATCCGCGTTGCGCACGGAGTTGTCGACCCACTTCAGATAACCGGCTCCGCCTGCCAGCAGCAGCGCGAGGGCGGGCAGCACGCCGAAGGCGAAGACGCGGGCCCAGTTGATGCCTCCCTTGCCGGCGGGCTCGGTCGTGGCGGGCTCGGTCGTGGCCGGCTCGGTCGTGGCCGGCTCGGTCGTGGCGGGCTCGGTCGTGGCGGGCTCGGTCGTCTCCGCTGACTCGGTCGTTTCGGCCGCCGGGGTGTCCTCCGCGGCCGTGGTCTTCTCCACTGCCTCGGTCTTCTCCGCAGGCGCGGCCGTCGTCTCGGCCGTCGATTCCGTCAGCTCGACCGCCTCGGATGCCGGCGTCGTGCCCTTCTCGGCGGCCTCGTCGGTGGCGTCGTTGTCTCGCTTGCGCCGCGGAAGTCGATGTCTATTGCTCACGGTACGAACTCCACATTCGAGATCTTGGCCTCGTCCTCGCCGGTCTTCTGCACCGAGATCCTCATCCGCCAGGACCGCGGCGCCTGCTCGGGCGCCCCGGCATTGGTCGTGTTCACGGTCACCGCGACCAGCACCTTGGCCTCGTTGTCGTTCAACGACTCGATCCCCGCCTCGGCGATCTCGCCCTCCGACTTCGACTGCGCCTGCTTGACGACCTCGACGAACGGTTGCGCGCGGGCCTGGAAATCGTCGTAGAACGTTCCGGTCGACGAGTCCAGGACACGTTGCACATCCTGCTCGGCGTGCTCGTGACTGATCGTCGTGAGGTTCAAGGCGCCCTGCCGCCCGACCTGCAGGAAGAGGTTGCGCAGATCCTCGGCCTGCCGCGACTCGTACGCCCGGTATCCGAGCCACCCCGCAAGCGCCGCGAGGGCCACCACGACCACCAGGCCGACGATCGTCGCCAACCGGACGTGCGACATCGGCGCCTTGGGCGGCGCGGGCTCCGCGTCATCCTCGGCGGCGTCGTAATCCTCGGCGCCTCCGGCAGCCTCGACGCCTCCGGCAGCCTCTGTCGTCTCGGCGGCCTCTGTTGTCGACGCAGTCGGTGTTGTCGAAGCAGCGGGTGTCACCGAAGCAGCCGGTGCCGTCTCGGCAGGTGTCGTGGACTCGGGACCTTCGGCCGCGGCGTCCTTGCCGGGTGTGGTCTCGTCTGCCATCTAAGTTCCTCTGCGGCCCACGGGCCAGGTCGGGGTCGGGTAGACAGGTCGGCTACAACTTACGTGTCCGACACCATAGCGTCGGAACCTGCCCGCGAAACGGCACCACGTCCGCGCCGGTATCGATGCTGCAAAGTTCAGCGTCAGCTCCCCGGCGGGACGAGCATCGACTGCCACGGCCGCTCGCCGGCCGCACCGTTTGCCAGGTTTGACTGGGTGTACACCTTGCCGTCCGGTCCCACGTATTCGCCGGAAGCGGGGTCATATTCGGCGGCCGCGACGGGCAGCGGCGGCGTACCCGGCGGAGGCGGCGTGATGGCGACGGGCACATCCGGGGGCACATGCGGGATCGGCTGCCCCGAGAGGGTCGCGTTCGGATCACCCTTCCAGTTGTAGCCGTCGTTGAGCGGCACGTACTGCTCGTTGCTCTCGCACATCTGCCACGTCGGAGCCCGCTTGCCCGGCACCGTGATACACGGCAGGTTGCGCGCGCCACGGACATTGAACGGCGCATCCTGCGGCGTCCGGCAATACAGGTCGCCGACCGGCCGGTCGGGGTAGTCCTCGAAGACCGGCACGCGCTGCTGCTGCGCGGGCAGGAACCCCGTCGTACACGGCGGCGGCAGGTTCTGCGGCGGCAGCGGCAGCGGCGCGGGCAGCGCGGGCAGGATCGCATTGAGGTTGAAGATGAGCGAGTCGCCCATGTAGTCCTGCTTGGTATTGCGCTTGTGCACGCCCACCGCCTGTGTGACCGCGGTGCCCTGCGGCAACAACACCAGCAGCTGCTCGAGGCTCGGCTGGTAAGCGAGTGCCACCTCTCCGATGCTGACCAGGTTGGCCAACACGATCGGCAGGGTCGGCTGCAGTCGTTCGAACAGGGCGCGCACCTCGTCGGCGGCCCCCGGCCCCTTGGCCAGGATTCCCGACACCGCCGGATCCTGGCTCTGCAGTTGACCGCTGATGCTCGCCAGGTTCGCCGCCCACGCCTGAATGGAGCCGGCAGTCTCGGTCTGGGTGTCAAGTATCGGCTTGGACTCGTCGATCAGTGTGAGCAGCGGGTCGAGGTTCTTGCGGGCATCAATGGCCAGCGTGGCGCTCCCCTGGACCAGCCGGCGCAGTTCGGGGCCGAGCCCGCCCACCGCGGTATAGGCCTCGTCGACGACGGTCCTCAAGTTCTCCTGCGGAATCGCCTGCAGCCCCCGGGCCGTATCGTCGAGCACCGTATTGATATCCGTCGGAACCCTGGTGCGGTCCAACGGGATCACATCGCCGTCCCTCAACTCCGGACCATCGCCGCTACGGGGGAGCAGCTGGACGTACTGCTCGCCGACGGCGGACACGCTGTGCACCTCGGCTTCGAGGTCGGCGGGGATGCTGACGTTGGAGTCCAGCGACAGCACCGCCTCGACTCCCCTGTCGGTGAGATCGACGCTTTTCACCTCACCGACCTGCACACCGCGGTAGGTGACGTTGCCCCGCGGATACAGCCCGCCGGTCTCCGGCAATTCGAGCGTGACACGGTACTGCCCCACGCCGAGCAGAGTCGGCAACCGCATGTACCCAAAGATCATGACGCTCAACGCAATGATCGCGATGGCCGAGAAGATGGCCATCTGAATGAGGATCTGACGGGTCATTCGCATGCTACGGCCCCTGATCCCAGCGATACGGAGCGACCAACGGGTTGCCGCCCGGTGGCGGCACATGGTGGTTGCACGGGCTCGGGAATTGGCCGATGGTGCGGCCCCACTGCAGCTCCAGCCAGGTCAGGTTGCACTCGAACCGCGTTCCGGTGAAGAACGCCGAATCG
Organism: Mycobacterium sp. 852002-51152_SCH6134967; assembly: GCF_001667105.1. Classification (NCBI taxonomy): domain Bacteria; kingdom Bacillati; phylum Actinomycetota; class Actinomycetes; order Mycobacteriales; family Mycobacteriaceae; genus Mycobacterium; species Mycobacterium sp. 852002-51152_SCH6134967. Next base: position 70,598 of record NZ_LZIK01000062.1, on the reverse strand, counting down.
ATTCGGCTCAACGTCAGGTCGACGACCAACGTCAGGTTCGCGTAGTCGCCGCGCATCCAATTGAGCAATGTCTCCTTCGGGAACGGGAAAGTCGGCAAGAAGCTCAGCGCGCGGGTCAACGCGGGACCGGCATCGGCCAACTCCTCCAGCACCACGCCCAGGTCCTTGAGCTCTTGTACCAGAGCGTCTTTGGTCTGGTTGATCGAGTCGGCGGCCAACGCGCTGAACCTACCCAGCTGGGTCAGCACCTCAGCCAGGTTCTGCCGCTGATCCCTGAGCACGGCCAGGGCATCGGGAATGGTTCGTAAGGCCTTGTCCACCACCGGCTTCTGCTCGGCGATCTGACCCATCAGATTGTTCAGGCTCTCGGTGGCCTCGATGATGTCCTGCTTCTGGTCATCGAGGTGCCCGATCGCGATGTCGAGCTGCTCAATGAGGCTGCGTAAGTCGTTCTCGCGGCCGGTGAACGCGACACTGAGCGCTTCGGTGATGTCGTAGATATTGCCAATCCCACCGCCGTTGAGCAGCAGCGCCACTGCGGCCAGCGCCTGTTCGGTGCTCGGGTAGGCACTCGACGACTCGAGCGGAATCAGCGAGCCCTCTTTCAGCTTGCCCGTCGGGGGCGCGTCGGTCGGCGGGGCCAACTCGATGTGCAACGACCCCAACAGGCTTGTCAGCCCCAGCTTGGCCGTCGCATTGGCGGGCAGTTCGACGTCACCGTTGAGTTCCATCGTCACCAGCGCATGCCAGCCCTGGCGCTCGATCCTGCGCACGGTGCCGACATTCACATCGGCAACCCGGACACGGGAATTCGGCTCGATGTTGTCCACGTCGGGCATCTGCGCCTGAATCGTGAACGCACCCGGGCCGGTGCCCTCGACGCCCGGCAACGGAAGCGAGTTCAGCCCCTGCCAGTCGGAACAGCCCGACAGCAGCGCCGCCGACACGGCCACCACCGCTACTGGACGAAAAATCTTGCGCCGCATCATGGGCCGACCCCCTGGGGCACCATCATGCCGTGCAGACCGTCGGCCGGGTTCGTCGAGACCGGCGCCTCGGCCGCCAGCGGCGGGCCGGCCGGTGCGGGTGGTGCCGCCTGCGCCGACGGAGGCGGCGGTGCTGCGGGTGGGACAGGTTGCGGCGGAATGTAATCCGGCCGCAGCCAGTCCTCGCTGTATGTCAGCTCATTGGGCCGCGTCGTGGCACCGGAGAAGACGTTCTGCATGATGGGCAGGAAGTTGTACTGGCGGTTCTTCAGGATCGGCGCCATGTACTGCACGCACAGCTTCGCCGACTGCTCGGCATTCAGCCGGGATGCGGCCTGAATTCCGCCGCACAGGAACGAAATCGGGTTGGCGAAGTTGTTGAGCATCGGCAAGCTGCTCACCGCCCCCTGGGCGGGCTGCCAGATGTTGACGTAGTTCTGCAGCGTGTTGGGGGCCACGTGCAGGAACTGCTTGAGCTCGCCGAGGCTGTCGGTCAGCGCCTGGGTCACCCCCGCCAGCTTGTCCGACGTGGTGCCCAGCGCTTCACGGTTGTCGGCGACGAAGGTCTGCACTTCCCCGACGACGTTGTTGAGGTCGCGCAGCGCGTCGGCGACCTCGCCGGGATCGTTGGCCAGCAGTCCGGTCACGGACGCGAGGTTCTGGTTGAGCTGACGCATCACGTCGGTGCTGTCCTGCAGTGCCGAGACCAGGGTCGCCAGGTTCTTGACCGTGGAGAAGATGTCGGTGCTGTGATCGCCAAGCGCGGTCACGGCCTGCGACAGCTTGATGACGGTGTCGCGGATGTTGGCGCCTTCACCGCGCAGGTTGTCGGCGGTGGTGTTGATGACCGATCCCAACGGGCTGACATCGCCGGGCTCGGTGGGCTGCAGCGTCTCGGCGAGCTTCTGCAACTGTTGCCGGACCTCGTCCCACTCCACCGGAACGGCGGTGCGCGACTGCGGGATCACAGTGTCGTCGCCCATCACCGGTCCGCCGGTGTAGGGCGGGGTCAGTTGGATGGCGCGCGCTGTCACCAATGTCGGCGACAGGATCGCGGCCTTGGCATCGGCAGGCACCTTGTGCTTGCTGTCGTACCAGAACGAGATCTTGACACGGTGGGGCTGCGGTTCGATGGATTCGATCTTGCCGACGGGGACGCCGACGATGTTGACGTCGTCGCCGGGGTAGATGCCGTTGGCGTTGTCGAAGTAGGCGACGACGTGTGTGCGGTTGATCGCTCCGGTGTTGCGTAACAACACGACCGCGCCGGCGGCCAGTATCACGACCAACGCAACGGCCAACATGTTGCGCGCACCCCGCGTCATCGTCCAGCCTCCGACGATGAAAGGTGGGCCTGCCCGCCGGGAGCGGGCACCGCGACCGGCGATGGTGTCGGGTCCGCGGTCGAGCGCATAGCAGGCGGCGCCTCGGCGGGTGGTCCCGGCGGCGGCCCGCCTGGGGGCGGCGCCGGCAGCGGTTCGCGGTATGGATAGCAGCCGGGCCCCGGCAATGGCAGCCCAGGCGGCCCGCACGCTTGATCGCCGGGATTGCCGGTGATGGCGTCGGGGACCGTCAGCCGCGGTTCACCGCCTTGACCTGTCCGCGGGAAGGGCACCGGCAGCGCCGGTGTACCCGGCTGACCGACCTGCGGGTCGGACAGCTCGGACGGCAGCTTCACATTGGGATCCAGGCCGAGGTCGGAGAATGCGGCATCGATGAACGGCTGAAGGAACTGGCCGGGCAACAGATTGGCGACGTAGTTCTTGAAGAACGGGCCGCCCGACACCGATTCACCCAGCGACATCACATAGTCGGTCAGCAACGAGAGCGACTTCTGCACGCGTTCCTTGCGATTGTCGATGATCGTCAGCACGCCGTTGAGCTTGTCCAAAGCGGGCCGAAGGGTTTCGCGGTTCTCGCCGATGAAACCCTGCAGCTGCCCGCTGAGCGCCGAGATGTTGCCCGAGATCTCATCGAGTGCGGCGCTTTGGTTTTGCAGCTCAGCCAGCAGCGCGTTGGTGTCGGTGACCAGACTCACGATCTGATTGCTGCGCTCGGCCAGCACCTTGGTGGCCTTGTCAGCGTTGCCGAGCAGCCCGCGCAACTGGGCGTCACGTTCGTTCAGCGTGTCGGAGAACCGCGCCACGCCCTCGATCGCGATCTTCAACTCCGGTGGAGTGTCGGAGAACGTGGCCGACAACACCCGCAGCGATTCGGACAACTGGTCGGTGTTCAAACCGCTGATCGCCGTGGCCAACTCGCCCAGCGCATCTGGCAGCTCATAGGGCGACCTCGTGCGGTCGAGCGGGATCGTGCCCTCCTGCCGGCCGTCGCCGCGGGAGGTGACCTCGAGGATCTTCGTGCCCAGCAGCCCCTCGGTCTTGATCGCCGCCTCGGTGCGATCACCCAGCCGGATGTCGCTGTCGACGGTGAACGTCACCAGGGCGCGCGGTCCGTCCAGCTCGATCGATTTGACCCGGCCGACCTCGAATCCCGAAACACGCACGGCCTTACCGGCTTGCAGCCCGCCCACCTCGGCGAAGTAGGCCGAGTACTCGCTGCCCTGCAAGAACGGCAGCCGGTCGTAGTTCAGCGCCCCGAGCACGATGCCGATCGTCAACGCGAGCCCGATAGCTCCGATGACGGTCTGATTCCGTTCCGAGAAGGACCTCATCGCGGCGCACACCTCCCGGTGGACTGCCCGGCGACTTTCACGTACACCGGCTGGCCGCCCTTGCCATTGAGTTTGAGCACGATGTCGCAGAGATAGAAGTTGAAGAAATCGCCGTAAAGCCCTTGCCGCGCCAGCGCTTGATGGGCATCCGGCAGGGTGTTCAGCAGGTTGTCGAAGTACTCGTGGTCAGCCACCACGATCCCCGCAGCACGGTCCGTTTCCTGGACCGCCTTGCGCAACGGTGGCCGGGCCTGGTCCAACAGGTCCGCGACGGTTCCGGCCGCTTCGTTGGTGTACGCCAGCCCGTTGCTGATGTCCGCTCTGCGTTCCGCGAGCGTCCCGACCAGTTCGCTGAGCGCGTCGACGGCCTTCGCGAACTGGTCGTTCTGGTCGCCGAGCGACCCCAGCACCACGTTGAGGTTGACGATGACGTCCCCGATCAGCCGGTCCCGGTCCGCCAAAGTCGTTGTCAGCGCTGCGGTCTGGGACAGGAACGAGTTGATGGTCGCGCCCTGCCCCTGTAGCGCGTGGATTAACTGACTCGACAGCGCGTTGACCTGATCTGGATCCAGTGCACGGAACAGCGGGCGGAAGCCGCCGATCAGCGCGTCGAGGTCGAGCGCCGGAGACGTGCGGGCGAACGGAATCGTGCCGCCGGGCTCGAGCTTCTTGACTCCGCCCACGCCCTCCTCGAGTGCCAGATAACGGCCGCCGATGAGGTCGTCGTATCGGATGACGGCCCTGCTGCCTTCGGTCAGCACCACCGACTGGTCCGCGTTGAACTCGACCCGTGCGGTGGTATCCGGTTGAATGGCAACCTTTTCCACGCTGCCGACCTCGACGCCGGCGATGCGCACGAAGTCCCCGTTCTCCAGGCCGGTGACATTGGTGAACTCGGCGACATAGCTGTTGGTGGCCTCCCCGAAGCGCATCTCGCCGAAGACCGCGAACAGTCCGAACACGCCGAGCAGGCAGACAGCCAGGAACACGCCGAGACGCACCGCGTCTCGGCGAACCCTGGCGTTCATGCTGGACATGGCGTGTCACCTCTCATGGCGTCGTGGATCATCCGAACGGGGGGCCCGGTCGTGCCGGCGTCGGCAGCGGTGTCGGTCGCAGCGGCGTGGGCTGTACCTGGGCCGGCGAGTGGACGATGAACGGCTCCGAACCCGGTGTGGGACCGGGGTCCCGCGGCGCCATCGGCGGCGGTGCGGCCGGCAGGCCCGGCCACAGTGGGGTGCCGTCGTCGGCGTACAGATCGGCACCGTAAGCCGGGGCTCCCGGGTACGGGATCGGACCTATCGCGGGTCCGCCGAACAGGTTGCGTACGCTCGGCGGTTCCGGCACGGCGCGGGTCGTCGGAAGATAGTTGGCGTATCCGGGGAAGCCGATGCCGGGGTTGGGCCGCCAGTCGATTCCGGTGCCGAACCCGGTGTTGGTGACGAGGTTGCGCACCGGCCAGTTCTGCGCGACGTCGGGCAGCGAGCCGCAACTGGGCTTACCGCCCGGCCCGCCCTTGGCGCCGACGATCGGCAGGTGATTGGGGTACCGGTACGGGTCGTCGCCGACGCCCAGGGCCACGTCCAGCACCAGTGTCCGGCCGTTACCTCCCGGCCCGTCGTACCCGCCGGTGTCCAGCAGAGTCTTCGCCCCGGTCAGCAGGCAGGTGTACTCCGGGCTGTACTTGTACAGCAGGTTCGTCGTCGGCTCGAGCACGTTGATGGACTTGATCAGGTTGGCCTGGTTCGGCGCCAGCAGGTTGATTCCGCTGTTGGAGAGCCCGATGGTGGCCATCAGCAGCGCGTCCAATTGGCTGGCCTGGGCCGTGATCGTGGTGCTCGTCGTGCTGAGCGCGTCCAAGGTGCTCAGAATGTCCTGTGCCGCAGCGCTGTACGTGTCGTTGAAATCCCGCAACGCGCGCAAGTCGGCGGTCACCGTCTCGTAGCGCGGATTGACTTCGAGCAGAACCTGATTCGCGTCGGTGGTGGCCTGGCCGATCAGCTCGCCCTGACCCCGGACCCCCTCGGCGAGCGCGTACAGCGTGCTGTTGAGCTTGGCCGGGTCGATCTGTTCGAGCACGTCGACGATGTTCTGGAACACCGTGTTGGCTTCGACGGTGACGTTGCGCGACTCGATCACCTGACCCGCGGCCAGGTGCTGTGAACTCGGATCGCTCGGATAGATCAAATCGACGAACTTGGCCCCGAACACCGTCGTCGCCCGGATCTGCGCCTCGACGTTGGACGGGATGAACTGGAGCTTGTCCTTGTCGATCTCGAGCTTCAACGCCACCGGCTGGCTGCCACCCTGGATTGCGGAGACCCGACCGACCTGCACGCCGCGCAACTTGACCTTGGCGTCGGTTTCCATCACCAGACCCGAGCGGTCGGATGTCAGCGTGACCGTTTCGGTCGACCTGAAGGCGCCGACGAACAGGGCGTACGTCAACCAGATCGCGGCGGCGAGGATGACCACGAGGATCAACGTCCACCACGCGGGGTGCAGGCCTTCGTCTTCGATGTCCATGATCAGCCGGCCAGGTTGAAGTTGCCGGATTGACCGTAGACAGCGAGCGACAGCATCACCAGCACGAAGGCCGAGACGATGAGCGAGGTGCGCACCGCCCGCCCGACGGCCTCACCGACGCCCGCGGGTCCACCTCGCGCGGTGTAGCCGTAGTAGGTGTGTACGAGCATGATCATCACTGAGAGCGCGATGGTTTGACCGAACGACCACATCAGATCCGTGGGGTTGAGGAACGTCCTGAAGTAGTGGTCGTACACGCCCGTCGACTGACCGTAGATCACGGTGGTGCCGAAGCGTGCCGCCCAGAACGCGGCGATCACGCCGACGCAGTACAGCGGGATCACGACCAGGAAGCCGGCGACCACCCGCGTCGATGCGAGGTAGGCGATGCTTCGGATGCCCATCACTTCCAGCGCGTCGACCTCCTCGTTGATCCGCATGGCGCCCAGTTGCGCGGTGGCGCCCGCGCCGATGGTGGCCGACAACGCCACCGCCGTCGTCGCCGGCGCGATCAGCCGCACGTTGAAGAACGCCGAGGCGAAACCGGTCAGTGCCTCGACGCCGATCTCGGAGAAGTCGGTGTAGCCCTGCACCGCCACCAGGGCGCCGGTCGTCACGGTGAGGAAGCCGACGATGGCCACCGTGCCGCCGATGATGATGAGCGCCCCGGCCCCAAGGCCCATCTGGGCGATGATCCGGATCAACTCGACCTGGTAGTGCACGACGGTGTAGCGGATCGACGTCAGGGTGCGGCCGAAGAACTTGGCTTGCATCCCGACTCGGTTCCATGGATCGGCGACGCTCTTGAACCGGGCTTTCAGCCAGGGGAACTGGGAATGCGGCCGTGAAACAGTCACATCGTCACCTTCACCGCGACCGCGGTCGCGACGATGTTGATCGCGAACAGCGCCATGAACGTGAAGACCACGGTCTCGTTGACCGCGTTGCCGACGCCGGCAGGCCCTCCGCCGACGGAAATGCCCTTGTAGCAAGCGATCATGCCGGCGGACAAGCCGAACAGCGCGGCCTTGAGCAACGCGATGATGACATCGGTGGTCCCGATGAGCAACGTCAGACCGGCGGCGAACGCACCCGGTGAGACGTTCTGAATGTAGACCACGAAGAAGTATGCGCCGGCCAGCCCGACGAGGATCACGGTCGCCGACAGGGCGAGCGACACCAAGGTCGCGGCCGCCACGCGTGGAACGACCAGCGCCTGAATGGGATTCACACCCATTACCCGCAGCGCATCGAGTTCTTCGCGGATGGTGCGCGCGCCGAGGTCCGCGCACATGGCGGTGGCGCCTGCGCCCGCGACCACCAGCACTGTCACGATCGGCCCGATCTGGCGTACGGTTCCGAGCGCCGCGCCCGTTCCGGAGAAGTCGGCGGCGCCGAACTCCACCAACAGAATATTGAACGTGAAGGTCAGCAACACCGTATACGGAATGGTCAGCATCAGGGTCGGCAGTATCGACACGCGTGCGACGAACCACGACTGAGAGACGAACTCACGCCACGCGAAAGGTGGCCGAAACATCCACACGAAGGTGTCGAGCGCCATGGAGTAGAAGCCGCCGAACGCGCGCATGGGCTTTGCAATTGCATTGACAGCGACCATCAGTCGGCTCCCACCCGCGCGCTTCGCACTGCCATCTGCACTGCCATAGCCCGCCGACCTTCCCTGACACCAACAACCCGCGCCCGTGATGGCTGTGGCGCAAGGGTACACACGGCCGGACGTCCGGGAACCGTATATCGGGATTTTGCGGTTGCGCAACCACCGACGTCAGTCAGGGCAGTTTCCCCATTACAAAGGCCACCGGCTAACTTTCGCGCACCGCGAACCAGCAGGCAGGACCGGCGCGGTCTCGGAAATCATCGCTCTTCGGCGACGACCTGCCTGGCGCCCAGCGCGCGGAGCGCGAAGTCGAGCATGCGGGCCTTGGCCAGGCGCAGACCCTCGTGGTCGTCGAAGGTCTGGCTGATCAACACGCGACTGATGATCGCGTTGATGGCTACCGCATCCTGCTCGGGGTCGGCCAGCGGAAACGAGCCGTGGTCGCGGCCGCGCCGCAGGATCTCCACCAGTGAGCGCTCACGATCGGCGTGTGCCTTCTCGCGCGTCTCGCGATAGCCCTTGGCCGCGCGGACCTCGTCGGAGTCGATGACGGTGAAGTGCATCCGCATCTCCTCGTCGTGGATCAGCCCGAACATCGCCTCGATCCAGGCTTCGAGTTGCTCGGAGGGAGCACCCGACTTCTCCTCGAGGACGCGGTCGAGGCGCCGCGCCAACGCGTCGGTCTCCTCGCGCAGCATGGCGAGGAACAACTCGTCCTTGGATTCGAAGTGACGGTAGAAAGCGCGGGTCGAGACTTCCGCCCGCTGCAGAATCGCAGCGATCGGAACGGGTCCCGAGTGTGGTTGCGACAAACAGGCGTAAGCAGCCTCGATGATGCGCTCACGGTCATGGGCGGCAAACTCGGGCTGCACGAGCGCAAAGTATATTGACGCTCTCATCACGGACACCGGGATCGACGGAAATTCCCGGTAGGTAACGTGAGCCACCGGGGCGAGCCGGAGAGGACGGCCGTGAGCGCGACTGACAGCGAACCGCAGACCGTTAAGTTCCGCGGGTCGGAGGACATCACCTTGGTGGCCGACGAGTGGAACCGTGGTGCGCAGACGCAGCAGCCCTCCGTCCTGCTGCTGCACGGGGGCGGCCAGAACCGTTACTCGTGGAAGCAGACCGGACACGTTCTGGCCGCTCTGGGTCTGCACGTGGTCGCGCTGGACAGCCGGGGACACGGCGACAGCGACCGGGCGCCGGGCGCCAACTACACCGTCGACGCGTTGAGTGCTGACACGCTCGCGGTCATCGAGCAGATCGGGCGTCCGGTCGCCTTGATCGGCGCGAGCATGGGCGGGATGACGGGCATGCTGGCTTCCGCCGCTGCGGGACCCGAAAAGGTCACCAAGCTCGTGCTCGTCGACGTGGTGCCGCGGTACGAAAAGGACGGCAGCGCGCGCATCCGCGAGTTCATGTCAAGCGGCATAGACGGATTCGAGACCCTCGACGAGGCGGCCGACGCGGTCGCCGCGTATCTGCCGTACCGGAAGCGACCGCGCAACCCCGAAGGTCTGAAGAAGAACCTGCGATTTCGCGACGGACGCTGGTTCTGGCATTGGGATCCGGCGTTTCTCACCGCGCCGATCGACGACCGGTTCGTCCGCGAGGAGAAGCTCGAGCACGCGGTGATGAGCTTGACCATCCCGATCCTGTTGATCCGCGGGAAACTCTCCGACGTGGTCAGCACCGCGGGGGTCAAGGACTTCCTGGAGAAGGTGCCCCGGGCGGAATTCGTCGAGCTCTCCGAGGCCGGGCACACCGCCGCCGGCGATGACAATGACGCGTTCTCCGAAGTCGTGGTGCAATTCGTCAGCCGGTGACTCACGACCGCCACGGTCGCTGCATGCGCCGAAACTGAGGTTTTGCGCGAAAATGTTGCGAGAATTCGTGCAGAAGTTCAGTTTCGAGTCGCCGTCAGGCGAGCAGTGACACTGCCTCGTGGCGGTCATTGGTCAGGATCTCGAACATCGCGCGCCGGTTGGCCGTCAACTCGGCGCGCTCGAACGCCTTGCCCGCCACCTGGATTCGGCAGCTGGCGATCGCGGAGTTGTAGCAGTATTTCGTCGCGCCGTCCGTGTCGGTGTACGTCAGCCCGATCACGTCGGACGGTTGCGTGACGATCTCGCCCTCGATCATCTGGTCGGCGACCCGCCCGCCGAACGTCCATGTGAACGGCTGGTAGTGGCCGTGGGTCTGCAGGCTGCCGCGGATCGAGCGCACGGCGAACTCCTGACCGGCATGCCGAAACACGAACAACGTCACACCGGGCAACAGCACCGGCCCGAACGCCGCTCGGGCAGTGACGATCTCGAGCGTCGTATCCGGTGCGTCGTCGAACCCGCAGACCTGCCCATATGCGTATGACGGTGTGTGCCGGGTGCCCCAGTTGTGGTTGACGCTGCCGGTCCAGCCGTCGAGAACGAGGCGGACATCGTCGAGTTCGAGCAATCCGTCGAAGCGCGCGAGGGGATGGCGCACCGTCGTCTTGGCGGTCGGAAACCGCGCCGCGTAGGCACGGTCGGTGAGCAGCCGGACCGGTGCTTCGTCGCCCGGCGTGATGCGCAGGTCCCACCGCGCCGAGCGGCGCCCACCGGTGACCACCCCCTCGGCCGACCGGTCGTCGAGGACGGTCGCGGCGATGCGCGCGGTCCAGTCCTCATAGCCGTAGTCGGCCGACTCGATCGGGTACGGCTCCTTGAGCGCGCGGTTGCCTGCGCCGTCCGGGTCGAAGACCATCACCCACACGTCTGCGACCGCCTCCCCCGCCGTGGGGAGCAGCAGCGTCTGCCGGAGCCACAGCGCCTGCGGCAGGTCAGGATGGTTGGCGCGGATGTAGCGACTCTCGTAATACGGGGGCTCCGCAGACGTCACCGGTTCAGCATCCAATACTTAGGGGGTGACCGGTGCCCAGATCGTGGCCTACGTATTGGCGATTGTGGCGGCGGCCGAAGCCGTCGCGCTGGCCGTGCTGTGGATCCGCTACACCCGCCAGCGTGAGGAACTCGACGAAGCCCACCGGCGTCTGGACACCAGGAACATGCTGTTCAGCGGCGGTCGCGAGGCGGTGAAGCAGGTGTGGCAGACCGCGAACATCCTGCGCAAGGACGGCCTCGGCGCGGCGGTGCGATCCTCGATCGAGGACCTTGCGGACTGGGCCGAGGTCGAACGACCGGACCTGGCCCGGCTCTCGCCGAGCGGCAAGATGGTGATCCTGTTCTCCGACATCGAGGAGTCGACGGCGCTCAACGAACGCATCGGTGATCGCGCCTGGGTCCGACTGCTGGGCCGCCACGACAAGATGGTGCGCCGCCACGTGAAGAAACACTCGGGCTACGTGGTCAAGAGTCAGGGCGACGGGTTCATGGTGGCCTTCGCCCAACCGGAGGAAGCGGTGCGCTGCAGCATCGAGGTGCAGCAGTCACTTCGTCGTCTGCCCAACGGTATTCGCGTCCGGATGGGCATTCACATGGGTAAGTCGGTGCGCCGCGGTGACGACCTGTTCGGGCGCAATGTCGCGATGGCCGCCCGCGTGGCGAACGAAGCCAACGGCGGCGAGGTGCTGGTGAGCGAGGTGGTGCGCGACGCGCTAGCCGACGTCGAGGACATCGAGTTCGACGACGGCCGCGACGCCGAACTCAAGGGGTTCAACGGATCACACCGGCTCTACGCCGTCGCGTCCTGACCGTCGGCGTTGGTCTCGGCCGCCCGCTGGTGTAGCCGCGCCCTGATGTCATCGGGTGTGTACGAATTGCGGCGCCGCTGATCGCGCGCGACCAGCGCCCCGCCTGCCACCACACCCGCCACACTCGCCAGCCCGACCCACTTCCAGATACCGCGCATGACGCTCAGTCTGCCTAAGCTGCGGATGTGAAACCAACCACCGTGTCGTTGGAGCAGGCGCTCGAGGCGACCCGCACCGGCGATCTGTGGCTGTTTCGCGGACGGTCGGGGCCGGACCGGGCGATTCAGTCTTTGACCAACAGCCCGGTCAACCACGTAGGGATGACGATCGCGATCGAAGACCTGCCGCCGCTGATCTGGCACGCCGAGCTGGGCGACAAGCTGACCGACATGTGGACCGGGCGCAACCAGCGGGGCGTGCAACTCAACGACGCACGCCAGGTGGTGGAGCGGTGGATCAACAACTATCACCAGCGCTGCTGGCTGCGCCAGCTCACGCCGTACGCCAGCCGCGAGCAGGAGGACCGCGCGTTGAAGGTGGTCGCCCGCATGGACGGCACACCGTTCCCGAGCACCGCGCGGCTGACCGGCCGGTGGTTTCGCGGGCGCCTCGCCGTTACCGACTTCACCCGCGGAATTCCGTTCGTACACAAGAAGGTTCGCGATGCGACGCTACGCAGAAAACAGGAGAAGCTCCAAGTGGGGCTGCAGACCGCGTACTGCGCCGAGACCGTCGCAATCACCTACGAGGAGATGGGTTTGCTGACCTCGGAGAAGCACTACAACTGGTTCGATCCGGGCTCGTTCTGGAGCGGCGACACGCTGCCGCTCGCGCCCGGCTATCAACTCAGCCCCGAAATCGCCGTGACGCTGGACTGATTCACGCCCTCTCACAGGCGAGGTCCCGAGGCAACCATCATTGCACCTACCCCTATGTAGTTGCCTCCGGCTTCCTGCGAGATCGCGGTCAGAGGCGCGCGAAGCAGGGGTTGGCGTCCTCCTTGGGGATGGCGGCGTCTCGACTCGAGAATGTGCCGACCACGCCGGAGTCGGTGACCTCGACGCTGTCGGCTTGGATCCCGAGCGGGTAGTTGTCGTTGAGCTTCTTGGTCAGGTCGTTGAGCGCGGTCTGCACTGCGTCCTTGGGCAGCGGCCCGGTGACGTCGAGGACCTGGAGGTTGAGGTCACCGTCGGTGACGACGGGTTTGGCGCTGACACTGTTGTCGCCGGCCTCCAGGATCACCGTCCCCGCCGCGGGGTCGGTACGCACGCCGGTGACCAGATTGCCGACGCCGGGCAGGTTCGCGGCAACGGTGTCCTTGATACCGGTCGACTTCCAGCTCAGCGTCGCGTCGAGCGACCCGATGGTGCCCTTGGAATCTCCGGGGTCCTGTAACCGCACATCGGCGAGGGTGACCTCCGCGGTCATACCGTCGGCGCTCTGCACCCGGTTTCCGTCGGTGGTGACCGAGATGTTGGTGTAATGCCCCGTCATGTGCTGCCACAGGAACGGGGGGTTCACTCCGAAGGAAATCTTGACGCCGTCTTCGGTCACGCACTCGGCGACCTCGGTCAAGATGTTGTCCGCGCGCTGCCGCGCATAGAGCTCGCCGGCGGCCAGGCCACCCGCCAGCAGGGCGAGCACGATGACGGCGACCAGCACGATCGACGTTTTGTTGAAACCGTGTCTGCGGCGCGGCTTCTCGTCGCCGCCCGGCGCCCCGAACGTTGGTGGTGGCGGCGGTGGGATCGGTTCTCGTCGATGGATCTGCTGGGTCGGCTGCACGTCGGCCGGTGACGGTGGTCGCGGGAAGCGTTGTGTCGGACCGGCGCTCGCCGGCCCCCTCGGGGTGCGGAGTTGCTCGGTCGGCCGCTCGTGCGGCGGCGGGGCCGGTTGCCGGGGCGGCTCCGGCGGCCGGGGCGGAGGTCGCCGCTGTGACGGGTGCGGTGGCGGCGAGCCACGGCCCCGCCAGTCAGGCGGACCCGGGCGGTGCGGCGGCTGCGTCACGTGCGCGATTCTGCCCTATCAGTACTCGAGAAGCCCCCGCCAGGGCGGGCCTGGCGGGGGCTCGTAGATCGAGTGAGGTACTACGCCCGCGGCGGCGGCGGGTTCGTCGTACCGGTGTTGCGAACGGCCGGGTAGTCGGCGTCCCTGCGCTTCTTCAGTCCGAGCAAGCCCAGCAGCCCCAGGAGCCCTGCAAGCCCCCACAGACCGGTGTTGTCGCTTTCCTGCTCGTGCTCGACTTCCTGCGCCACCGTCGTGGTGGTCGTTGCGGGCACGGTCAGATCAGTCGCATTGGCGACACCAGCGCCGCCGAACAGCAGACCGAGAGTCACTGCGCCAACCGCCAGTGATTTATGCATTGTGTTGCTCCTTTGTTGTGTCGGAGCTAGACGACCCATGGACTCCAAGCCCACCCCCCTAGCTCGGGAGCAAGTGTTCACGCATAAGAACCCGTTCAAACCTGATGCCGGCGAGATCTCACAATGCATCGGGCGTGCATCGCTTGGTGGGCCGATCACTCGGCGCGAAACACGGCCTGTCGCCTGGCGAGGTAGTCCGCGAGGTTCTGCAGCGAAGAATTCATTCCCTCCGCGTGGTCGGCGGCCGAGATCCCGACCGGTACGTCGTCCGCGCGCAGTTCGACCCGGGTGCCGCCGTCGACCCTCGTCACCGACCACGTCATCGTCATCGTTCCGCCGAAAATCGCATTGGCAGAGGCGAAGTCGACGGTTTGAACGACGCGTTCATCGGGCTCTATCTCAACGAAGCGTCCCTCGACGACATCGGCGTCGGCGTTGCTCTTGCCGCCCTGCGCGGGCGGGTCACTGTATGTCAGGACCATTCGGTAGGAACCACCAGGCTGGGGGTCGAAGTGTTCGAATCGGCCGGTCATCCGCGACGGCGGCAGCCACTGGACCAGCGCCTCAGGGTCGACGAGCGCCTCGAAGACGCGGCTCAACGGCGCCTTGACCACCCGCGATGCGCTATCCGTGCGTGTCATCACCAACATTGAACCCGATTCGGCGATCGCAGTTCTTGGGATCGGTAGCGCGTCCGGCGCCTTCTAGTCATCGCACTGGCGACGCGATACGACGCGAAGCCTCGAGAAAAGGAACCAGGCAGACATGAACACACACGGCGCGATGAAGTCGATGATCGGGGCGACGCTGTTGGGCGGTGCGGCCCTCGCCGCAGCACTCACCGCGGGTGCCGCCCATGCGACCCCCTCACCGCATCCGGAGCTGAGGATCGAATACTCCGATGTCGCTGCCCCCGGTGACGGTTCGGTGCGCCCAAGCCATCCGCAATCGGGCTTGTGCGACGGCTCGGTGCGCGTCGCCAGCCCTACAGTCCAGGCGTGTGACGGCTCGGTGCGGGTAGCCCTCCCCTGACTTCGGTCTACTGGCGCGGCAGGGTCCTTCTCGCCTGCCACGTGACCCCCGCCACGGTGTTCGCCAGGTCCGGCCTGGCTTTGGCGAATGCCCGCAACGCTCGGTAGAACGACCAAACATGCCGGGGCGTCGGTACTTTCGGCACCCACGCCAACTCCCAGTGGATGCCGTTGATCGGATCGTCGAAGAAGACCGCGTAGTAGCCGGGCCAGTACTGCGGATACTCCCTCGGTGGGTCGGTGACCGGGACATCGCGCGCGACCAGGAACTCGCGGTGGAAGCGATCGACTTCTTTGCGGCTACGCGCCCACAGGGCGATGTGGTTGATGCCGACGGACTGGTCGGCGTGGGTCAGCTTCGCCCCGGTGTGGGCAGGTTGAATGCCGATGTAGCTGTGCGGGTTGACGTAGCGCGTCATGTAGTAGATCGACTGGTATTCCATGTCCATCGACGAGAAGCTGCTGTATCCGAGCCAGCCGAACAACGCGTCGTAGAAGGCGATCGAGTCGTCGTAGTACAGCACCGCAAACTCCACGTGACTGACCCCGCGCCACCGCATCGCGACCTCCCGCCATTGCGTACTACGAAGTGCAGTACTCATATGTCACGACGGTCATCGTTTCTCCAGATGGCGTGACCTCGTCCCGGGGACCGTCCGCCAGCACGAAGCCGACGCCTTCCAATACCCGACGAGATCCGTCGTTCTTCGGAGCGGTCCGTGCCGTCAACCGCGTCAATCCGGCTTCGGCGGCCAGACCAACGACCGCCGACAGACCCTGACGGGCCGCGCCGCGACCGCGTCCCTGCGGAGCCAACCAGAACCCGACCTCTGCATCGGATTCATGGATGTCGAAAAGGACAATGCTGCCGAGGAAGCCGTCGGACCACGCGTCCGCGATGGCCAGCACGGCTAGCGTGTCGTCGGCCAGACCGCGTGCGATGACGCCGTCGATCTGCTCGCGCACGATCTCTGCCGAGTACTCCCGCAGCGGCAGATGTGCGAACCGTCGCACCGCGTCGTCGTCGGTGCCCGCCGCGAAGGCGTGCGCGTCGCCGTGTCGCAGCCGCCGGACCGTCACGTTGCCTTCGCCGCGGGGAAGCCGGTCGGCGATCCTCACTTGCGGCGCTTCGACGCCTTGTTGCTGCGGTTGACCTCGACGGCTCGGTTGATCAGGGCCTTGAACGCCTCTGGGTCCAGTTCGTCGTCTTCGCGTAGATCGATCGACCGCCCGACGGGTGCCTGCAGACTCGCGTTGAAGAGTTCATCGGGGTCGTCGATGGACGAGCCCTTGGCGAAATTCACCTTGACCTTGCCTTTATACATCTCCAGCGTGCAGATGAGGCCGTCCAACGAGAACGCAGGCACACCATCGGGATTCGATGGCTTGCGCCATTTGATCTCCTCGACGACGTCGGGCTCGGCTTGTTTGATCAGTGACCGAATCTCCTCAACCCGGTCGACGCGCCAGTCGTCAGTCATACCTCGAATGTAACGCCTCGCCGCTACGACCCCGGCGAGACTACGTGCAGCAGTTTGGGTCCAAGACGGCGCATAACGCACCGAGCGCATCGCGGTGCGGCCGGTGGTACACGTTCATTCCGCGCCGGTCGGATTCGACCAGCCCAGCGCGTCGAAGCTGGGTCAGGTGATGGCTGACAGTCGATTCGGTCAACCCAAGTGCCGTCGCGAGTTCGCCGCTGTTCTGCTCGCCCGCCGACGAACTGAACAACATCGACATGATCTTCACCCTGGCCGGGTCAGCGAGCGCCTTGAGTCGAAGCGCGACATGGAGCGCGTCGCCGTCGCTCATCGGACCGGCGGCAACCGGCGCACAGCACACCGGCGCGGACATATCGATCACGGGCAACGACTTGGGCATGAAGCAAGTCTGCCACGGGTCTTGACATATATCAAAAAGGTGAGGAAGGTGGTGAGCAGCCGGCTACTTCGATATATGTCTCACAAGTATGGAGGAACATCATGTCCCGCGTTCAGCTCGCCCTAAACGTCGACGATCTCGACGAAGCAATCACCTTCTACTCGAAGCTGTTCAACACTCCGCCCGCCAAGACCAAGGCGGGCTACGCGAACTTCGCCGTCACGGAACCACCGCTGAAGCTGGTCCTGCTGGAGAATCCCGGCAAGGGCGGCACGATCAACCACCTCGGAGTCGAGGTTGCGTCGAGCGAGATCGTCCACGCCGAAATCGCCCGCCTGAGCGACGAAGGGCTGTTCACGGACGAAGAGATCGGCACCACCTGTTGTTTCGCCAAGCAGGACAAGGTCTGGGTGACGGGCCCGGCGGGCGAGAAGTGGGAGGTGTACACGGTGCTCGAAGACTCCGACACCTTCGGCACGAGCCCGCAGCACCCCGGTGACGGGCACGCTGAAGGCGGCGTCTGCTGCGGCGGTACGGCCGCGGACAGCGATGACAAGGTGGCGGCAACGTCTTCCTGCTGCTAGATGCGATGCGTCCCGCCGCGACCTCGTGGAGATCTGGTCGCGGCGGGCGCATTATCGAAGTATGGAGGCGGGCGGTACGAGCGTCGATCGAGCCGCGATCAACGCCGACCTCGAACGTGCCCGCATCGACTTCCACCGACTGCTCGACAGTGCCGAACCCTCGGACTGGACAAGGCCGACCGACGGCACCCGATGGACCAATGAAGAGTTGTTGTTCCACATAGTTTTCGGATACATGGTCGTTCAACGGCTAGTAGTGCTGATAGCGGTCTTCGGGCGGCTTCCGCGCGGGGCAAGCGCCGCGTTCGCTTGCATCCTCAACGCATCGACCCACCCCTTTCACCTGATCAATTACTACGGGTCGCGAGCCGCCGCGCTCGTGTACAACCGCCGCCGGATGGGGGCAAAGCTCGACCGGGTGATCAGTTCGCTCCAACAACGGATGGCCAACAAGCCCGACAGCGCGTTCCTCCGGGGTATGCATTTCCCGACGGGCTGGGACCCCTTCTTCAGCGACTACATGACGTTGGAGGATCTCTACCGATACCCGGGGCGGCACTTCGACTTCCACTCCCGCCAGCTCACCCTCACCCGGAAAATCTGAGGGACGGCTCCGGTTCACTCGAAGTTCGTTTGTGCCCTGGATCGATATCTGTCAATATCGATGAGTGTCTAAGTCACGTCACCCGCTGAACGATGGGATGGCCTGCGCCTACGCTCCCGTGATTCGCGAACCGTTGTCGATGGCTGCCGCTGCCCACATCGCAGCCAAACTCAAGGCCCTGTCCGACCCAGTGCGTCTGCGCCTGTTCAGTCTGGTCGCCAGTCACGCCGGTGGAGAGGCTTGCGTCTGCGACATTTCCGGCGACTTCGACGTCACCCAACCGACAATCTCTCATCACCTCAAGGTCCTCAAAGACGCCGGGCTTCTCGCCTCCGAGCGTCGTGGGTCCTGGGTGTACTACTCCGTCCGTACCGAGACTTTGATGACCCTCTCGTCGCTACTGAGCACGGTCGCCGACGAGGCGGCAACGGCGGCACCGGCGTGACGGGCCCCGTCACCGCGGACACGCATCCCGCCGTTGTGGAGAGACTGTCGCTGCTCGACCGCTTCCTGCCGGTGTGGATCGGTATCGCGATGGCCGCCGGACTGTTTCTCGGACGACTCGTTCCAGGCCTGAACACTGCCTTGAATCACGTTGGGATCGATGGCATCTCGTTGCCGATCGCGCTCGGCTTGCTGATCATGATGTATCCGGTGCTGGCAAAGGTCCGATACGACCGACTCGACACCGTCGCCGCCGACCGCAAGTTGCTCATCAGCTCGTTGGTACTCAACTGGGTGCTCGGTCCGGCGCTGATGTTCGCGCTGGCCTGGCTGCTGCTGCCCGACCTGCCCGAATACCGCACCGGCCTGATCATCGTGGGTCTCGCGAGATGCATTGCCATGGTGATCATCTGGAATGACCTCGCCTGTGGCGACCGCGAAGCCGCCGCCGTCCTGGTCGCACTCAACTCGATTTTCCAGGTCGTCATGTTCGCGGTCCTCGGCTGGTTCTACCTGTCCCTGCTACCCGGCTGGCTCGGCCTGGAACAGGCGACGATCAGCACCTCGCCCTGGGAGATCGCCAAGTCCGTATTGATCTTTTTGGGCATTCCACTACTCGCGGGATACCTGTCCCGGCGGCTCGGAGAGCGGGCCAAGGGCCGCGCCTGGTACGAATCCACGTTCCTGCCCAAGGTCGGCCCTTGCGCACTGTACGGCCTGTTGTTCACCATCGTGATTCTCTTTGCGTTGCAAGGCGAACAGATCACGAACCGACCCCTCGACGTCGTCCGCATCGCCTTGCCACTGCTCGTCTACTTCGCCGTGATGTGGGGCGGCGGTTACCTCCTCGGAGCCCTGCTCGGGCTGGGCTACCAGCGCACCACCACCCTCGCGTTCACCGCTGCGGGCAATAACTTCGAACTCGCCATCGCCGTCGCCATCGCCACCTACGGCGCCACGTCGGGTCAGGCACTCGCCGGAGTCGTCGGCCCGCTCATCGAAGTACCCGTGCTCGTCGCCCTCGTCTATGTCTCACTCGCCCTTCGCCGCCGCTTCACCGACGACTTGGCCCCGATACCCGGCACGTCCGATCGGAGCGCGCGATGACGGGAGAGGGGGCCGACGGCAAGCCGTCCGTGTTGTTCCTGTGCACCCACAACGCCGGACGGTCCCAGATGGCGCTGGGTTACTTCACCCACATGGCCGGGGATGATGCCGTTGGCTGGTCCGGCGGGTCCGAACCAGCCGATGAGATCAACCCCTCCGCAATCGAGGCCATGGCAGAAGTCGGCATCGACATCACCAACGAGTTCCCCAAGCCCTGGACCGACGAGATCGTCCAAGCCGCCGATGTCGTCGTCACCATGGGCTGCGGCGACACCTGTCCTGTCTTCCCGGGAAAGCGTTACGAGATTTGGGAGTTGCCCGATCCGGCGGGCCAGTCGGTCGACGCCGTTCGACCGATCCGTGACGACATCGAAGAGCGCGTCCGCCGCCTACTCACTGATCTCGGCGTCGCCGCTCGACGCGTACCCGGTGCGTAGCGGCAGTGCTCTAAACGTTGAACCGGAACTCGACCACGTCACCGTCGGCCATGACGTAGTCCTTGCCCTCCATCCGCACCTTGCCTGCGGCCTTGGCCGCGGCCATCGATCCGGCCTCGATCAGGTCGTCGTAGGAGACGATCTCGGCTTTGATGAAGCCCTTCTCGAAGTCGGTGTGGATCACACCTGCCGCCTTCGGCGCGGTATCGCCCTGGTGAATCGTCCACGCGCGGGCCTCTTTCGGGCCCGCGGTCAAAAACGTCTGCAACTTCAGCGTGTGAAAACCGGCGCGCGCCAACGCATCCAGCCCCCGCTCGGTCTGGCCGATGGACTCCAACAGCTCGGCGGCCGACTCGTCGTCGAGCTCCTGCAGCTCGGCCTCGATCTTCGCGTCCAGGAAGACCGCGTCGGCGGGTGCGACCAGTTCACGTAGCTCCGCCTTGCGCTCGTCGTCGGTCAGCACGGCCTCGTCGGCGTTGAACACGTACAGGAACGGTTTGGTGGTCAGCAGATTCAGCTCCCGCAGCGGCGCGATATCGGTCCCGGCGGCGAACAACGTGGTTCCTTCGTTGAGGACTTCCTGTGCAGCCACGGCGGCCTCATACGCGGGCCGGCGTTCCTTATGCGTCCTGGCCTCCTTCTCCAGCCGCGGTAGCGCCTTCTCCAGCGTCTGCATATCCGCCAGGATCAACTCGGTCTCGATCACCTCGATGTCGGATTTCGGATCGATGCGGCCGTCGACATGCGCCACATCGTCGTCGCTGAACACCCGCACGACCTGGCAGATCGCGTCGCTCTCGCGGATGTTGGCGAGGAACTTGTTGCCCAGCCCGGCGCCTTCGGAGGCGCCCTTGACGATCCCGGCGATATCAACGAAGGTGACCGGCGCATGAACGATCTTTTCCGACCCGAACATCTTGGCGAGCTCGGCCAGTCGCGGATCGGGCAGCGGAACGACACCCTCGTTGGGTTCGATCGTGGCGAACGGGTAGTTGGCCGCGAGGACGTCGTTGCGCGTCAACGCGTTGAACAGCGTCGATTTCCCGACGTTCGGCAGGCCGACGATTCCCAGGTTCAAGCTCACAGGGTCCAGAGTCTAGGAGACCGTGACGGGCACGCCAGAACCGCGCTGACAGCCACACGGAGCCAGAGCCGGTACGGTCTACCTGTGTCAGCACAGCGCGCGCGGTCGGCCGTCGGCGCCGACCACCGCTCCGCGCATCCGAACTTTCCCGGTGTGCCCGGGTGGGGCGGCGTGCTGATCGCGGTCACCCTGACGACGGTCGGGTTCGCGTTCGACGCCGGATCGGGCAGCCGAGAACTCAGCTCCGTGTTCGCGGCGTTCTACGTCCTCGGCTGCCTCGCGGCCGTGCTCGCGGTACGCCAGCAAGCCGTGTTCACCGCGGTCATCCAGCCGCCCCTGCTGTTGTTCGTCAGCGTGCCGGGCGCCTACTTCCTGTTCACCGGCGGCCAGTTCACCGGGGTGAAGGACCTGGCGATCAATTGCGGCTATCCGCTGATCGAGCGCTTCCCGCTGATGTTCTTCACGTCGGCGGCCGTGCTGCTGATCGGTTTGTGCCGCTGGTACATCGGGATGTCGACACGCCGCACATCTCCGGCCACCTCCGAGGACAGCGAGGCGAAAAAGCCCGCATTGGCGGCGGCCGTCGCAACCGCGGTCACGGCAGCGGCGGCCAAGATCTCGCCGCTGTTCGCCCGCACGCCCCGTGACGAGGACGACGAGGTCGCCCCCCGTCCGCGCCGCAAGCGCCCCGACACCGCGAGCCGGACCGCCCGCGCGGACCGCACGTCGTCGCGAACCAGCAGGGCGGCCGCCGATCGCAGCGGCCGGCCGGCCCGGCGCAGCACGACGCCACGGTCCCGCCATGTGCGCCCTCCTGCCACCGAGATCATCGAGCCGATCGCCGAACGTCCTCGACGCGCTCGCTCCGGCAGGCACGCCGAGCCGCCGCCGGGGCCCGAGCCCCGGCGCAGACCGCGCACGTCGAACCCGCGTCAACCGGGTCCTCCGCCGTCCGAACGCCGCGCCGGCTACGACCGCAGGAGTCAGGACCGGACAGCGGACCGGCCCGAGCGCCGCCGTCGCTTCGACGACTACCAGCCTCGCGAGCCGCACGGCCGAAACGGCAGCAGCAACAACGGGTCAGGCAACGGGACCCACCATCCGATCTCCCGGGTGCGCTACCGCGGCGAGGAAGCCGACGACCGCGCGGAGTACCGCACCCGCCGCCGCGCTCCCCGCGGCTCGGAGGCCGATTCCTGGGAGTACGACATCTAGCCTCGGGCGCGCTCGACGAGCGTCACGCGCGGGCGGGGCGGATCTCCCGAGGCAACGCGAACACGAGTGTCTCGTTGGCCGTCGTCACCGGCTGCACCATGTCGTAGCCGTATTCGGCCAGCCGCTCCAGGACGCCGCGCACCAGGATCTCCGGCACCGACGCGCCGGACGTGATGCCGACCGTCGTCACGCCGTCGAGCCACGCGGGGTCGATGTCCTCGGCGTAGTCGACCAGGTGCGCTGCGTCGGAACCGGCACCCAAGGCCACCTCGACCAGGCGCACCGAGTTCGACGAGTTCCGCGAGCCGACGACGATCACCAGCTCGCACTCCGGGGCCATCGCCTTGACGGCGACCTGGCGATTCTGGGTGGCGTAACAGATGTCGTCGCTGGGTGGGTCCTGCAGGGTCGGGAACTTCTGGCGCAGCCGGCGCACGGTCTCCATCGTCTCGTCGACGCTCAGCGTGGTCTGCGACAGCCAGATGACCTTGCTCTCGTCACGCACGGTGACGTTGTCGACCGAATCCGGTCCGTCGACGAGCTGGACGTGGTCGGGCGCCTCGCCGGCGGTCCCGATGACCTCCTCGTGGCCCTCGTGGCCGATCAGCAGGATGTCGTAGTCGTCCCTGGCGAATCGCTTGGCCTCGTTGTGAACCTTGGTGACCAGCGGGCAGGTCGCATCGATGACCTTGAGGTCGCGCTCTTTGGCGGTCTGGTGCACGGTCGGGGCCACGCCGTGCGCGGAGAACACCACGATCGCACCCTCGGGCACCTCGTCGGTCTCGTCGACGAAGACGGCCCCGGCCTTGGCCAACGTCTCGACGACGTGGCGGTTGTGCACGATCTCGTGGCGCACGTACACCGGGGCGCCGTGCTTCTCCAGCGCACGCTCGACGGTCTCGACGGCGCGATCCACCCCCGCGCAGTACCCGCGAGGTTCGGCCAGCAGTACGCGTTTCCCGGTCACGCCACCGGCGACCGAGCTCGAGGCGCCCGGAATCCCCATGTTGATTGTCGGCGGCATGGCTACCAGGGTACGCACAGTGCCGTTCCAAGGCCGTTCGGACCAGCCGAGAAGCCGCCCGTAGTCTGTGACCATGGCAACCGCACCGTATGGGGTCCGTCTGCTGGTTGGCGCGGCGGTAACCGCCATCGAGGAAACCCGCAAGCTGCCCCAGACCATCCTGATGTACCCGATGACCGTCGTCAGTAGCCTCGCGCACCTGGTGATGAAGGTCCAGCAAGACGTCGCCGACCTGGTCAACAAGGGTGACGAGACGCTGGAGACGATCTTCCCGCCCAAGGACGAGCAGCCCGAGTGGGCCACCTTCGACGAAGACGACGACGCTTCCGAGGCGCCGAGTTCGGCCGCCTCGAGCGACGGCGAACGCATGACCGAAGGCCGTTTTGCGCTGTTCAGCAACGGTGAGCCGCAGTCGCCGTCCGAACAAGACGGCAGCGAGGAAAACGGCGAAGCTACCGACCTGGCGATCGGTGAGGCCCCCGAGATCGTCACCGAACTCGACTACGAGTCGCTGACGCTGGCGCAGCTGCGCGCGCGGCTGAACACGCTGCGCGTGGCCGACCTGGAGGCGCTGCTGGCCTACGAGGAGGCCACCAAGGGCCGCGCGCCGTTCCAGACGCTGCTCGCCAACAGGATCACCCGCGCGTCGGCCAAGTGACCACCCCAACGCCGGGTAGATGACCGACGCCGAGCAGGGCCAGTCACCGGAGAACCCGTTTCCGGTCCGCTCCGTGTCGATGAAGATCAAGGACTGGATCGAACGGCTGGGCACGGTCTGGGTCGAGGGGCAGGTCGCCCAGCTCTCGACGCGGCCGAACTCCAGCACCGCCTACATCACGCTGCGCGACCCGTCGGTCGACATGTCGTTGTCGATCACCTGCCCACGCGAGCTGGTGCTCAACGCGCCGGTCAAACTCACCGAGGGCACCCGGGTCGTCATGCTGGGACGGCCGAACTTCTTCGTCGGTCGGGGCTCGTTCTCATTGCGGGTCAACCAGATTCGCGCGGTGGGCGTGGGCGAGCTGTTGGCGCGTATCGAACGCCTGCGCCAGCTGTTGCACGCCGAGGGACTCTTCGACCCGCGGCTCAAGCGGCCGATTCCGTTCCTGCCGAACACGATCGGGCTGATCACCAGCCGCGGCAGCCATGCCGAACACGACGTGATCTCGGTGGCCACCGGCCGCTGGCCCGCCGTGCGGTTCGCGGTCCGCAACACCGCCGTGCAGGGCCCCAACACGGTCCCGCAGGTGGTCGAGGCGCTGCGGGGGCTCGACGCCGACCCCCACGTCGACGTGATCGTCATCGCCCGCGGCGGTGGCAGCGTCGAAGACCTGCTGCCCTTCTACGACGAGACGCTGTGCCGCGAGATCGCCAAGTGCACCACACCGGTGGTCAGCGCGATCGGACACGAACCCGACAACCCGCTCTGCGACCTGGTCGCCGATCTGCGCGCCGCGACACCGACCGACGCCGCCAAGCGCATCGTTCCCGACGCCGCCGCCGAACAGGCCTACATCACCGATCTGTGCCGTCGAGGTGGCCGCGCGCTGCGCAACTGGGTGCACCGCGAGCAGCACGCCCTTGATCAGTTGCGCAGCAGGCCGGTGCTGGCGCAGCCGCTGGCGGCGATCACCGCGCGCGCCGACGAGGTCGACCGTCTGCGCACGACCGCACGCCGCGACGTCACCCGGATGGTGGCCACCGAGACCGATCGCATCGGACATCTGTCGGCCCGGCTGAGCACACTGGGCCCTGCGGCGACCCTGGCGCGCGGCTACGCGGTGGTGCAGAAGATGCCGGACGCCCAGGTGCTGCGCACCGCCGTGGACGCCGCCAGCGGTGTGCGGTTGCGGGTCCGGGTGGCAGACGGGGCGATCACCGCGATCAGCGAGGGGCCGGAAGGGGCAGAAGATGAAGCCCATTAGTGAATTGGGATACGAGGAAGCACGCGAAGAACTCGTCGCGGTCGTCCAGCAACTCGAGCAGGGCGGCCTTGATCTGGATACGTCGCTAAAACTGTGGGAACGCGGTGAGGAGCTGGCTAAACGCTGTGAAGAGCACTTAGCTGGCGCCCGCCAGCGCATCGAGGAGGCGCTGGCCGCCAAAGACGGCGACGAAAGTTGACAGCGCAACGTTTTCTTCTCCAAGGGGTCGAAACTGTAACACGTTTCAGTTAGTCTGCTCGCCATGGGTGACTCAACGCTGACCACCGAACTGGGCCGGGTCCTCGTCACGGGAGGCTCGGGATTCGTCGGCGCCAACCTGGTGACCGAACTGCTCAAGCGCGGACACGAGGTCCGCTCCTTCGACCGGGCCCCCTCGCCGCTTCCTGCGCAACCCGGCCTCGAGGCCGTCGAAGGTGACATCTGCGACCCCGACCAGGTCGCGGCCGCGGTCGCCGGCATCGACACCGTGTTCCACACCGCGGCGATCATCGATCTGATGGGCGGCGCGTCGGTCACCGACGAGTACCGCAAGCGCAGCTTCGCGATCAACGTCACCGGCACCGAAAGCCTCGTGCGCGCCGCCCGCGCCGCCGGCGCCAAGCGCTTCGTCTACACCGCGTCGAACAGCGTCGTGATGGGTGGCAAACGCATCTCCGGCGGCGACGAGACCCTGCCCTACACAGAGCGATTCAACGACCTCTACACCGAGACGAAGGTCGCCGCGGAGAAGTTCGTGCTGGCCGCCAACGGAGTCGACGGCCTGCTCACCTGCTCGATCCGGCCCAGCGGTATCTGGGGTCGCGGAGATCAGACCATGTTCCGCAAAGTGTTCGAGAGCGTGCTGGCCGGGCACGTCAAGGTTCTCGTCGGCGGCAAGAACGTCAAGCTCGACAATTCCTACGTGCACAACCTGATTCACGGTTTCATCCTCGCCGCTCAGCACCTCGTCCCGGGCGGCACCGCGCCCGGGCAGGCGTACTTCATCAACGACGGTGACCCGATCAACATGTTCGAGTTCTCGAGGCCCGTCGTCGAGGCGTGCGGCGAGCGCTACCCGAAGATCCGCGTGCCGGGCCGGTTGGTGTGGTTCGCCATGACCGCATGGCAGTGGTTGCACTTCCGGTTCGGAATACCCAAACCGATGATCGAACCCCTTGGGGTGGAACGCCTTTACCTCGACAACTACTTTTCGATCGCCAAGGCCGAACGAGACCTGGGATACCGGCCGCTGTTCACCACGGACCAGGCGATGGCCGAGTGCCTGCCGTATTACGTCGACCTCTTCCACCAGATGAAGAACGCGTCCAAGGATCCGACGGTCAGTGTCGCGGCGTCCGCCCCGCCGGAGGGCTGACCGCCGCCCGGTAGGTCAGTGAACGAGGTGGACCGGCTGATGCGTGGTCTGCTCGATCCGCGACGACGCGCGCTGCAGCAGTTCGGCACCCAACGCAATCAACCCTCTGGCCGCCGCGATCTCCTCCCCGACCAGCGGCTGCACCGAATCCTTCGGGTTGCGGTAGGCATCGCCCTGGGCGGTCACCGTCTCGCCGTCGTCGCGTGTGGCGCACACCGTCGCGTGAGTATGCGTCTCGTCCTCGTTGAACTCGATGTCGATGCGCCAGGCGTTGTCTTGAACTTTGTCGTACATACAGATCACCTTCCAGCTACCAGCGTGCTCCTCTCGCCGACGCTTCGCAGGCGTTTGGCCCGCGCCGGGAGCGACGACCGGGCATGGTGGTGGTGATGGTCGAATCACAGTTCACAACCAACGCGGGCGCTCGTCTGCACTACCTCGACTCCGGAGGGCCCGACCTCGGAGCGCCTGTCGTCTTCGTACCCGGCTTCACCGACGTCGCCGACGACTACGTCGAGGTGCTGCCACTGTTCGGCCGACGGACGGTGGTCGTCGACCTACGCGGACACGGACGCAGCAATGCACCCGAAAGTGGTTACGACTCAACGGTTCTCGGCGGTGACGTCGGCGCGGTGATCGACGCGGTCACCGACGGTCCCGTCCACCTGATGACGTTCTCCCGGGGCACCCCCTACGCGCTGACCTGGGCGCTCGCGCACCGCGAACAGGTCCGCTCGATCTCGATCGGCGACTACGTGCCCGAGGAGATCACGCTTCCCGAAGAGGTCTCCACCTTCCTGCTGGACGGGCGGTGGCGTGGCACTCCGGTGCACGAACGGCTGAACCGGGCCGCCGGGGAGGCGATCTTCCGCGCCGCCCGCAAGCAGTCGTTCTGGGAGTCCTTGGCGCAGTGGCAACCGCCGCTGTTGGTGGTGCGCAGCGCGAACAGCCCGCTTATTTCCGACGCCGCCTGGGACCGCTATCGGGAGGTGTTCCCCAAGGCGTCGCTACACGTGTTCGCCGACTCGCCGCACGACATCTTCCGTCCCGACCGCGACCGTTATCCGGCGCTGGTGCGCGCCCACATCGACACCGTCGAGGGGAGCTGACCAAGCGTCGCCTGGCAGATATTGCCGTCACGTTGACCGAACGGCCACGACTCGGATACCACCGTCCTATCGTGCGACTAGGGCTAGCGCTGAAGGAGTCGCCATGCCGAACGGGAAGCCGAACATTCTGGTCATCTGGGGTGATGACATCGGGATCACGAACCTCAGTTGCTACAGCGACGGTCTCATGGGCTACCGCACCCCCAACATCGACCGCATCGCGAACGAGGGTATGCGGTTCACCGACTCGTATGGCGAGCAAAGCTGCACCGCGGGCCGCTCGTCTTTCATTACGGGACAGAGCGTTTACCGCACCGGGTTGAGCAAAGTCGGTATGCCTGGGGTGGACGTCGGGATGTCACCGGATGATCCGACGATCGCCACGTTGTTGAAACCACTGGGTTACGCCACCGGCCAGTTCGGCAAGAACCACCTCGGCGACCTGAACAAGTACCTCCCGACTGCGCACGGGTTCGACGAGTTCTTCGGCAACCTGTACCACCTCAACGCCGAGGAGGAACCCGAGCACCCCGACTACCCGACCGTCGAGGAGGCGCCGCTGCTACGCAAGGCTTTCCTGCCGCGCGGGGTGATCAAGTCGTGGGCCATCGACGAGGCCTCCGACGAAGTCGACGAGCGGTTCGGCCCAGTGGGTAAGCAGCGCATCGAGGACACCGGGCCGCTGACCAAGAAACGGATGGAGACCGTCGACGACGAGACCGTCGGGGCATGCATCGATTTCATCAAGCGCCAGCACGAGGCGGGCAAGCC
The DNA here is from genome assembly GCF_001667105.1 of Mycobacterium sp. 852002-51152_SCH6134967. Taxonomy (NCBI): domain Bacteria; kingdom Bacillati; phylum Actinomycetota; class Actinomycetes; order Mycobacteriales; family Mycobacteriaceae; genus Mycobacterium; species Mycobacterium sp. 852002-51152_SCH6134967. The sequence continues at coordinate 42,146 of NZ_LZIK01000062.1, read as the reverse complement.
GTTTTTCGCGTGGATGAACACCACCCATATGCATTTCCGCACACATACGAAGCCGGAAAGCCTCGGGCAGGCCGGGCGTTGGCAATCGGGCTACCACGACACGATGATCGACCATGACCGCCATGTGGGGCAGCTGCTCGATGCCGTCGACGAACTGGGCATCACCGACGACACCATCGTCATCTATTCGACCGACAACGGCCCGCACGCCAACACCTGGCCCGATGGCGCCACCACACCGTTCCGCAGCGAGAAGAACACGAACTGGGAGGGCGCCTTCCGCGTGCCGGAGATGATCCGCTGGCCGGGCAGGATTCCAGCAGGGGCGGTGTCCAACGAGATCATCCAGCACCACGACTGGCTACCGACTTTCCTGGCCGCCGCCGGTCAGCCGGACATCGTCGAAAAGCTCACGCAGGGCCACGCAATCGGCGACCAGACCTATCGGGTGCACATCGACGGCTTCAACCTGCTGCCCTACCTGACCGGCGAGGTGGACAAGAGCCCGCGGCGCGGATTGGTCTACTTCTCCGACGATTGCGATGTCCTGGGCGTCCGGATCGAAAACTGGAAGATCGTCTTCATGGAGCAGCGTTGCCAAGGCACGCTACAGATCTGGTTCGAGCCTTTCACTCCGCTGCGCGCGCCGAAGATCTTCAACCTGCGCACCGATCCGTTCGAACACGCCGACGTCACGTCCAATACCTACTGGGACTGGTTCTTCGACCACGACTACATCGCGTTCATGGCCAATGCGGTGGTCACCCAGTTCCTGGAGACGTTCAAGGAGTTCCCGCCGCGGCGCGAACCCGCGTCGTTCACTATCGGCGACGCGGTGGAGAAGCTCAACGATTTCCTCGAGTCATTAGGCCGCTGACTCGATGCTCGGGTCGTGGAACGACGGGCCGGCCAAGTCGGCGATCGTCGACTTCATTTCGCGCGCAGTCGACGATGTTCCCGCCGTGGAACGCGTCGCGGTCTTCGACAACGACGGAACGCTGTGGTGTGAGAAACCGGCATACATCCAACTCGACTTCCTCGTGCGTCGCCTGGCCGAACAAGCCCGCGCCGACCCGGAACTCGCCGACCGGCAGCCGTACCGTGCCGCCGCGGCCGGAGACCTCGGATGGTTCGGCGACGCGGTCACCAGGCACTACAACGGCGACGACTCAGAGCTGAAGTACCTTGCCGGGGGCATACTCTCGGCCTTCGCCGGGTTGACGGTCGAAGAGTACGCCGATCGGGTGAAGGCGTTCTTCGCCACCGCCGAACACCCGACGCTGCGCCGGCCATACACGGCATGCGGGTACCCCCCGATGATCGAGCTGTTGCGGTACCTGGAGGACAACGGATTCACCACCTATATCGCGTCGGGCGGTGGTCGCGACTTCATGCGGCCGGTGACCGAAGCGCTCTACGGCATACCACCGGAGCGGGTCATCGGGAGCTCGGTGGGCCTCTTCTTCTCTGACGGCGATCTGCGCACCACGAGTCGGCCGGAATTTTTGGACGACGGCCCGGTGAAACCGGTACGAATCTGGGGGCGTACGGGCCGCCGGCCGATTCTTGCCGCCGGGAATTCCAACGGCGACATCGAGATGCTCGAGTTCGCCCGCGGGCTTCGATTGCTCGTCCTGCACGACGACCCCGATCGCGAGTTCGCCTACACCGCCGGTGCTGAGAAGGCCCTCGCGCGGGCCGACAGCGACGGCTGGATCGTCGTCAGTATGCGCAACGACTGGACCAGGGTCTTCGCCTAGTGTGCGTCCAGATCGCCCCAACCGCTGTCCAGCCGCTGGTTCGCGATCTGGTTGCACAACAGAAGTCGGAGGGGTGATGACCGACCTCGTATGGATCCCGGCGCAGACCGCCGTGCTCGGCTCCGACTGCCATTACCCGGAGGAGGCACCGGTACGTCAGGTCGATGTCGAGGGGTTCTGGATGATGGCGCATCAGGTCACCAACGACCAGTTCACCGAGTCGTCTCCGCCACCGGGTATCTCACGGTTGCGGAACGTCCGTTGAACCCCGCCGATTATCCGGGCGCCCCACGGGAGAATCTCGAGCCGGGATCGATGGTGTTCACCCGTACACCGGGTCCGGTCGACCTACGTCACCTCGGTCAGTGGTGGACGTGGACACCGGGCGCCTCGTGGCGTCATCCTGTCGGACCGCTGTCGTCCATCGGTAGACGCTCCGACCACCCCGTCGCACATGTGGCCTACGAGGACGCCGAGGCGTACGCGGAGTGGGCGAGAATGGCGCTGCCGACCGAGACCGAATGGGAGACGGCAGCACGGGGCGGACTGCACGGCGCGGAGTTCACCTGGGGTGACGAGCCCGAACAACCCGGACGACCGCTGGCCAACTACTGGCACGGCGACTTTCCGTGGCGGCCGGAAAAAGGCTACGGCCGAACGACATCCGTGGGTACGTTCCCGCCCAACGGATACGGTCTGTTCGACATGGCGGGCAATGTCTGGGAATGGACGACCGACTGGTATGCCGAGGACCCGTCACCATCGGCTTGTTGCGCAGAGGACAGTTACGACCCGCAGCAGCCGCAGTTCCGTGTGCCGCGCCGAGTGGTGAAGGGCGGTTCCTTCCTATGCGCCGACTCCTACTGCCGCCGCTACCGCCCTGCGGCGCGCCGACCCCAGCCCGTCGACACGGGGATGAGCCACATCGGGTTTCGCTGCGTCAAACGGTAGGAGGATCGGCGTCGCGACCCTCACGCGATTTCGGCTGCGGCCTTGATCGCCGCCAGCGTCGCCGGAATCCCGGTGCGGGCGGCTTCGCGGCGCTTGTCGATCTCCGCGTCAGCCGTCTCGCCGAAGCGCTCACGAAATCCGGCCACCCCCTTGGGAAGAAGCTCCCAGGATTCGGTGAGTCGTGTTCCGCCGTCCGCCGGCTCGAAGCTATAGCCCCAGTACACCCAGCCGTCGTTGACCTCCCACGCGAACTCGCGCCCGGGTTCGGCCGCGACTACCTGCGAGCGGGTCTGCCAGGAGCGTTCGGGTGTCTCGTTGCGGCCGGTGAACCACGCTCCGACCCGCGGACCGTCCCCGTCGTCCCACCAGCAGGCGCGGCAGATCGGACTCCACTCGCCCATCCGCGTCACGTCCGACACCATTTCGTACAACCGGTGCGGGTCTGCGGCCACGTGAATCGACTCGCTCATCTTCAGATCGCTCACCGGTCGAGTCTGTCAAAGCGCTAAGTTGAAACGCGTTCTACTGCGTCGAAAGGGCAACTGTATGAGCAACGGGCGGTCGGCCAGGGCGGCTGTGGTGATCGGCGCGGCGTCGGGTATCGGCTTGGCGACGGCCCGCGCGCTGGCCGCGGAAGGTGATCGCGTGACGCTCGCCGACCGCGACGTCAACGGCGCCCGTCAACGCGCCGCCGAACTCGGCGATCCACACACCGCCGTGCACGTCGAGGTCACCGACGAGGCCTCGGTGCAGGCGCTGTTCGATCAGACCGGCCCGCTCGACGTCGTCGTCAACTGCGCGGGGTTCAGCAATGTCGGCATGATCACCGACCTCGCCGTGGAGGACTTCCGTGCCGTCGTCGACGTATGCCTCAACGGGGCGTTCATCGTCGCCAAGCACGCAGGCCGGGTGCTGCGCGAGGGCGGTGCACTGGTGTCGATCAGCTCGCTCAACGCGCGTCAGCCGGCCGCCGGGATGAGCGCCTACTGCGCCGCCAAGGCCGGCCTGTCGATGCTCACCCAGGTCGCAGCACTCGAGTGGGGGCCGCGCGGCATCCGCGTCAACGCCGTGGCCCCGGGCTTCGTGCACACGCCGTTGACCGCGCCGGCGGCGGCCGTCCCCGGCGTCGTCGAGGAGTACGTGGAGAACACCGCGCTGGGCCGCGCGGGCACGCCCGAGGACATCGCCGAAGCGGTGCTGTACCTGTGCTCGCCGAAGGCGTCGTGGCTGACCGGCGAGGTGCTCGACCTCAACGGCGGTGCACACATGAAGCGCTACCCCGATGTGATGGGGCACGTCATGAGGCTCGCGGGGCAGTGATGAGCGCTCGCGCGAAGAACAGACAACCGGTGATGAGCGCTCGCGCGAAGAACAGACAGCCGGTGATGACGTTCAGCGGAAAGCAGGCCCTCGTCACCGGAGGCGGTTCCGGTATCGGCGCCGCACTGTGCCGAGCACTGGTCGACGCGGGAGCCGAGGTGGTGTGCACCGACGTCGACGGCGACGCGGCCGAACGCACGGCGGCCGGTCTCGGCGGTAGGGCCCGCGCCGCCCGCCTCGACGTGACCGATTCCGCGGCGGTACAGGCCGCCGTCGACGACGTGGTTAACCGGGCCGGACGTCTTGACCTGATGTTCAACAACGCCGGAATCGTCTGGGGCGGCGACACCGAACTGCTGACGCTGGACCAGTGGAACGCGATCGTCGACGTCAACATCCGCGGCGTGGTGCACGGGGTGGCGGCGGCCTATCCGTTGATGGTGCGCCAGGGCCACGGCCACATCGTCAACACCGCGTCGATGGCGGGGCTGACCGCGGCCGGGCAGGTCACCAGCTACGTGATGACCAAGCACGCAGTCGTGGGGCTCAGCCTCGCGCTGCGCTCCGAGGCCGCCGCGCGCGGTGTCGGGGTGCTCGCGGTGTGCCCGGCCGCGGTCGAGACGCCGATCCTCGACAAGGGGTCCATCGGCGGCTTCGTCGGCCGCGATTACTTCCTGCAGGCCCAGGGCGGCAAGCCCTATGACGCGGACCGGTTGGCCCGCGACGTGCTGCGCGCGGTCGAGAAGAACAAGCCGATCCTGGTCAAACCTCGCGTCGCGCATGCCCAGTGGATCTTTGCGCGCCTCGCGCCGACCCTGATGAACCGGGTGTCGATGCGGTTCATCGCCGATCAACGCGCCAAACAAGCGCAAGCCAGGTCCGACACGTTGTAGACATAGCGGCAATGAGTACCGAGTTCTCGCTGCCGCAACGCCGTGCGCTGGCCGTCGCGACGGTCATCGCGGTCGCCTTCGGCGCGTACTTCCTGCGCGGCTTCTTCATCCTCATCGTGGTGGCAGCGGTGGGCGCCTACCTGTTCTCACCGCTGTACACCTGGCTCAACAAGAAGATGGGCCGCGGGCTGTCGGCGACGCTGACCTTGCTCGCCGCGTTCGCCGCGGTGATCGTGCCTCTGAGTCTGTTCGTCACGCTCGCGGTCGTGCAGATCTCGACCATGGTGGAGCGGGTGGCCGAGTGGGTCGGCCGCACCGACCTGTCCGCGCTCGGCGATCGGGCGCTGCAGTTCGTCAACGACCTGTTGCGCCGCGTGCCCTACATCGACACCACGGTCACCCCGGAGTCGCTGCAGAGTTCGATGGCTCGGGTCGCCCAGGAGGCCGGCCAGTGGTTGCTCGGCCTGCTGCAGGGCGCCGCCGGCGGCCTGTTCGGCGCCGTCACCGCCATGATCCTGTTCGTGTACGTGTTCGTGTCGCTGCTGACAAACCGCGAACGCGTAGTCGCGATAATCCGCCAACTCAACCCCCTCGGCGAGGGGATCACCGACGTCTACATGGAGAAGATGGGCGCGATGGTGAAGGGCACCGTGATGGGCCAGTTCGTCATCGCGGTGTGCCAGGGCGTCGCGGGCGCCGCGTCGATCTACCTGGCGGGCTTCCATCAGGGTTTCTTCCTGTTCGCCGTGCTGCTGTCGGCGCTGTCGGTCATCCCGTTGGGCAGCGGTATCGTCACGATCCCGTTCGGTATCGGAATGATCCTGTTCGGCAACATCTTCGGCGGCGCGTTCGTGATCCTGTTCCACCTGATCGTGGTCACCAACATCGACAACTTCCTGCGGCCCATCCTGGTTCCGCGCGAGGCCCGTCTGGACGCCGCGCTGATGCTGCTCGCCGTGTTCGCCGGAATCAGCATGTTCGGCGCGTGGGGCATCGTGATCGGACCGGTGCTGATGATCGTCATCGTCACCACGATCAGCGTCTACCTCGAGGAGTACAAGGGCGTGCCGATGCGCCGGCCCGACTCGGCCGATGAAAAACCTAAACTTCGAAACCCGTTCTGGTGGCTGGGCCGTCGCATCAAAAAGGCGCGGGCCAAAACCCAAGCCGACCCGAAACCTAAACCAGCCGTTCCCTGAGGAACGCGACCACGCGCTTGAGGGCCGCATCCGTCGGATGCCCTTCCTGGTGACGCAGTTCCAACGTCAACACCGAATGAGCCATCGCGCCGAAGCCGTGTTCGTTGCCCTTACCCGAGTCGATCTCGATCACCTCGAACGCGTCCCCGAGCCGGTCCTTGAGCGTTTTGAAGCGCTCCGCAGGCACCAGCGGATCCTTGCTGAAACGCAGACCCAGCGCGCACAACCCTTCGTCGGCGGCGCGGCGCTCGACGACCTTCAGCTCGGCCTCGGACAAGCCCGGGTCCCTGCGCTGCTTCGGTGTCAGCGGCAACGGCAGCGACGGCTGGCTCAGCACCGGCGCGAGAACGCTGTCATCGACCGCGGCGGCCAGGGCGAAGCCACCGGTGAAGCACTGGCCGATGACCCCGACCCCCTTACCCGGCGTCTGCGCGTTGAGGTCGCGGGCCAGTGCGCGCAGGTAGTGCGCGACGGGGCGGTCTGCGTTGGTGGCGAAAGCGGCGAATTCCTTGGCCACGCACCCGCGCAGCATGACCGGCACCATGCCCGGGCGCATCGGCGCCGCACCGGGCGTGCCGAACAACGACGGAATCGCGACGGTGAAGCCGGCCTCCACGAGGTGGTTGCCGAGCGCCAGGACGCCGGGGTGCACGCCGGGCATCTCGGGGATGAGCACGACACCGGGGCCCTCGCCCTTGCGGTAGACGTCGTGGGTGTAACCGGCGGCGGTGAAGGGCGCGGCGGCCCATCCGGTGAGGTCGGCTTCCGGAGCCGCCCCGGCGGCGACATCGGGGTCCGGAGCCGCCCCGGCGGCGACATCGGGGTCCGGAGCCGCCCCGGCGGCGACATCGGGGTCCGGTGCGGTCATGGGCGCTTCTCCAGTTCGCTCGTCACGCGAGATTGAAACCATGCAGAGAAAGTGCGGGACGGAGCCTGCGTGGGTGCAATCTCGTCGAACAAGTCAATCGTGCTCCTACGGGACCGGCAGGGGCGCCGCGGTCTGCGTCGCCGCCGCAAGCGTACGAAAATCGCCGGCGCCCGCGGCACCGGTCAGCGCGACCTGCGCCGGTCCGGTGGGGCCGGCCAGCCGCGTCGTCCACACCGGTTCGGCGGGCTTGCCGTCGTCGTCGACGCCGCCGTAGACCACCCATTTCACACCGTCGACGTCCTGAACCCCAGTGGGCACGACATCGGACTCGAGCGAAGAGACCAGCTTATCCTCGTCGGCGTTGCTCTGGGTCAGGCTCACATACATCCCGCTGGGTGCGAGATAACCGACGGTAGAGCTGACAGCACGCAGGGTCTGCCCCGTCGCGGGGTCCGCGCGACCGGCCTCGATGCCGTTGCGGCTACCCGAGTTCGACTGCCAGCCCTCGGGCAGTTGCGGGATCCGGATCGGGATCTTCAGCGCCTCGGCATCGGCACGTAACGCCGCGGGGGCGTCGAAGGACGGGACCGGACCGGCGCCGGGTCCCGCGCCCTGGAACGAGCACATCCCCAGCATCCCGGCCAGCACGATGCAGGCCAGCACCAACGGCGCCATCGACCAGAACATGTCGCGGCCGTCATGCAGCAGCCGCGACTTGGCGGGCTTGGGTGCAGGGGCCGGTTGCGAGGTCACTCCGCCAGTATCCCAGCTCCCGAACGCGGACCGGCTAATGGGACAATCTGGGCCATGAGTCCGACCCGTGGTGAAGCCCCAGATCGAAATCTCGCGCTCGAGCTCGTCCGAGTAACCGAGGCAGGCGCCATGGCCGCAGGCCGCTGGGTGGGCCGCGGCGATAAGGAGGGCGGCGACGGGGCGGCCGTCGACGCCATGCGCGAGCTGGTGAATTCCGTGTCGATGCGCGGCGTGGTGGTGATCGGCGAGGGCGAGAAGGACAACGCGCCGATGCTCTACAACGGCGAAGAGGTCGGCAACGGGGACGGACCGGAATGCGACTTCGCCGTGGACCCCATCGACGGCACCACGTTGATGAGTAAAGGCCTGTCCAACGCCATCTCGGTGCTCGCGGTCTCCGAACGCGGCACCATGTTCGATCCGTCCGCGGTGTTCTACATGAGCAAGATCGCGGTTGGACCCGAGGCCGTCGACGCGATCGACATCACCGCCCCGATCGGGGAGAACATCCGCCGGGTGGCAAAGGCGAAGAATGTGTCGGTCTCCGATCTGACCGTGTGCATCCTGGACCGGCCGCGCCATCAGCAGTTGATCGCCGATGTGCGGGAGGCCGGCGCGCGGTGCCGGCTGATCACCGACGGCGACGTCGCAGGCGCGATCTCGGCGTGCCGCCCCAACACCAGCACCGACATGTTGGCCGGAATCGGCGGTACGCCGGAAGGGATCATCGCCGCGGCCGCGATCCGCTGCATGGGCGGCGCCATCCAGGGCCAGTTGGCGCCCAAGGACGACGAGGAGCGGCAGAAGGCCATCGACCGCGGCCACGACCTGGACCGCGTGTTGACCACCGAGGACCTGGTCTCCGGCGACAATGTCTTCTTCTGCGCCACCGGCGTCACCGACGGTGACCTGCTCAAGGGCGTGCACTTCTACAGCGGCGGGTGCACCACGCAGTCGATCGTGATGCGCTCGAAATCGGGCACCGTTCGGATGATCGAGGCGTACCACCGGCTGTCCAAACTCAGCGAGTACTCCGCGATCGACTTCACCGGCGACAGCAACGCCGTCTACCCGCTGCCGTAACCACAAGAGAAGTAAGGACATTCATGAGCGTCGACTCCGACAGCGCAGCTGAAACCGAGTACCGCATCGAGCACGACACCATGGGCGAGGTCCGGGTGCCGGTCAACGCGCTGTGGCGCGCGCAGACTCAGCGCGCGGTGGAGAACTTCCCGATCTCCGGCCGCGGTCTCGAGCGCACCCAGATCCGGGCGCTGGGCTTGCTGAAAGGTGCCTGCGCACAGGTCAACAAGGACCTCGGCCTGCTCGCGGCGGACAAGGCCGACGCGATCATCGCCGCGGCCGGTGAGATCGCCGACGGTCAGCACGACGACCAGTTCCCGATCGACGTGTTCCAAACCGGTTCGGGCACCAGCTCGAACATGAACACCAACGAGGTGATCGCCGGCATCGCGGGGCGCAACGGCGTGACCGTGCACCCCAACGACGACGTCAACATGTCGCAGTCGTCGAACGACACCTTCCCTACCGCGACACACATTGCCGCGACGGAAGCCGCTGTGCGCCACCTGATCCCGGCGCTCGAGGTGCTGCACGAGTCGCTGGCCAGCAAGGCGCGGCAGTGGCGCACCGTCGTCAAGTCCGGGCGCACCCATCTGATGGACGCCGTGCCCGTGACGCTGGGCCAGGAGTTCAGCGGCTACGCCCGCCAGGTCGAAGCCGGCATAGAGCGGGTGAAGGCCACGCTCCCAAGGCTCGGCGAACTGGCCATCGGCGGCACCGCGGTGGGCACCGGCCTCAACGCGCCCGACGACTTCGACGAGCGTGTCGTCGCCGTGCTGCGCGAGCAGACCGGCCTGCCCGAATTGCAGGTTGCCGCCAACCATTTCGAGGCCCAGGCGGCCCGCGACGGACTGGTCGAGGCCTCGGGCGCGCTGCGCACCATCGCCGTGTCGCTGACCAAGATCGCCAACGACATCCGGTGGATGGGCTCGGGACCGCTGACCGGGCTCGGCGAGCTTCAGTTGCCCGATCTTCAGCCGGGCAGCTCGATCATGCCGGGCAAGGTGAACCCGGTCATTCCGGAGGCCATCACGCAGGTGGCCGCGCAGGTGATCGGCAACGACGCCGCGATTGCGTGGGGTGGCGGCAACGGTGCCTTCGAGCTGAACGTGTACATCCCGATGATGGCCCGCAACATCCTCGAGTCGTTCAAGATCCTGACCAACTCGTCGAAGTTGTTCGCCGAGCGGTGCATCGACGGCCTGGTGGCCAACGAGGACCGGCTCCGCGAGCTGGCCGAGTCGTCACCGTCGATCGTCACGCCGCTGAACTCGGCGATCGGCTACGAAGAGGCCGCCGCGGTCGCCAAGCAGGCGCTCAAGGAGAAGAAGACCATCCGTCAGACCGTCATCGATCGAGGCCTGATCGGCGACAAGCTGTCCGAGGAGGAACTGGACAAGCGCCTCGACGTGTTGGCGATGGCCAAGGTGAAAGACGACGAGCGCTAAGGGTTTTCGTTCTCCGTCGTACCTGGCGGACCGCCCGGAAGAGGAGACGGCGGTAGCGGACTTCCTCCAGTCCGCTTCGCAAGCGCCGGCGGCTCTGCTGATCGAGGGCGAGGCCGGGATCGGTAAGACCACGCTGTGGCAGGCGGCGTCCGAGCGCGCCCGCAGCCGTGGTTTCCGTGTGCTGTCGGCCACGAACCCAAGCACCGAATCGGTGCTCGCCTACGCGACATTGACCGAACTGCTCGCCGACGTCGACGCCGCCGAGTTCGGCGACCTGCCCGCCGCCCAGCGCGGCGCCATCGAGCGGATCCGCCGCGACGACCGCGCCGATGCCGCACCCACCGACCGGCGCGCCGTCGCGGCGGCATTCCTGTCGGTCATCGAGGGCCTCGCTTCCCGACAACCGCTGCTACTGGCGATCGACGACGTGCAGTGCGTCGACCCGTCCAGCTCGCATGTGTTGTCCTACACCGCACGTCGGCTCTCCGCGCCGGTGGGCGTGCTGGGCACCCTGCGCACCGACGGCACAGAGGCCTACACCTGGCTTCAGCTGCGGCGCCCGGATGCCACCCAACGAATCTCACTGCAGCCGCTGACGTCCCGCATGCTGCACGCCGTGGTCACACAACACCTCGAGCATCCGCTGCCGCGTGCGGAACTGGCGCGCATCCACCAGATCTCCGGTGGCAATCCCTTCTATGCGATCGAACTGGCCAAGGTCGCCCACGGCAGGCCGGAAGTTTCGCTGCCGGACACGCTGGCCGCCGTGGTGGAAGCCCGGCTCAGCGGACTGAATCCCGAGACGATGGCCGCACTCCTGGCCGCCGCCTCGGTGGCCAACCCCTCGGTCAATCTGGTGGCCGCCGCGGTCGGCACCGATCACGAGCGGACGGTCGAGGTGCTCGAGGCCGCCGAACAGCGCGGCGTCGTCGTCATCGAGGGCAGCCGGGTCCGGTTCACACACCCGCTACTGGCCACCGGTGTGTATACCGGCGTCTCCGCCGAGGACCGCAGGCAGATGCACCGCAGGCTCGCCGGCTTCGTCGACGAGCCCGAATTGCAGGCACGCCACCTGGCGCTCGCCGCGACCGCCGGCGACGACGCCACTGTCAGCGCGCTCGAGCGGGCGGCCATCTCCGCTCACGCGCGAGGCGCCCCCGTCGCCGCCGCAGAGTTGATCGAGCTCGCCATCGCACTCGGCGGTGATACCACCGACCGACGAATGCGGTTGGCGGCGTACTGCTTTGACGGCGGAGATCCGTCCAGGGCACGCGCGCTGCTGGAGGGGGTGGTCGGCGATCTGGCGCCCGGACCGATACGCGCTGAAGCGCGGCACATGCTCGCGGTCGTGCGGTTCGTCGACGACGGCTACACCGAAGCGGTCGAGCTGCTCACGACGGCGCTCGACGACGCGACCGAGGGCCCGGCGAAGGCGGTCATGCTGACCACGTTGGCGTACGGCCTCTACATGACCGGTGACCACGCGTCGGCCCGGCTGCGGGCCGAGGAGTCGGTGGCCTACACCGAACAGCTCGGTATCCCCGGCCTGCTCAGCCTCGCACTCGGGGTCCGGGCGACGATCCAGTTCTTTCTCGGCGGTGGGGTGGACGACGCCAGCATGCGCCGCGCCCTCGAACTCGAAGACACCGAAACCTTCACGCCGATCATGCTGCGGCCGAGCGTCGAGCACGCGTTGATGCTGGCCTGCACCGGTGACCTCGACACCGCCTATGAGAGCATGCGGGAGATCTCGCGTCGCTGCACCGACCGCGGTGAGGAAGGCGAAGTCGTCTTCGTCGACTTCTACGTCGCGTTGACCCGGATATGGCGCGCGGACTTCGCCGAGGCCAAGCGGGTGGCCCACGAAGTTGCCGCTCTCGCAAGGCAACTCGGTGGTGAGTTCCCCGCGATGCTCAGCCTGGTGCTACAGGCCTGGCTGGCCGCCTACGACGGCGCAGAGAGCAAGGCCCGCCTGGCCGCGGCGGACGCGATCGACGCCTGCCGACGCAGTGGCACCGCGTGGCACGAGGACTGGACGCTTTCTGCGCTCGGATTTCTCGAGGTATCGCTCGGAAACTACGGTGCGGCAATGGAGTTTCTCGACCCGCTGGTCTCGCGGTTCGCACCGGAGTCCACCGAGATTCAAGCCGCCGAGTTCGTAGCCGATGCGGTCGAGGCACTCGTCGAGCTGGGCCGCGCGACCGAAGCGGAACCGCTGGTGGCCGCACTGGAACGCAACGGCCGTCGCCTCGACCGGGCGTGGATGCTGGCGGTGGGCGGGCGGTGCCGCGCCATGCTTCACGCGGCCGAGGGCGATCTGCGCGACGCCGCGAGCTGTGCGCGCCGCGCGCTCGAGGACCATCAACGGTTGGCGATGCCGTTCGAACGCGCTCGTACCCAGCTTCTGCTCGGGCAGTTGCAGGCCAGACTGCGCGATCGGCAGGCCGCTTCGACGCTGAACGAGGCGCTGGCGACGTTCGAGGCCATCGGCACGCCGGTTTGGGCCGAGCGCGCCAGGACAGCGCGAGAGGTACTCCGTTCCGCTGCGTCGAGGCCGCACGCGCTGACCGCCGCCGAGCTGCGCATTGCCGAGCTGGCCGCCGCCGGCCTGACGAACCGCGACGTGGCCGGTGAACTCTTTCTCAGTGCAAAGACCGTCGAGGCCACCCTTGCGCGGGTGTACCGCAAGCTCGACATCCGGTCCCGGGCCGAACTAACCCGGGTTATGGGTCAGTCCGGCCGCCAAGGGGTATAGGGATGTCGCCCGCTTCCGGCTCAGCTGCAATTCTGGGGAGACGCGAGGGGACCCACGAGATACCGTGATCGGCCAGTCGACACACCAGCACGCCGTCGTTGCCTTCCTGGACGCGATGGCGCTGGGCCCGTCGGCCTTACTGATCGACGGTGAACCCGGGATCGGCAAGACCACGCTGTGGCTGGCCGCGGTCGAGCAGGCGCACCAGCGCGGATTTCACGTCCTGTCGACCCGACCGGCGGCTGCGGAGTCGGTGCTCGCCTACACCGCGCTGGCCGACCTGCTCGAGGAGGCCGACACGCGCGCGTGGGCCGACCTGCCGACGCCGCAACTCCTCGCGGTCGACCAGGTGCTGCTGCGCGCGGACAACGACGCGGTGACCGATCAGCGTGCCGTGGCCGCCGCGTTCCTTTCGGTGGTCGAACGGCTCAGCGAGGACCGCCCTGTCCTGCTGGCCATTGACGACTTACAGTGGCTCGACCCGTCGAGCAAGCACGTCATCGCCTTCGCGGTGCGCAGGCTCACGGGGCGTACCGGCCTACTGGCCAGCCTGCGTACCGAATCCGACGACCGTGCGGTCGACGACTGGCTGCAGTTGTCCCGGCCCGACGCAGTGAATCGAATCCGGTTGAGCCCGTTGAACATCCAGGATCTGCATCGTGCTGTCTCCGCACGGCTGCGACGCCCCTTCTCACGCCCGACCATCGGCCGGATCCACCAGGTGTCGGGTGGGAACCCGTTCTACGCAATCGAATTGGCCCGCTCCCTCGATGAACGGGCGCCGGGCGTCGACGCGTCGCTGCCCGGCACCCTGGCCGACGTGGTGCGCACGAGGCTTGGCAGCCTCGACACCGACGTCCACGACGCGCTACTGGCCGCTTCGTGCCTTGCCGTGCCGACGGTGGAGCTCGTGTCGAAGGCGACGACGGGCGACGAGGACCGGCTGGTCGAACTGCTGGAGATCGCCGAGAGCAAGGGCATCATCGCAATCGACGGCAACCGGATCCGGTTCGCACATCCGTTGCTGGCCAGCGGGGTCTACACCGAGGCGTCCCCCGGCCGCCGCCGGTCGATGCACCGTCGGCTCGCCGAGATCGTCGACGAACCCGAACTTCGGGCCCGGCACCTGGCGCTGGCCACCACCAAAGGCGACGAGGTCACGCTGGAGGCCCTCGACATGGCGGCGGAATCGGCACGGATGCGCGGTGCGCCAGCCGCAGCCGCCGAACTGGTGGACCTGGCCATCGGCCTCGGCGGTGACACCGCGGAGCGGCGGCTGCGCTCGGCGCTGCACCACTTCGACGCCGGGGAGCAGGAGCGCGCGGCGGCCGTCCTCACCGAAGCCATCGAACAACTTCCCACCGGCGCGTTGCGCGCCGAAGCGTTGAGCCGACTGGCGGTGGTGCGGCTGTACGGGGACGGTTTCATCGAGAGCGCGCGGCTGCTTCGCGAGGCGCTCGACGAGGCCCACGACAACCACGCGCTGCGCGTCCAGACCCTGATCACGTTGGCGTACACGCTTTTCCACGCCAATCAACTTCAACAGGGGTTGAACACCGCCGCGCAGGCGGTCGCGAACGCCGAACCCCTCGACCAGCCGCATCTGCTCAGCATGGCGCTCGGCATGCTGGTCATACTGCGGTTCGCCGCCGGCGAAGGTTACGACGAAAAGACCCTGCATCGAGCGCTGCGGCTGGAGGACCCCGATGCATACGCACCGCTGGTCTTCCGGCCCACCATGCAACACGCGCTGCTGCTGGAGTGGTCCGGCCGGCTCGACGAAGCGCGCGATGTCGTGGACAAGATCCGTGCGCGCTGCCTGGAGAAGGGCGAAGAGGGTGAGCATGTCTTCGTTTCCCAGCACGTGGTGACGAACGCGATCGCGCGCGGTGATTTCGTCACGGCCAACCTGGTCGCGGAGGACGCCGTGGAGAAGGCCCGCCAGCTCGGGGGCAACACCTCGCAGTTCCTGACCCAGAGCTTGCGGGCCCAGCTGACCGCATTCGCCGGCCACGAGGAGGTCGCCCGCCGCGCGATCGAGGACGCCCTCGAATGCGCAAGGCAGACCGGGACTTTACGCATGGCAGATCGCGTGCGCGCGACCCTCGGCTTTCTCGAAGTCTCGCTGGGCGACTACGAAGCCGCTGCGGCCGCGCTACAACCCATGCTCGTCCAGTTCGACCCCGACAGCACGCCGACCGAACTGCCCAATGCCGCCTACCTGCCCGACGCGATCGAGGCGCTGATACATCTCGATCGCCTCGACGAGGCGGAACGGCTCACCACCGCGCTGGAGAACAACGGCCGGCGGACCGACCGGGACTGGATGCTCGCGGTCGGTGCACGATCACGCGGCATGCTGCTGGCCGCACTCGGCGACCTCGACGCCGCACACGAGGCCGCCCAGCGGGCGATGGCCGCACACCTCCGTCTGCCGATGCCGTTCGAGCGCGCACGGACCCTGCTGACCCTGGGGCAGATCGAACGCCGGCAACGCAAGAAGGAATTGGCGTCGGTGCATCTTCGGGAGGCCTTCGAGGTGTTCGAGCGTCTCAACATCCCGCTGTGGGCGGCCAGGGCCCACGCGGAGTTCTCGCGTGCGAGCGCGGGACCTCAGCGCAGCGGGCAACTTACGCCGTCTGAGCAGCGGGTCGCAGAACTCGTCGCGAGCGGAATGAAGAACCGCGACGTCGCGGCCGCGCTCTTCATCAGCCCCAAGACCGTCGAAGCCAACCTCGCGCGCATCTACCGCAAGCTGGGAATCAAGTCGCGCGCCGAGCTGGGTCGACATGTCGGGCGGCCGAGCGGGCCTCAAAAGGGGGACCACACATAGGGAAACACCCTATTCCTCCCGTCGGGGCACAGGACTTACCGTCGTAACGCTGTCTCGCCCCCGCCATCGACTGGAGAACCGGTGCGTCTCGACGAAGCTCCCGCAATGCTGACCGACCACGGCGACCACACCCTGGTCACGACCGCCACCAGCCAGCCGGCCCTGGACACCGGGTTCGCGGTGCTGGGCCTGGTTTCGCTACTCGACCTGCCGCGCGGCGATCGCGCGGACCGGGTGGTGGCGCTCAGCGGTGCGGCGGCCGCCGGTTGGTACCTGGCCCGTCGCAATCGTCTCCGCCTCTAGCGGAGTTCACGGCAGCGCGCCGGGGCTGATCTCCTCGAGCATCTCGGTCACCAGCGCCGCGATCGGTGAGCGCTCGCTGCGCAACAGCGTGATGTGAGCGAACAAGGGGTGGCCCTTGAGTTTCTCGATCACGGCCGCGACGCCGTCATGTCTGCCGACTCGCAGGTTGTCCCGCTGTGCCACATCGTGGGTCAGCACCACACGGGAACCGGCGCCGAGACGCGACAGCACGGTCAGCAGCACGTTGCGCTCGAGCGACTGCGCCTCGTCGACGATCACGAACGAGTCGTGCAGCGAGCGCCCCCGGATGTGGGTCAGCGGCAGCACCTCGAGCATGCCGCGCGAGAGCACCTCCTCGAGCACCGCCGGGCTGGCCAGTCCTTCCAGCGTGTCGAAGACCGCCTGCGCCCAGGGCCCCATCTTGTCGCTCTCGCTGCCCGGCAGGTAGCCCAGGTCCTGCCCGCCGACCGCGTAGAGCGGACGGAACACCACGACCTTGCGTTGCGTGCGGCGCTCCAGCACGGCTTCCAGTCCCGCGCACAGTGCCAGCGCCGACTTGCCGGTGCCGGCCTTACCGCCGAGCGAAACGATGCCGACCGACTCGTCGAGCAACAGGTCCAGTGCCACCCGCTGTTCGGCGGAGCGGCCGCGCAACCCGAACGCCTCCCGGTCACCGCGCACCAACTGCACCCGCTTCTCTGGCGTCACCCGCCCCAGCGCGTGCGACGTACCACCGAGCAGACGAATACCGGTGTGGCACGGCAGATCTCGGGCCGCCTCCAGATCGATCTCACCTTCGGCGAACAACACGTCGATCTCATCGGAGATGACCTCGACCTCGGCCATACCCGTCCAGCCGGAGGTGATGACGTCCTGTGCGTGGTACTCGTCGGCCGACAACCCGACCGCACCGGCTTTCACGCGTAGCGGGATGTCCTTGCTGACCAACGTGACGTGCTTGCCCTCGGCGGCCAGGTTGGCCGCGACCGTCAAAATCCGCGCGTCGTTGCTGTCGGTGCGGAAACCGGCGGGAAGCACCGAAGGATCGCTGTGGTTCAGCTCGACGTGCAGCGTACCGCCTTGTGTGCCAACGGGAATCGGCTGATCGAGCCGGCCGTGTTCGAGCCGCAGATCGTCGAAGAGTCGCAGGGCCTGACGCGCGAACCAGCCCAGCTCATGATGGTGTCGCTTGGCTTCGAGTTCGCTGATGACCACCAGCGGGACCACGACCTCATGCTCGGCAAAGCGCGTGCAGGCCCAGGGATCTGACAACAGCACGGAGGTGTCGAGCACGTAGGTCCGGAGAGGCGAATCGATCACGTAGCGCTCCTGGTATCCGCGGGTCCCCCGCGAACCGTCGGCGGACACTGCGGCACCAGGGCCGGGGCCGGCCCTCTCGTGATCGCAACGATCGGGTACCGCCCGGACAGCAAAGCACGTCGCTAGCCATCGCAAACGACGCTACTCCCGTTGCGGCATGCGCCGTGCAGGCGCGCCGTAGTGTTCGCCGCTGCTCGTCCGCGGTGATGAGCGGGCGGTTACGCGGAGGTGAACTCCCGCATCTTCGGCTCGTCGGCCAGCCCCCACGCGGCGATCCGATCGGCGGTCACCTGACGCAGCCGCTCGGGTCCGAAGATCCCCGCCTCGGCGACGTTGCGCACCTTGTCGGCGTAGGCGTCGATGTCGCCGCCGACGACGTCGAGTTCGGCCGCGCGTCGCGCGATGGCGTCGACGGTTTCGTCACGGCTCGTGGACAGCAGGTGGGCGACCAGGTTGGCGAAGAACTCCTCGTGCCGCTCCTCGTCCTTGGCGATGCGGCCTATGAGGTCCTTGAGCACCGGCTCGGTGATCTTGGCCTCGAGGTTGCGGCAGAAGACGGCGTGGGCACCTTCGAAGAAGGCCATGAACACCAGCCGCTCGACCTGGCTGTAGGTGTCGGCACGGTAGCCCTTCATCACGTGTTCGACGCGGACGTCCTCGTTGGCGGCCGGGTCGATCTCCCGGGTGACGACGAGGTAGTTGCGCAACGCGATCGCGTGCAGGTGCTCCTCGGCGGTCCACCGGCCGATCCAACGACCCCACTTCTCCTCGAGGATGAAGCTGAAGACGAACTCGCGGTGGAAGCTCGCCAGGTTGTCCTTGGTGATGAGCAGGATCTCGAGCGCGTCGGTGACGTCCTTGGGCAGGGTCACCTGCGACGGGTCCCAGTCCTTACCGCCGAGAAAGGCGAAGTTCTCGCCCTGGTCGAACGGCACGTAGTCGTGTGCGTACCAGAGATCCTCGCTGTCGATGTGACGACGCAGCTCCTGCTGCACGACCGGCTCGAGTTCGAGGATCAGCGCATTCGGTACAGGTTTCTGTGCCATGCGGTTACAGTAACTCAATTCTGTGGGAATCGTAAAATTCCCGACCGGCGTGGCGCGGGGGCTACAGCGTCAGCCCCGGATACAGGGGGTTGGCCTCCAGCAGCTCGGCAGAGGCGGCGTGAACGCGCTCGGCGGTGCCGTCGGACAGCGTGTACTTGGCCTTCGAAGTGCCCTGCTGTTCGGTGTTGGACAGCACGTCCACGATCAGGTCGGCGACACGGTCGAAGTCGTCGGCCCCGAATCCCCGGGTGGTCAGCGCGGGAGTGCCCAACCGGATGCCGCTGGTGTACCAGGCGCCGTTGGGGTCTGCGGGCACGGAGTTGCGGTTGGTGACGATGCCCGCGTCGAGCAGGGCCGACTCGGCCTGGCGCCCGGTCAGCCCGAACGAGGTGACGTCGAGCAGCACGATGTGGTTGTCGGTGCCGCCGGTGACGAGCTGGGCGTCACGCTTGAGGAAACCGTCGGCAAGCGCCTGGGCGTTGTCGGCGACGCGCTGCGCGTAAGCCTGGAAGGCCGGTTGGCGGGCCTCGGCCAGCGCGACCGCTTTGGCGGCCATCACGTGGGAGAGCGGACCGCCCAGCACCATCGGGCAGCCCTTGTCGACGGCGTCGGAGTACTCGGGCTGGGCGAGCACCATCCCGCCGCGCGGTCCGCGCAGCGACTTGTGGGTGGTCGTGGTGGTGACGTGGGCGTGCGGTACCGGGTCTTCGTCGCCGGTGAACACCTTGCCCGCGACCAGACCCGCGAAGTGCGCCATGTCGACCATCAGCGTGGCGCCGACCTCGTCGGCGATCTCGCGCATCTTGGCGAAGTCGACCCGACGCGGATAGGCCGAGTATCCGGCCACGATGATCAACGGCTTGAACTCGCGGGCGGCCTCGGCCACCGCGCCGTAGTCGAGGAATCCGGTGTTCGGGTCCGTGCCGTAGCTGCGCTGGTGGAACATCTTGCCGGAGATGTTGGGCCGGAAACCGTGGGTCAGGTGGCCGCCCGCGTCCAGCGACATCCCCAGCAGCCGCTGGTTGCCGAGCTTGTTGCGCAGCTTCTCCCAGTCCGCCTCGGACAGGTCGTTGACGTGCTTGGCGCCGAGGGCCGCCAGTTCGGGCGCTTCGACCCGGGTGGCCAGGATCGCCCAGAAGGCAACGAGGTTGGCGTCGATACCGGAGTGCGGCTGGACGTAGGCATACGGCGCTCCGAACAACTCACGGGCGTGTTCGGCGGCGAGACTTTCGACGGTATCGACGTTCTGGCAGCCCGCGTAGAACCGGTGCCCGATCGTGCCCTCCGCGTACTTGTCGGAGAACCAGGAGCCCATCGTCAGCAGCACCGCGGGCGAGGCGTAGTTCTCGCTGGCGATGAGCTTGAGCGAGTCCCGTTGATCGGCAAGCTCTTTACGTGTCGCCGCCGCGATACGCGGCTCCACCGACTCGATCACCTGCAACGCGGCCCGGTAGGCGGCACTCGCGGTCTCGGCGTACTCGGCACCGGGAGCGGCAGCGTTGGAGGTCACGGGGTCTGCAGTCATGGGGTTCAGCCTACTTTCCGCACCTGGGGCGCTCGATGCCCGTACCTGGGGCGCTCGATGCCCATACCTGGGCCGCCGACTGTGGGATTGACACACGCCACACCCGCCATCGGCGTGACGGTAACCCACGTTCGGCGGCGGTTCGGCGGCGGCTCAGGCTCAGGCGGCGGCTCAGGCTCAGGCGGCTGCTCAGGCTCAGGCGGCCCGCAGCGAGGACGGGATCAACGGCTCGTCGAGCAACGTGCCGAACCGCTGGGTCAGGCTGACCTCTTCGGGGCGTTCATCCAGCCAGCCCCGCAGCAACCGGTACCCCTCGACGTAGGTGCTGGTGTAGGCGCGCCACAGCGGCGACGACAGGAACCGCAGCATCTGGCGGGCGCGTTGGTCGTTGACCAGCAGCCACCGCTTGAGGAAGCCGACGACGTCGTCGACGTCGCGGTGCTCGTCGTGCAACATCAGGGCCGCGTCCTGGCGCACCTCGGCCAGCGCCGCCGTCGCCTCCGACACCGCCTGGGCGCGCTCCCCGTCGAACCGCAGCCCCAGGTCGGCGTAGATCTCGCCGGCCCACACACCCCATTCGGGCCCGATCGCCGCGTACAGCGCGAGGTCGGCCAAGCCCTCGGCCATCAGGCACTGCGGGGTGTTGACCAGAAAAATGGTCTGCTCAGCCTGTCCCCTGCCCTCGACCAGCCCGGCCTCCTTGCGGCAGTGCTCGGTGTGATGTCCCGGATACGACTCGTGCGCGACCAGCCGGGGCAGGTTCGACATCTGCTGCTTGAGGTCGGCGTTGACGGCCACCGTGGACTTGTAATCCCCGTGGTAGTAGTTGAAGCCCGACCACGGCTTGTCGGAAACCACCTCATAGGTGATGGTCTCCGCGTCGGGCAGCGGATACTCGGCGCGCACGCGGTCACGCAGCGCGCTGGAGAATGCGTGGATGCACTCTTCGAGGCGCGCAGGCGGAATCTCCTCGGCCGCGCGGTAGGCCTGCATCCGGTCGGCGAGCGGTCCGGACCCGCTCAGCACTTCGTCGAGCTGGCGATGGGCCTGCCGGTACCGCTCGGGGTCCCCTTTGGTGATGCGCACGTCGAAGTACGCCTCAACCTCGTCGACGAAGCCGACGTCTTCACCGGCGAATTTGCGGCCCGCGCACGCCAGCGCCCGCAGGTGGGCGCCGATGTAGTCCATACGCGCTCGCTCCAGCCCGTCGACCGAGGTCAATTGCCCCAGCAACCGGTCGGCCTGCCTGGCCAGGTCCGCGGGAACGGGCTGTGGTTCGGCGGCGACGGCACGGCGCAGCGCCGGGTCGCCGGTGAACGAGTCGACGTAACCCTCCTCCACCCGGTCGAAGCGCAGCCCGAGCAGCAGATACTCGCGGACCAACGAATCTGAGGTGCTGGCGTCCATGATCTCAACCGTAAATGCAAGACTGGGCGCATGGCGCGGCTGAGTGAACCCAGCCCATATGTGGAGTTCGACCGGAGTCAGTGGCGGAACCTGCGTATGTCGACGCCGCTGAAACTCACCGAGGACGAGCTGAAGAAGCTGCGCGGTATCGGCGAGAAGATCGACCTGCTCGAAGTCGAAGAGGTCTATCTGCCACTGGCCCGGCTGATCCACCTCCAGGTCGCCGCCCGCCAGCGGTTGTTCGCGACGACCGCCGAGTTCCTGGGCGGCGACTCAGACAGCGACTCTCAGCCCGACCGGCCGGTGCCGTTCGTGATCGGCGTCGCGGGCAGCGTCGCGGTCGGCAAGTCCACGACGGCCCGTGTGCTGCAGGCACTTCTGGCGCGCTGGGAGCACCACCCGCGCGTCGACCTGGTGACCACCGACGGGTTCCTCTACCCCAACGCCGAACTGGTACGACGAAACCTGATGGGCCGCAAGGGTTTCCCGGAAAGCTACGACCGTCGTGCGCTGATGCGGTTCGTGACGACGGTCAAGTCCGGCGCGGAATACGCGTGCGCGCCGGTGTACTCGCATCTGCTCTACGACATCGTGCCCGGTGAGAAGCAGATCGTCCGGCATCCGGACATCCTGATCCTCGAGGGCCTCAACGTGCTGCAGACCGGGCCGACGTTGATGGTGTCCGACCTGTTCGACTTCTCGGTCTACGTCGACGCTCGCATCGACGACATCGAGAAGTGGTACATCGATCGGTTCCTCGGCTTGCGCACGACGGCGTTCGCCGACCCGGCGTCGCACTTTCACCACTACGCCACGCTCACCGACGAGCAGGCCGTGTTCGCCGCGAGCGACATCTGGCATTCGATCAACCGGCCGAACCTGATCGAGAACATCCTGCCGACCCGGCCGCGGGCGACGCTGGTCTTGCGCAAGGATGCCGACCACTCGATCAACCGGCTGCGCTTGCGCAAGCTGTAGCCGGCTACCGGTTGATCCGGCGGATGCCCTGGTACTGCAACTCGGCCATGATCAGGGTGTAGACGCCGGTGGCCAGGGTGAGCACCACACCGGCAGTCGTCAGCGGGAAAACGTCGGCCAAGACGAATACGACGGTGGCGACCGTGTACGCCACGTTTCCGATCGCGATCACGGTGCCGGTGGCCTTCACCGTGGGCAGCGCGGCGAGTGCGAACACACCGATCGCGAAGGCGATGAAGACCGCACTCACGGTGTACTCGAATGCGATTGGAGTTCCTGACGTCTCCGCCAGCCATCCCGCGAGCGCGACACCGGCCACACCCATGAGCCCGCTGGCTAAGGCGTCGGTCCGCAAAGCGAAGCGCAGGAACGAGTCGTTGGACTCGCGGAGCCTCGGTGTTGAGATAGCGGTCATCGTACTTCCTTTCTTGGGGGGGGTGAGGGACCGTTCCGGAGCCGACGCCGCAACCTCTGACGACGGCGGCTCCGGACCAGCCATGAGGGGGTCACGTCAGGCGACGCACCCCGAGGTACTGGGCGTAGGCGAATGCGAGGGTGACGGCGGTGAACCCGACGATGCCCGCAACGCCGGCTTCGGTCAGCGGCAGCACGCCGGTCGCCAGCACCGCGGCCACGACGAGCGCGAAGACGATGTTGCCGACCAGCACGCCGACACCGACGCGGCGGACGTCGGCCATCCCGGCCGCCAGGAACAGTGCGGCGCCGTAGCCGACGAGCGCGGCGCCGGCGATCCACTCGCTGGTGGTTGACAGACCGCTCAGTCGGGACAGCGGGTCGGCGGCCATCGCGATGACCAGGCCGAGACCCCCGCACAGCGTCGCGTCGGCACGCAGTGCCACGCGCAGCAGCGAGTCGGTGGTATCGCCTTCGCCGGTGGTGTTTACCAGGTGGGTGGTTGCTGTGGTCATGTCACCGACAGTGCTCAGATGCCGCTGCCAGATCGACGCAGAACGCTGCCAGCTACTGCCAGCCGCAGGTCACGTGGGTATCGGGCCCAACGCCGGCGCCGATGCGGATGCGCGTCAGTCCTGAGCGGCCACCAGGTTGCCGCGCAGATCGGCAGCGATCAGCCGCGCGGCGGCGTTCTGCCAGTTGTGCAGCGACCGCTGGGGCACTTCGGTGACGAACCACTGCCAGGCCTGGCGGGCCACGGGGTCGAGTCCCGCCGCGGTGGCGTTCTGCGCATAGGCCCGCACCCCGGCGACATACGGGAAGTACAGCGAGTTGTAGTGCCGCCACTCCTCGGTGGTGCCGAACTCGCCGCCGTCGCGGGGTTTGAGCCGGGCGATGCGCTCGGCCAGCAGCGCCTTGAGTTCGGTCGCCCGCTCCAGCGGTTGGCCGGAGGCGCCGCGCGAGGCCAACCGCTGGTCGATGATCGGCAGGTTGGTGAGCGGGCTGGCGATCAGCTTGGACAGGTCGCCGTAGTGCCCGAGCGCGCGGCGGGTGAGGCGGACGAACGTCTGCTCGTCGATGCCGTCGAGCGGATTGTCCTTGCGCAGCGGCAGCGCAGCCTCGGTGCTGCGCAGGGCGGCGCGGTCGGCGCGCAGGGCGGGCGAGCGCGAGAACGCCAACCGGTCGAGCACACCTGCCAGCGGGTCGGCAAGGACGTTGATCGCGATCGCGACCGCCAGGCTGGTGAACAGCAGCACCGTCAGCGCGGTGTCGTGACCGGTGACCGCCAGACCGATCAACGCCTGACCGCCGAACAGCACCGCCACCACCGTCGTCGCCGCGAACGAGCGCAGCATGTCGGCGCGCAACGCCTGCCCCTCGTCGAACGCATCCCCGATCGCGACCGCGACACCGAGCAGCGCCACGTCGAAACCCGTCGAAGCGAGCGCCAACCAGCTGGGCACCAGCCCCAGCGGGATGATCAGGATCGCGTTGCCCAACGCGAAGAACAACGTCGCAACCACCACGAAACCGACCACCGGGACCGGCTGCGACTGGCGCAACACCGCGTACACCATGGCGCCAAGCGAGGGCACCGAGACCGCCGCGAACATCACCCAGTGGCCAAGGCGCAACGGGCCGTCGACGCTTCCGGCCATCGCGGCGCCGACGAACGCGGTCGCGGCCACCACGGCGACCAGCCCGAGCTCACCGGCACGGCCACGCCAGGTGTCACGGGGCCGGGACAGCTCGAGGAGCACTGCGAACCAGGCGATGCCCGGCACGGCGACGAGGTAGACCTCGATGCGACTGAGCACATCGGCCCCGCTGACGGTCCGCACGGCATCCAGCGCGACCACCGCCGCGAAGCTCGTCAACCCGATCGCGGCCAGCACGAGCACAGGCTTACGCGGGTCGCGGGCCAGCAGATACAGCCCCAACCACCAGCTGAGCGCGAAGACCACCGCCGACAGCGCAGCCATGTTCTCAGTGTTCCATCAACTACGGCGTGGCATCACATTCCGTACCGTCGATGGCGCACGGTGTAGTCGCGCAGCGCGCGCAGGAAGTCGACCCGCCGGAACGCCGGCCAGTAGGCGTCGGTGAACCACATCTCGGAGTACGCGCTCTGCCACAGCAGGAAGCCCGACAGCCGCTGCTCCCCCGAGGTGCGGATCACCAGGTCGGGGTCCGGTTGTCCGGAGGTGTAGAGGTTCTCCGAGATCGCGTCGATGGTGACGGCCTCGATCAGCTGTTCACCGGTGCTGCCGTTGGCCAGCTCCTTGCTCAGCAGCTGACGGACGGCGTCGACGATCTCCTGGCGCCCGCCGTAACCGACGGCGAGGTTGACGTGAAAGCAGTCCGGACCCGAGTCAGTGGACCCGACCGCGTCACGCAGCCGGCGCGCGGGCTCCTCGCCGATCAGCTCCAGATCGCCGACGGTGCGCACACTCCAGTGGTTGGCGGGCGCGCAGATCTCCTCGACGACGTCGGTGATGATTTCGATCAGCGGGGACAGTTCGTCGGGCGCACGCTGCAGGTTCTCGGTGGACAGCAGATAGACCGTCGCCATCTCGATGCCGGTCTCCTGACACCAGCGCAGCATGTCGGCGATCTTTCTGGCGCCCATCCGGTAGCCGACGCTGACGTCGTCGTGTCCAAGGTCACGTGCCCATCGGCGGTTGCCATCACACAAAACGGCAATATGGCGCGGCAGTTGGGATTTGGACCGTGCCAGCTCCTGGCGCAGCCGCATCTCGTACAGCCGATAGGCCGGCTCTTTGAGTCGCGGGGGAATGAGCTCCACGAAGATCCAGACTACTGTGAGGTTCGAAAACCCCCATGGCATTAGTGGAGGTGACATGACCCGATCCATCGACAGCACCGATTCCGATAAGTCCCGCGACCCGCAGAACCCTGCGGAGGACTTTCCGGAAGCCGTTGTCGACGGTCTCGCCAATTTCATCGGTAAGCCGCGCGCACGGGGCTGGATACACGTGTACGCGGCGGGGATCGCAGCCATCTGCGGCGCCACGCTGGTGTCGGTGTCGTGGTCGGTCCAGTCCACGCGCGCGGGCGTCGCGACGCTGATCTACACGCTCACCATCGTGGCGATGTTCGCGGTCAGCGGCGCGTACCACCGGGTCGACTGGAAGTCGCCGACCGCACGCAAGTGGATGAAGCGACTCGACCATTCGATGATCTTCGTGTTCATCGCGGGCAGCTATACGCCGTTCGCCTTGCTGGCGTTGCCGCAAACCGACGGCATGGTGCTGTTCTGGATCGTGTGGGGCGGTGCGATCGCGGGCGTGCTGCTCAAGTGCTTCTGGCCGTCGGCGCCGCGGTGGGTCGGCGTGCCGCTCTACATTCTGCTGGGCTGGGTGGCGGCGTGGTTCGTCGGACCGATCACGCACGGTGCGGGAGTGGCCGCGCTCGTGCTGCTGATCGTCGGGGGCGCGCTCTACAGCATCGGCGGTGTGCTCTACGCGCTCAAGTGGCCCAACCCGTGGCCGACGGTCTTCGGCCATCACGAGTTCTTTCACGCGTGCACCGCGGTGGCGGCGATCTGCCACTACATCGCGATGTGGTTCGCGGTCTTCTAGAGCTGGGTGACGTTTTCGGGGGTCCAGTAGGCCTTCATCGACGCGATCTTGCCCTCCTCGTTGAAGGTCATCACGCTGATGATCTCGATGCGCATCTTGTTCTCGCCGAGGTCGATGGTCAGCGCCCAGAAGAACGCCGCCTCGTTGCCCAACGCCCGCAGCGTGACGACGTCGGCCTGGGCGCCCGTCGTGGGGAGCGCGTCGTAGAAACCGCGAATCGCTTTGCGGCCTATGTGCACCTCGCCGCCAACCGGATCCTCGACGGTGCCGTCGTCGGCGTACAACTCGGCGATGTCATCGGCCTTACCCTGCGCGGCCAGTTCGAGGTAACGGGTGACGGTCTTGGCGTTGTCTTCCGGCGTCGGCATGCGCCGAACGCTACACGGACGCGCCCAGGGCGGCAGCGAGTTCCGGCGCCGTGGTGACCGGCAGGTCGCATGTTCTGCCACGGCACACATAGGCGGCGTCGGCGCCGCCGACGCGGTCGCGGTCGATCAGCAGTTCGGACGAATTCACCACGCCGCCGACGACGACCGCTCCGCCCGGCGCGAGCCGCCGCGCTGCCGACAACAGTTCCGACCGGCCAGGGTCACACGCCACTGCGATCTGGATCGGCCCGCGCACCGCCGCCTCTGCGACGGCGAGCCAGTGTCCACCCGAGCGCGGCAGCCGGGTCAGGATCGGCGTGGCCGCCGCCAGAGTGGCCTCGGCCGCCGCGCCGTAGCGATCCGCCCGCCAGGCGGGGGCGAGGTGCGCTGCGGTGAGCAGCGCCTCGGCGATCAACGACGCACCCGATGGTGTCGCACCGTCGAGCGGATCGGCCGGCCGCACCATCAATGCCTCGGCGTCGTCGGCGGTGTCGAACCACCGGCCGGGCCGGCCCGGGTCGGCGAAGTGCTCGAGCGCGATGTCGAGCAGCGTCATCGCGGCCTCCAGCCAGTCCGGGTCACCCGTCATCTGGTGAACGGTCAGTAGGCCGGTGGCCAACGCCCCATGGTCTTCGAGGATCCCGGCGCTGTCGCCGACCGCACCGCCGAGGCTCGCCCGCCGCAGTCTGCCGTCGACGACGTGCAGATTCCACACGCCGCGCGCACAATTCGTTGCGGCGGTGAGCAATTCGGGCCGGTCGAGCGCGACAGCGGCTTCGGCGAGCGCCGTGATCGCCAGCCCGTTCCACCCGGTGACGACCTTGTCGTCGCGGCCGGGTTGCGGCCGGGTGAGCCGGGCCGCCAGCAGCGCTGCCCGCACACTGACGAACCGGTCCTGGTCGTCGGGGTCGCGCGGCAACTGCAGCACCGACGCACCCTGCTCAAATGTGCCCACCTCGGTCACGGCGAAAAGCTCTGCCGCCCACTGCCCGTCGTCGTCACCGAGGAACTCGCGCAGTTGCGCGGGGGTGAAGACGTACGTCAGGCCTTCCCCCCCGTCCGCGTCGGCATCCAGCGACGACGTGAACATGCCGTCGGCGCCGAGTTCGTCGATGATGAATGCGGCTGTTTCGACGGTTACCTTGTGCGCCAACGGATTTCCGGTACGTCGCGCCCAATGGGCGTACACCCGCAACAGTAGGGCGTTGTCATAAAGCATCTTCTCGAAGTGCGGAACCACCCAGGCCGCGTCGACGCTGTAGCGGGCGAAGCCGCCCGCCAACTGATCGTAGATTCCGCCGCGGGCCATCGCCGTGCAGGTCCGCTCGACGGTTTCGATGGGCATGATGTCGCCCGTGCGTTCGTGGTTGCGCAGCAGACCCTCGAGCAACGCGGATGGTGGAAACTTCGGTGCGCCAGCGGGATTGGTGGCGAATCCACCGCGAGCGACGTCCTCGTCCTGCAGCACCGCGGCAACGGCGTGGTCGCACAGCGCGGGCTGCAACGGCGGTCCCCCGCCGGGCAACCCGGCCGCCATCGTCCGCAGTTCCTCGGTGATCTTCTCGGACGCCTGCTCGACTTCCCCGCGGCGGTTGTGCCAGGTGTCGATGACCGCGGCCAGCAGCTGGAGGAAGGTCGGCTTCGGGTAGTACGTCCCGCAGAAGAACGGCCTGCCGTCGGGAGTGAGGAAGCAGGTCATCGGCCAGCCACCCTGCCCCGTGAGCGCAACAGTCGCGCTCATGTACACCGCATCGAGGTCGGGACGCTCCTCGCGGTCGACCTTGATGCAGACGAAGCCGTCGTTCATCACCGCGGCGACCTCGTCATCGTCGAACGACTCGTGGGCCATGACATGACACCAGTGGCAGGCCGCGTAGCCGATCGACAGCAGGATCGGCACATCGCGGTCGGCAGCCTCGGCCAGCGCCTCCGGCGTCCATTCGCGCCAGTGCACCGGGTTGGCGGCGTGCTGACGCAGATACGGGCTGGTGGCCCGCGAGAGTGTGTTAGCCCCCGGGCTCACGTTTCGTCCCGTCGGGCGGCGCGTCGGACTCGATCGGCGCCTGGGGCTCGTCGGGCGGCTCGGCGATCCGGTCGGCTTCCGCATCCGGCGGGTCGAACGAGTCCGGCACCTTGCGCAGCTGCCGGTTCATCGACCGGACCAGCAGGAACGTGCCGACCAGCAGCAGCACCACGATCAGCAGGCCCAACGGGCTGGCCTTGCCGAAGTCCGGTCCGGTGTCCCTGGGTGGTTCCTGCTGGGCCAGCAGGTCGACGGCGAGCAGGAGGTTCATCGGCCCTCGATCCCGGCGAAGAGGTCGTCCTCAGGAAGCGATACGGGCACGCGCGAGCGGGCCAACTCGAACTCCTCGGTGGGCCAGAGCCGTTGCTGCCATTCGATCGGCGCGCGGAAGAAGTCCCCGTTGGGGTCGATCTGGGTGGCGTGCGCGCGCAATGCGTCGTCGCGCAGCGCGAAGTACTTGGCGCACTCGACGCGGGTGGTCACCCGCTTGGCGAAGATGTCGTGCTCGGGATCCCAGTGCTTGAGCCACTTCTCGAACGGGCCGACCTCCCCGTGTTTGGCGAACTCGTCCTGCAGCAGCTGCATCCGCTGTCGCACGAAGCCGTGCGTGTAGTACAGCTTCTGGACATCCCACGGCTCGCCGGCGTCGGGGAACAGGAGGTGGTCACCGGCGGCGTCGTAGGCACCCATCGACACCTGGTGGCACCTGATGTGGTCCGGATGCGGATATCCGCCGTTCTCGTCGTAGGTGGTCATCACGTGTGGCCGGAACTCGCGCACGACGCGCACCAGCGCCTCCACCGGTTGCTCGAGCGGCACCACGCCGAGGCAGCCTTCCGGCAGCGGCGGAAGCGGGTCGCCTTCGGGCAGGCCGGAGTCGACGAAGCCGAGCCAGCGGTGCTCGACGCCGAGGATCTCGGCGGCCTTGGCCATCTCGTCGCGGCGGATCTCGGCCATCCGGCCGTGCACCTCGGGCAGGTCCATGGCCGGGTTGAGGATGTCGCCGCGCTCGCCGCCGGTGAGCGTGACCACAAGCACGCGCACACCCTCGTCCACGTACCGTGCCATGGTGGCGGCACCCTTGCTGGACTCGTCGTCCGGGTGGGCGTGCACCGCCATCAACCGCAGTTCACTCAACCTGCTCTGCCTTATCATCGCGCTGTCGTCTCCGGCGATATCAACCCGCCGAGACGTCTCAATAGTCCCTATAGTTCCAGTTCTGTAGATCTATCCGACCGACGGGCATAGAAAACCAGATGATCGAGCGCCCCGCCGCGCGCTACGGCCGCCAGCGGCTGCCCGGTAACCGCCGCCGTTGGGTCGCGGTCGCGTTCACGTTGCTCGCGCTGGCGGTGGGGGTGACGGTCGCTGTGGTGGCGTTCGGACGGTTCGAGAGCGAGCCCGTGACGGGCGAGCTGGGCGCCTACGAACTGGTCGACGACCAGACGGTGTCGGTCACGATCAGCGTCACCCGCGAGGACCCGTCCCAGCCGGTCGTCTGCATCGTGCGCGCCCGCTCCATCGACGGCGCCGAGACGGGCCGTCGGGAGGTGCTGGTCCCGCCGGCCTCGCAACAGACGGTGCAAGTGACCGCACCGGTCAAAGCGACCCGCCAGCCCGTGATCGGCGATATTTACGGGTGCGGAACCGACGTGCCGTCGTATCTGGTGGCCCCTTGAAATCACGCTGATTCGTCGGTCCGGCAGACGGCGAACTGCGAATTCTTGAAATCCGATTGGCCCGTCGGTGCTACCATGGTCGGGTACACGGTTCCTGCTGGAGCCGTGTATTGCTGCATTTGGTGCTGTGCTTGAGCACGTGAACCGCGGCAATACACGTCAAGCCCCGGCGCCGTACCACGAGACGTCTTACGCGAGAAAAGCGCGAGCACGCCGCAAGACCCAGAAGGACAGGAGCGCGACGATATGACCGATACGCAGGTCACCTGGCTTACCCAGGAGGCATTCGACCGGTTGAAGGCGGAGCTCGACCAGCTGATCGCCAACCGGCCCGTCATCGCCGCCGAGATCAATGACCGCCGCGAAGAGGGTGACCTCCGCGAGAACGGCGGCTACCACGCCGCCCGCGAGGAGCAGGGCCAGCAGGAGGCCCGGATCCGTCAGCTGCAGGAACTGCTCAACAGCGCCAAGGTCGGCGAGGCGCCCAAGCAGTCCGGCGTCGCGCTGCCCGGCTCGGTGGTCAAGGTGCAGTACGGCGACGACGAGAGCGACACCGAGACCTTCCTGATCGCCACCCGCCAAGAGGGCATCAGCGACGGCAAGCTCGAGGTGTACTCGCCGAAGTCCCCGCTGGGCGAGGCGCTCCTCGACGCGAAGGTCGGCGACGTGCGCACCTACACGGTGCCCAGCGGCAGCACGGTCAAGGTGAAGCTGCTCGAGGCCGAGCCGTATCACGCCTGACGGCCCGGCCCACCCCCAGCCGAATTCGAGTCGCGGACCGGATGCGGTTTAGCATCCGCTCATGGCGCAGATCGCCGAGGACCTTTTCCTGCTGCTGCTCGACAACGCTTCGGCGCAACCGGTTCTCGACCGTCCGCGCCGGGAGCGGGTGTTGGCCGCCGCGGTGCTGCTCGACCTGGCCCTGGCCTGCCGAATCCGCCCGTCGGTCGACGGTGACCCGGTCGAACCGGGCCGCCTGATCGCGTTGTCGGTGGCCGGCGCGACGGACCCGGTCGCAGAACCGGCGTTTTCGCTGTTGCAGCGCCGCCCGTTGCGGCCCCGATCGGCGGTCAAGCGGCTGGCCAAGCACACCGAAAGCAACGTCGTCGGCCATCTGGAGCGAACCGGTCAGATCCGACGTATCCCTCTGCCGGACAAGCGGTTCGGACACGAGTTCGCATGGCCGCTGACCAACCGCAACCGCGTCGGCCACGCGCGCTCGGCGCTGTTGTCGGCGCTGTTCGATCGCAGGCCGCCGGGCCCGACCACAGCCGCGATCATCACGCTGCTGCACGCGATCGACGGTCTGGGCGCGCTGCTCAGCCTCAATGACCGGGGCTGGCGGTGGGTGCATGCCCGTGCCGGCGAGATCGCGCTGGGAAGCTGGGTCGAAGAGTCACCGACGGCCCTGCCCGAGATGAACCTCGCGGTCACGGCCTCGGCGCTGCGCCCGGCGCTGACCTAGCCGCTAGCTCAACGCCTGCTCGAGGTCGGCCAGCAGATCCGCGACGTCCTCGATACCGACCGACAGCCGCACCAGGTCATCAGGAACCTCCAGTTGGGAACCGGCGGTCGACGCGTGGGTCATGGCGCCGGGATGCTCGATCAGCGATTCGACGCCGCCCAACGACTCGGCGAGAATGAAAACCTCTGTGCGGGAACATAGTTTGCGTGCGGCCTCCGCTCCCCCGCGCAGTCGCACGGAGATCATGCCCCCGAAGCCGGTCATCTGCCTGGCCGCGACCTCGTGGCCCGGATGCGTGCGCAGCCCCGGGTAGAGCACGGTCTCGATCGCGGGATGTCCCTCGAGGAACTCGGCGATGACGGCCGCGTTGTCACTGTGCCGCTGCATGCGGATCACCAGTGTCTTCAGGCCGCGAAGGGTGAGGTAGGCGTCGAAGGGCCCGGGCACCCCGCCCGCACCGTTCTGCAGGAAGGCGAACGCGGCGTCGAGTTCCTCGTCGTTGGTCAGCAGCGCGCCGCCCACCACGTCGGAGTGCCCCCCGATGTACTTGGTGGTCGAGTGCAACACGATGTCGGCGCCCAGCAGCAGCGGCTGCTGCAGCGCGGGTGAGGCGAAGGTGTTGTCCACCAACACTTTCACATTCGACGTCGCCGCGATCTGCGCGATCGCGCTGATGTCGGCGATCGACAGCAGCGGGTTGGTCGGCGTCTCGACCAGGATCAACCGGGTGTTCGGCGTGATCGCCGCGCGCACCGCGTCCAGATCGGCGAGCGCAACGGCGGTGTAGTCGATGCCCCACTTGGTGAACACCTTGTCGATCAGCCGGAATGTCCCGCCGTAAGCGTCGTCGGGCATCACCACGTGGTCACCGGGCCGCAGAACCGCCCGCAACGCGCAATCCGTCGCCGCCATGCCCGAGGAGAACGCCCGCCCGTAGGCCGCGGCCTCCACCGCGGCGAGGGAGACCTCGAGCGCCGCCCGGGTGGGGTTGCCGGTTCTGGCGTATTCGTAGCCTCCGCGCAGCCCGCCGACGCCGTCCTGCGCGAACGTCGAGCTGGCGTAGATCGGCGCGTTGACGGCACCCGTGGTCAGATCGGGCCGGACGGCGTGGATGGCCTTCGTGGAAAGACCCTGAGTAGAAAGGCCCTGCGTTTCGTTCTTCGACATCACCGCTCAGCCTAGCCACGACTGTGCCGCATGCCGACCGGGTAGACATGTCCCATGAATTCTGCGACCCGCCTCGAGGACATGCTCGAGCTGGATTCCCTGCTCTCACCCGAGGACATCGAGCTGCGCCAGACCGTGCGCCGGTTCGGCGAACAGCGGCTGCGGCCGTTCATAGCCGAGTGGTTCGAAACCGGTCAGGTGCCGGTTCGCGAACTGGCCGCCGAGTTCGGCAAGCTCGGGCTTCTGGGTATGCACCTCAAGGGTTACGGCTGCGGCGGATCGACCGCGACGGCCTACGGCCTGGTGTGCCAGGAACTCGAGGCGGTGGACAGCGGGCTGCGCAGCCTGGTGTCGGTGCAGGGCTCGCTGGCGATGTTCGCGATCCACCGCTGGGGCAGCGAGGAGCAGCGCAACCAGTGGCTGCCCGCGATGGCCACCGGTGAGGCCATCGGGTGTTTCGGGCTGACCGAACCCGACTTCGGCTCCAATCCGGGCGGGATGCGCACGACCGCCAAGCGGGACGGATCGGACTGGATCCTGCGCGGTTCGAAGATGTGGATCACCAACGGGTCGGTTGCCGATGTGGCGGTCGTGTGGGCCCGAACCGACGACGGGGTCGCCGGATTTCTGGTGTCCGCCGGAACGCCGGGATTCTCCGCGACCGACATGACACACAAGTTGTCGCTGCGGGCCTCGGTCACCTCCGAATTGCACCTCGACGACGTCCGGTTGCCGGCCGACGCGAAGCTTCCCGACGCGCGCGGACTCTCCGGGCCGCTCAGCTGCCTGTCGGAGGCCCGGTTCGGCATCGTGTTCGGCAGTGTCGGCGCCGCCAGGGACTGCCTGCAGAGCGCGCTGGACTACGTCGGCACACGGGAGGTGTTCGACAAACCGCTGGCGGGCTACCAGCTGACTCAGGCCAAAATCGCCGATATGGCAGTCGAACTCGGCAAAGCTCAACTCCTCGCCCTTCACCTCGGCAAGCTCAAGGACGAGGGCAAGATCAAGCCCGAGCAGGTCAGCCTCGGCAAGCTGAACAACGTCCGCGAGGCCATCCAGATCGCCCGTCAGTGTCGAACCCTGTTGGGCGCCAACGGGATCACCCTGGAGTATCCGGTCATCCGGCACGCCAACAACCTGGAGTCGGTGCTGACGTACGAGGGCACCTCGGAGGTGCATCAGTTGGTCATCGGAGAGGCGCTGACCGGCGTCAGCGCCTTCCGCTGATCGGTTACTGCTGCGGGGTGACTTGAGGCGGCGGACCGGGCGGTAATGGTTGCGGGTTGAGGTCGGCCACCTGGCCCCCGCTGAGCTTGCGATAGGCGTACACCTCGATTAGCGCGACCAGCGGAAGCGCGACGAGCAGACCCAAGCCGCAGAGTAACGCCCCGACGACCGTGATGGCGAAGACAGCCAGCAATGTCAGCAGCACCTGACCGAAGTTATTCTTCGCGATGTCGAAGCTCGTTTTGATCGCGTCGATCGGCGAGAGGTTGCGGTCCAGCAGGGCGATCACGGTGAACATCGTGAAGATGGTCACGATGAAACCGGGAACGAAGCACAGCGCATAGCCGATTGAAGAAAGGAATCCGACGATCAGGCTGGCGATGATGACGCTGCCCACGCTACGCGGTTTGAAGAACGATCCGATATTTACCGGTTGACCGTTGGCGATACGCAACATGCCATTGTAGTAGGCGGATTGGATAGCTCCGCCTACGACGAGGGAGACTAGCCAGCCGACAATGGTGATGGTGAGGCTGGCGGGTCCAGACACATTGAACGAGAAGGCAAAACCATCGCCGTCGGACGTGTAACTGGTCGATTCCGGTTCCACGAGGGCCGACAGGACGCCAAATAGCACCTGTAGCAGGGCGATGATCAGCCCGTAGACCAGCGTCGGAACGATCAGCGCGGCGGCATTGGAGGTGAACTTCCCCCACGCCCACGAGAACGCCTGTCCGACGCTATACCTCTGAACGCCAGGGTATCCCGGCTCACCCGGCGGCGGATAGCCGCCTGGAGGCGGGTAACCGGCCTGCCCCGGTGGCGGATAACCAGCACCTGGCGCCACCCGGGGGTTACCCACCTCCTCCGTCACCCGGCGGGTAACCACCGGGTGGTGGCGGAGGATTGTATTCCGGCGGAGGGGGCGGTTGATCAGTCATGTGACCTTCCCGGTTGACTACAGCGGTAAGCAGACGGTGGAGACGAGTTTATCCGCAATGGTCTGCCGTTTGGCGTCCCACAGCGGGAACAAATAGCCGATATAGCAGATCGCGGCGTCGATGGTATGCGCCAGTTGCCGCAGGATCGACATAGCGAACCCGATTGGCTGCCCGGTCTTTTCACTGACTACCTTGAAGTTCTGCATCGACTTGCCGATGCTGGAGCCGGTGGCCCCCTGGCGGTAACCGTAGTTCCAGATCACGTATGTAAGAACGAGTATCGGAGCGATGAGGGCGGCCGACGCCTGCCCCAGCATCGACGGCTCCATCACGCAGATCTCACGCATGTCGGTTTCTGAATACTCTGTCACGCAGGTGGTTTCCTGCGTTGCGAGTAACACGGCCCAGCCGATGCCGAGGATGAGGAACGTGGGGATGTTATCGATCAGCCACGCCAAGACGCGGGTGAACCAGGGCGTGTAAGCCTCTCTCGCTAGTGCTTGAACCGGTTGCGCTGGAGGTGGATAGCCGGTCACCATTTGCGGTGGCGGAGTTCCGCCGCCCTGCGAACCGTCGGGTGAAGACGGACCGCTTGCCGGAGGCGGCGGTTCATCGCGCATGGACGGCTCCAGTCAATGGCTTAGCTGGGATCAAGCGTGCCTAATCTACCCGAGAAGCCGCTTTGTGCAGAGTTTTCTGTGCGAAACACCGGCCCGATGACGGTGAGGCGCTAGCGAACCCGGCGCTTACTTCCATCAGACAGGAAACCGAGCAGGTCGTGGCGGGTCAGCACGCCGACGGGCTTACCCTCCTCGACCACCATCACCGCGTCACACTCGCGAAGTTCTTTCGCTGCGGCACTGACCAGTTCGCCGGCGCCGATCAGCGGCATCGGCGGGCTCATGTGCTCGGCCACCGCATCGGCGAGCTTGGCCCGTCCCTCGAACACCGCGGAGAGCAGTTCGCGTTCGGACACGCTGCCCGCGACCTCCCCGGCCATTACCGGCGGTTCGGCACCGACGACGGGCATCTGCGAGACGCCGTATTCGCGCAGGATCCCGATGGCGTCGCGAACGGTCTCCGACGGGTGCGTATGCACGAGGTCCGGCAACGCCCCCGACTTGCCGCGCAGCACTTCACCGACCGTGGACTCCTCCACCGACCCGTCCATCCGGCTACGCAGGAAGCCGTACGACGACATCCAATCGTCGTTGAAAACCTTTGCGAGATAGCCTCTTCCGCCGTCGGGCAACAGCACGACAACCAGTGCGTCGGGGCCGGCCTGTTCGGCGACCTTGTTGGCGGCCACCACTGCCATTCCGCACGACCCGCCGACGAGCAGCGCCTCTTCGCGCGCCAGCCTGCGGGTCATCTCGAACGAATCGGCATCAGAAACCGCGATGATCTCGTCGGGCACCGCGGGGTCGTAAGCCTTGGGCCAGAAGTCCTCGCCCACGCCCTCCACCAGATACGGCCGTCCCGAGCCGCCGGAGTACACCGAACCCTCCGGATCGGCGCCGATGACCCGCACCTTGCCGTCGGACACTTCCTTCAGGTAGCGACCGGCGCCGGTGATGGTGCCCCCGGTGCCCACACCCGCCACGAAATGCGTGACCTTGCCGTCGGTGTCGGCCCAGATCTCCGGGCCGGTGGTCTCGTAGTGCGACTCGGGCCCCATCGGGTTGGAGTACTGGTCCGGCTTCCACGCACCGTCGATCTCCCCGACCAGCCGGTCGGAGACGCTGTAGTAGCTGTCGGGATGATCGGGTGGCACCGCGGTCGGACACACCACCACGTCGGCGCCGTATGCGCGCAGCACCTTGCGCTTGTCCTCGCCGACCTTGTCTGGGCAGACGAAGATGCACCTGTAGCCCCGCTGTTGGGCGATCAGCGCCAGCCCCACCCCCGTGTTCCCCGACGTCGGTTCGACGATCGTGCCGCCGGGCTTGAGCTCCCCGATGGCCTCGGCAGCGTCGATCATCTTGATCGCGATGCGGTCCTTCGAGCTGCCGCCGGGGTTGAGGTACTCGATCTTGGCCGCGACCATACCGGCCCCCGGCGGCACAACAGAGTTCAGCTGTACCAGGGGGGTATTGCCGATGAGTTCACTGACGTGCCGGGCGATCCGCATGACTCCATCGTGTCAGGCGACTCCCGCCGTCACCAGGTCGGCTACCAGGTGGCCTCGCGGATGTATTCGCCGATCTGGCGCAACGAGCGTTTCGCCTCGGGCACGATCGGCGCCGCGATCTGGAACACGTGCATCTGCCCCGGCCAGACGCGGACTTCGACCGGCACACCGGCCGCAGCCAGGCGCCGCGCGGCCTTGCGCGCATCGCTCACCAGTACCTCGGAGCCCGAGACGTGGATCAGCGTGCGGGGCAGCCCGGGTTCGATGTGGTCGAGCGGCTCGTAGACCTCTTCGGGCTTGCCATCCTTGCGACCATGCCGCGCCGCGTCCTCGATCAGGTCGACGAGCGCTTCGAACGCCCGTGGCGGGAACATCGCGTCGGTGCGGATGTTCGGGTGGTTGGCCCGCGCCTCGTTGTCGATCTCAAAGAGGGGCGACATCGTCACCATCGCGGCAGGCACCTCAGTCTTAAGGCCTTCGCGCTGCAGGCGTTCGGACAGGGCCAGCGCCAAGTAGCCGCCCGCGGAGTCTCCGGCCAGGACGATCTGGTCGGGCTCGTAGCCGTGCAGGCGCAGCCACTGGTAGGCGTCGTAGCAGTCGTCGATCGCCATGCCGACGGAGTGCTTCGGGATCATCCGGTAGTTGACGACCAGCACTGGACAATCGGCGTAGCCCGACAGCGCCTGCACCAGGCGGCCGTGCGAGTTGACACCGCAGGTCAGAAATGCGCCGCCGTGCAAGTAAAGGATGACGCCGCGTTTGCCGTCCGCGGGCAGCACACCGGGTGCCCGGACGAGTTGCGCAGTGCAATTCGGCAAAGAAATCGTGGCCCGCACGGTGCCCGGCGCAGGCCGCGCGATGCGCGAGACGAAGTCGACAAGACCCCAGGGCCACGGCAGCTTCGGCGCATAGCTGCCGATAGCTAGCGTGGGTCGAACAGTTAGCAGGGCCGCGAGCGATGCAAGCCGACCGCCAAGGCTCGGGCCGTCCTCGACGACCTCTACCGGCGCTCCGTCACTGACCGGGAACTTACGGGGCTTACGCGTGTGAGCGGGCGGTATGCCTCGCGGGCGAACATGGCTGGATTTGCTTGGTGCGGTCATTACAACCACCCCCTCCGACGTTTCAAGCCGCCGCGGTGCTGAGCACGCCTAATTTTCTGGACGTGACTCGCACCTTAGCTTGACAGCTTACGTTCGTTTCAACAATTAGTGAGTCATATTCGATACCGGAGTTGATACCGCAATGTGATCCCTTATCGCTTCTCGCCACGCGGATACCCCAGAAAAGCCACTTAAACTTGCCGACGTGGGCACACCACGACGGACGAGCACCATCGCCTTCGCAGCCGCGGCCACGCTCGCCTCGGTCGGTTCGGCCTATGTCGGGGCGCGCAACCTGCTGATCGGGCAGGCCGATCAGGCTCGTCGGGTCATTCCGCACGCGTGGGACATCCCGCCCCGCGCCGACGGCGTCTACGCACCCGGCGGCGGTCCCGTCGAGCGCTGGCGCCGTGAAGTGCCGTTCGACCTGCATCTGATGGTCTTCGGCGACTCCACCGCAACCGGTTACGGCGCCTCCTCCGCCGAGGAGGTGCCCGGAGTCCTGCTCGCGAGGGGTCTGGCCGAGGTCTCCGGTAAGCGGATCCGGCTGAGCACCAAGGCGATCGTCGGGGCGACGTCGAAGGGACTGTCGGGCCAGATCGACGCGATGTTCGTCGCGGGCCCACCGCCCGACGCCGCGGTGATCATGATCGGCGCCAACGACATCACCCGGCCTAACGGCATCCGACCGTCGGCGCGCCGACTGGGAAAGGCGGTGCGCAGGTTGCGGGCCGCGGGCGCCGTCGTGGTGGTGGGAACGTGCCCTGACTTCGGCGTCATCACCGCGATACCGCAGCCCCTGCGCGCGGTGACACGCAGCCGGGGCCTGCAGCTTGCCCGGGCTCAGACGGCTGCGGTGCGAGCCGAGGGCGGGGTTCCCGTGCCGCTGGCCGACCTGCTGGCGCCGCACTTCCGGACCACCCCCGACGTGCTGTTCTCGCCCGACATGTTCCACCCATCCGGCGCCGGCTATGCGCTGGCAGCCAACCAACTGCTGCCCGCGCTGTGTAATGCGTTGAGCGACTGGCTCGGTGGCGCGTCGCCGGAGTTACCGTGGCGGACGCGCTCGGGTGAGGGCTTCGCGCTGCTGGCCCGGGTGGGCGGGTTGAGCCGGCTGTGGCGGCGGTCGACTGGGGTCCCCGCACCCATCGTGGCGTCCGCGAGCTAGGTTCTCCCCATAGCCATCAATGCGAGGAGACACCATGCCTGAAGCCGTCATTGTCGCGACCGCGCGGTCGCCGATCGGCCGCGCCGCGAAGGGTTCACTGGTCGACATCCGTCCTGACGACCTGGCCGCGCAGATGGTGCGCGCGGTGCTGGACAAGGTGCCCGCACTGGATCCGCGGGAGATCGACGACCTGATCATGGGCTGCGGCCAGCCCGCAGGCGAGGCCGGCTTCAACGTCGGCAGGGCGGTGGCCGTGCAGCTCGGCTACGACTTCCTGCCGGGGACGACGGTGAACCGCTACTGCTCGTCGTCGCTGCAGACCACGCGCATGGCGTTCCACGCGATCAAGGCCGGTGAGGGACATGCGTTCATTTCAGCTGGCGTGGAGACGGTTTCGCGGTTCCCGAAGGGTACGGCGGACGGTTGGCCCGACAGCAAGAACCCGTTGTTCGCCGACGCGATGAGCCGCTCCGATCAGGCGGCCGCCGGTGCCGAGGAGTGGCACGACCCGCGCGAGGACGGCTTGCTGCCGGATGTCTACATCGCGATGGGCCAGACCGCCGAAAACGTCGCGCTCTACACCGGCATCAGCCGCGAGGACCAGGACCACTGGGGCGTTCGGTCGCAGAACCGGGCCGAGGAGGCCATCAAGAACGGCTTCTTCGAGCGCGAGATCGTCCCGGTGACGCTGCCCGACGGAACCGTCGTGTCCACCGATGATGGCCCTCGGGCCGGGACCACCTACGAGAAGATCAGCCAACTCAAGCCGGTGTTCCGGCCGAACGGCACCGTGACGGCCGGCAACGCCTGCCCACTCAACGACGGCGCCGCCGCGTTGATCGTCATGTCGGACACCAAGGCTCGCGAGCTGGGCCTGACGCCGCTGGCGCGTGTCGTCTCGACGGGGGTGAGCGGGCTATCGCCGGAGATCATGGGTCTCGGCCCGATCGAGGCGACGAAGAAGGCGCTGGCCAACGCAGGCATGTCGATCGGCGATATCGACCTCTACGAGATCAATGAGGCGTTCGCGGTGCAGGTGCTCGGCTCGGCGCGCGAACTGGGCATGGACGAGGACAAGCTCAACGTCTCGGGCGGTGCGATCGCACTGGGCCATCCGTTCGGCATGACCGGCGCGCGGATCACCGCGACGCTGCTGAACAACCTGACGACCCACGACAAGACGTTCGGCCTCGAGACGATGTGTGTCGGCGGCGGCCAGGGCATGGCGATGGTGATCGAGCGGCTCTCCTAGCCCGCGAAGAGCCCGCGAAAACGAAAAGGCCCGGCACATTTCGTGCCGGGCCTTCTCGTCAAGCTGCTAATCGCTTTGGAAGTACGACAGCAGTCGCAGGATTTCGATGTACAGCCAGACCAGCGTGACGGTCAGGCCGAGCGCAACGCCCCACGCCGCCTTCTCCGGTGCACCGGCGCGGATCATCTGATCGGCCGAATCGAAGTCGATCAGGAAGCTGAACGCGGCCAGGCCGATGCAGACCAGCGAGAAGATGATCGCGATCGGACCACCGGCGCGCAGGCCCATGCCCTCGCCGCCGCCGACACCGAACATCGCCAGCACCAGGTTGCCGAGCATGAGCACCAGGACACCGAACAGACCGGCGACGATCATGCGGGTGAACTTCGGGGTGACGCGGATGGCGCCGGTCTTGTAGACGACGAGCATGCCGAAGAACACGCCGAACGTGGCGAGCACCGCCTGGGTGATCAGCGCGCCCGCGCTGCCGCCCGCGATCTCGACACTCCTACCGAACACCCACGAGATGGCGCCCAGGAAAAGGCCCTCCAGGCCCGCGTAGCTCAAGACGATCGCGGGGTTGTCCTGCTTGCGACCGAAGGTGGCCACCAGGACCAACACCAGGCCGCCGATCGCTCCGACCATCGCCAGCGGAAGGGCAATAGCCGGGTTCACCGCCGCCAGGAAGTAGGTGACCACTGCGACGGCCGCCAACACCGCCAGCGTGACGCCGGTCTTGGTGACGACATCGTCGATGGTCATCGGGCGGGCAACGCCGGCCTGGCGCTGCTCCGGGTACTGCGTCACATAGGGGTCGGCGTGAACCGCCTGCGTACCGTAGGCGGCGGCCCCTGTTCCGAACTGCGCATATCCGCCCTGCGACTTTGGCAGGGATCGAAATACGGGGTTGCTGGATTCCCGCACCGTGGGTTCCTCTCCTGATGATGTCGATCGTCAATCGGCGAACACACCGTCAACGAATCATGTCCCTGGTCGGTTCCCGGCCGCGCCGATCACTTTCCCAGCTGGTTCACGAGAAACCCTACCCAAAGCATTCGCAGGTCGGGCAACGTTCTAGATTGCATACTCAGTGTGAAGGTGAGGTGCCGCGTAGTGCGGTGGTTGAATCCTTTTCACCTGGTGTCTGGCTCTTAGATTGGCTGC
>NZ_LZIK01000061.1:0-1079 GCF_001667105.1 Mycobacterium sp. 852002-51152_SCH6134967 | reverse complement strand
TGGCGGATCTCGACCACCGAGGCCAACCGGCGCCTGACCGAAGCTGCCCTGCTGGCGCCGCGTCAGGCGTTGACCGGGCCGTCGCTGCGGCCGGCGTTGCCGGCGACGGCTGTCGCGCAAGCTCATGGGCTGATCAACGGCGAGCATGTGGACGTCATCCGCAAGGCCGTTGACAGGTTGCCCGGATTCGTCGATGCGGCCACCCGCGAGCAGTTCGAGGTCGACCTGGTCCGCACGGCGGTCGGCGTCGGTCCCAAGGAACTCAAGGACAGCGCCGATCTGATGCTGTTCTTGCTCGATCAGGACGGGCCCGAGCCCGATGACACCGAGCGCGCCCGCAATCGCGGGGTCACCAAGGGAAAACAGCGCGCCGACGGGATGATTGACATCTTCGGGACTCTGACGCCCGAAGCGTGGGCCGTGTGGGAAGTGATCTTCGCGAAGTACGCGGCACCGGGTATGTGCAATCCCGACGATCCCGAACCCTGCACATCGGGGACCCCGACACAGGTTCAGATCGACAACGACCACCGCAGTCTGGCCCAGCGTCAACACGACGCGATGATCGCCGTCGGGCGCATCGCCCTGATGAGCGGCGAACTCGGCCAGCTCAACGGGCTGCCCGTCTCGATCATCATTCGCACCACCCTGCGGGAGTTGGAATCACGGGCCGGGGTCGGCACCACCGGCGGCGGCACGGTCATGCCGATCGCTGATGTCATCCGGTTGGCGGGCCACGCCAACCACTACCTGGCGGTGTTCGACGGCGCGACCGGGTCGGCCCTGGATCTGTTCCGCGCCAAGCGAATCGCCACTCCGGCGCAACGGATCATGCTCATCGCGCGCGATGGCGGATGCACCAAGCCGTGCTGCACCGTTGGCGCCTATGGCTGCCAGGTGCATCACGGAAAAGCCGACTGGTCGAAGGGCGGCAACACCAACGTCGACGAACTGGGCCTCGCCTGCGGGGCAGACAACCGCAGCGTCAACGAGGACGGCGGCTGGACCACCCGGATGAACGAGCGCTGCGAGGTCGAATGGCTTCCGCCGCCCGAACTGGACACCGGCCAGGCGCGGCT
>NZ_LZIK01000060.1:0-233276 GCF_001667105.1 Mycobacterium sp. 852002-51152_SCH6134967 | reverse complement strand
GTGTAAGCTGGCGGTCATCCTGGCGTTGTGGGCGGCGGCGGTGGCGGCGGTGACCACGAGCTCGGCTCCTCGGCCGACTGGCGACCCCAGTCGGCGTCGCCGGCCCTGCGGTGCGCCCCACCGCGCTCGGCGGTGGGCTGCCAATCGAATTCCGGCGGTTGGGGTTCGGCGGGCACATCGATGATCGGACTTTCCTCGGTCCTCTCTTCGATGTCGGGCCGGTATTCGTCGATGCGGCTGCTGCTGACGCGTCCCGTGGTCTCCGAATCCCGCGCCCAGTCGCTGTAGGCGCGCACCGTCGTGCGCTCGGGCTCGATGGCGGGCCGGTGCGACAGGTCCGCATCGAAGAGGATCTCCAGGTTGGCGCGCAGCGCGGACAGTTCCGCCCGCAACGTCGCCATCTCGTCGGCGGCCTGGGCGCGCACCTCGGCTTCCAGTTCGCGGCGCAGTTGCGTCTCCAACGACAGCTCGTATTCGCGCCGCGCCGAGATCTCACGGTCCAGCTGCAGGTCGTAGACGAGCTTGAGGTCGCGCACCTTGGCCTGGTCGACATCGCTCTGCCGTCGGTAGATGACCGAGACGAACGCCGCGACCACCGCCGCCCACAACGCCAGGATGACCGCCAGCTTGAGCAGCTCCACCCGATCGGTGAACACCAGGGCGGAGCTGGCCGCGATCGCCAGCACCAGCAACGCGGTCAACAGCATCCAACCCGGCCTGCGGCCGGCACGCCGATAGCGTGCGCTGCGGGTCGGATCGGTCATGGGGGCGACTGTACCTGTCACAGGTCACTCCGCGTGTCGCCTCGTCGGCGATTC
Source organism: Mycobacterium sp. 852002-51152_SCH6134967 (assembly GCF_001667105.1). Taxonomy (NCBI): domain Bacteria; kingdom Bacillati; phylum Actinomycetota; class Actinomycetes; order Mycobacteriales; family Mycobacteriaceae; genus Mycobacterium; species Mycobacterium sp. 852002-51152_SCH6134967. The sequence goes on along the minus strand of NZ_LZIK01000060.1, from coordinate 232,458 downwards.
GTTCTCGCGTCGGCCGAACTTCGTTAATCCGTTGCCCCATTGGGGTTCTCCGGCGGCTCACCCGGCGACTTGCAGCAATGCTGCAACCACAGCGCAGCAACCACCAGAGCCAGTGCACACCCGGCGGCCACCGCGGCGCCCGCGGTGTCCTCGGCGGCGACGCGCAGAGTGGAGCGACGCGGCAACAGATAGACCAGGACGGCCACCCACCAACCGAACACCAGCGCGCCAACCCATGCCGAGGCCTTGGCGATCACCACCGACCTCGCCACCGCGAGGGGGTTCAGCCGGCCGGATCCCACGCCGATCTCACCGTCGTTGATCTTGGCTCGCACGTGGAACGCCCAGCCCGCTTCGGCGATCGCTACGGCCAGCAGCGAGACACCCGTCCACAGGGTTATCGGCGGGAACCATCGGTACGACGCCAGCACGAGCAAATAGCCGACGACAGCGGTGAGCACCGCAGCGGCCGCGAGGTCGCGCTTGCGCGTCGGCCCCATCAGCGCAACACCAACTCGGTGCGGTGGACGCCTTCGCGTTCGGCCGTTTCGAGCGCCGAGAGCAGTTCGTCGACCCGGCGCGGCTCGCCTGCGACCGTCAGCGCCGCGTCCGGTTCCACCGCCAGCCACGGCACCAGCACGAACGCGCGTTCATGGGCACGCGGATGGGGCAGAGTCAGCTCGGCGTCCTGCGAGATCAGCTCACGTCCCCCGGTTCGGCAGGTCACGATGTCGACGTCGAGCGTGCGCGGGCCCCACCGCTGTTCGCGCACCCGCTCGGCGGCTCGTTCGAAGTCGTGGGCGCGCCGTAGCCAACCGTGGCCGTCGAGCGCCGGATCCTCGGCGATGAGGACGGCGTTGAGGAACGGCCCCTGCTCGACACCGCCCCACGGCGCGGTCTCGTACACCGGCGACGCCGCGCGCAGCGCACCGCCGAGCCCGTCGGCGACCGACCGAAGCATCGCCAGCCGGTCGCCGAGATTCGACCCGATCGACAGAACCGCGGTGGTCAAGGGCCACCCCGACCGCGCCGCGAACGACGCGCGACGACCGCGACGTCGGAGAACGCCAGCGGGATCGGTGCGGCGGGCTTATGCAGGACCACCTCGACGGCATGCACTCGCTCGTCTTCCATGACGCCCTCGGCGATCTCGGCGGCCACCGTCTCGATCAGGTCCCGCGGCGGTCCGGCGATGACGTCGGCCGCCCGCTGCGCCAACGCGCCGTAGTCCAGGGTGTCGGCGAGGTCGTCACTGGCCGCCGCGGCCGCGAGGTCGATCCAAACCGTGATGTCGACGATGAAGTCCTGGCCGTCGCGACGCTCGTGCTCGTAGACGCCGTGATAGCCGCGAACTCGCAAGCCCCGCAACTCGATTCGGTCAGCCATGCGACCACGCCTCCAACACCTTGACCGCGTCGACCGAGGCGCGCACATCGTGCACACGCACGCCCCAGGCGCCGTGCAGACCCGCCAGCGCCGAGATCACCGCCGTCGCGGTCTCCCGCCCGTCCGGCGGCCGCGGTTGTCCCTCGGAGTCCGCGAGCAGCGTTCCGAGGAAGCGTTTGCGCGACGCGCCGACCAACACCGGGATGCCGGTGGCCACGAATTCGGGCAGCGCACGCAACAGCGCCCAGTTGTGGTCGCCCGTCTTGGCGAAGCCCAGCCCCGGATCGATGATGACATTGGCCGCGTCGACGCCGGCGGCCACCGCGGCGTCCACACTGGCGAGCAGTTCGGTCCGGACCTCGTCGACCACGTTCCGATAGGCGGGCACCGCGTGCGGCCGGTCCGCGCCCACCGAGCGCCAATGCATCAGCACCCACGGCACTTTCGCGTCGGCGAGCAACGGCGCCATGTCCGGGTCCGCGCGCCCGCCGGAGACGTCGTTGACGATGTGGGCGCCGTTCTCGAGCGCGGCGCGCGCGACGTCGGCGTGCATGGTGTCGATGCTGACGGTGACACCGTGGGCGGCGAGCTCCCTGATGACCGGGCACACCCGCGATTTCTCGACGTCGGGGTCGATGCGCGTCGCCCCGGGGCGAGTGGACTCACCGCCCACGTCGACGATCGCAGCGCCTTGGCCGACCAGCTCGAGCCCGTGCTCTACAGCGCGGTCGCGGTCGAGGAACAGCCCTCCGTCGGAGAAGGAGTCGTCGGTGACGTTCACGACCCCCATGACTCGCACCCGTGTCGAGTTCACTTGCGCAATATCAGGTCCAGCGCCTCGGCCCTCGATGCCGCGTCGACCTTGAACTGTCCGCGCACGGCCGATGTGGTCGTCACCGCGCCCGGCTTGCGCACCCCACGCATCGCCATGCACAGGTGCTCGGCCTCGACCACGACGATCACACCCCGCGGATCGAGTTTGCGCATCATCGCGTCCGCGATCTGACCGGTGAGCCGTTCCTGCACCTGCGGTCGCTTGGCGTAGAGATCGACCAGCCGGGCGATCTTGGACAACCCGGTGACGCGGCCGTCCTGGCCTGGGATGTAGCCCACGTGCGCGACGCCGTGGAACGACACCAGGTGGTGTTCGCACGTCGAGTACATCGGGATCTGCTTGACCAACACAAGCTCGTCGTGCTGCTCGTCGAAGGTGGTGTCCAGCACCGAATCCGGATCGATGTAGAGGCCGGCGAACAGCTCCTTGTACGCCCGCGCGACCCGCGCGGGCGTGGACTCCAGGCCGTGCCGGTTTGGGTCCTCCCCCACCGCGAGCAGCAGTTCGCGGACCGCCGCCTCAGCGCGCGCCTGGTCGAAGTTCGCGGGGCTGAAGGTGACAGAGTTGTGCTGGGACTGCGCCAATGGAGCCTCCTGTGAGCCGGTCGGTCTGTCAGCCGTTACGCCGGCTGTTGTCCTGACCCTTGTCCTCGTGCGGTTGGGGTGGCCCACCCTGTTGCTGCGGTGGCCCCTGCTGCGGATACGCCGGATACGGCGGATAGGGCTGCTGCTGTTGCCAACCCTGGTGCGGCGGCGGATACCAGTAGCCGTGCGGCTGCTGGACGGGGGGCTGTTGCTGCTGCTGCTGTGGCGGCGGCGGCCAGCCCGGTGCGTGCCATCCCGCGGGGGCGCCGTAGTCCGGCTGTGTCGGACCGGAGGAACCGTTACCGCTGCCGTTGGCGCCGTTGGGCCCGCCCTCGGCCACCTTGGTGGCTTCGGCGGCCTTGGTGGCCGCGGCGATCGCGGCCTTGAACGCGGGTTCGGGCACCGGTTTCGGCCATTCCTCGCCGCGCTCGATCGCCAGCTCGCCAGGGGTCTTGATCGGCGGCTTGTCGGATGGCACCCGCCCGCCGAAGTCGTCGAACATGGTCAGCCGCGGGCGCTTCTTCACGTCGCCGAAGATCTCCTCGAGCTCACGGCGGTGCAGCGTCTCCTTCTCCAACAGCTCGCCGGCGAGGGTGTCGAGCACGTCGCGGTACTCGGTCAGGATCTCCCAGGCCTCGGTGTGGGCGGCCTCGATGAGCTTGCGAATCTCGTCGTCGATGATTTGAGCGACCTCGTGGCTGTAGTCAGCCTGGGTGCCCATGGTGCGGCCCAGGAACGGATCGCCGTGCTCGGTGCCGTAGCGCACCGCGCCGAGCTTGGAGCTCATGCCGTACTCGGTGACCATCGCGCGGGCGATCTTGGTGGCCTGCTCGATGTCGGACACCGCGCCGGTGGTCGGCTCCCGGAACACCAGTTCCTCGGCCGCGCGTCCACCCATCGCGAACACCAGCCGCGCGATCATCTCCGAGCGGGTCATCAGGCCCTTGTCGTCCTCGGGGACCGCCATTGCGTGGCCGCCGGTGCGGCCGCGGGCCAGGATCGTCACCTTGTAGATCGGGTCGATGTCCGGCATCGCCCACGCGGCGAGCGTGTGCCCGCCCTCGTGATAGGCGGTGATCTTCTTCTCCTGCTCGCTGATGATGCGGCTCTTACGCCGGGGCCCGCCCACGACGCGGTCGACGGCCTCCTCCAGCGCCGGGCCGGTGATCACCGTGCCGTTCTCGCGGGCGGTCAGCAGTGCGGCCTCGTTGATGACGTTGGCCAGGTCGGCGCCGGACATGCCGACGGTGCGCTTGGCCAGCCCGTCGAGGTCGGCGTCGGGGGCGATCGGCTTACCCGCGGAGTGCACCTTGAGCACGGCGCGACGGCCGGCAAGGTCGGGGTTGGAGACCGGGATCTGGCGGTCGAAGCGGCCCGGCCGCAGCAGGGCCGGGTCGAGGATGTCGGGCCGGTTCGTGGCCGCGATCAGGATGACGCCCTGACGGTCGCCGAAGCCGTCCATCTCGACCAGCAGCTGGTTGAGTGTCTGCTCGCGTTCGTCGTGGCCGCCGCCCAGGCCGGCGCCGCGCTGACGGCCGACGGCGTCGATCTCGTCGACGAAGATGATGCAGGGGCTGTTCTGCTTGGCCTGCTCGAACAGGTCGCGCACGCGGGAGGCGCCGACGCCGACGAACATCTCGACGAAGTCCGAGCCCGAGATCGTGAAGAACGGCACCCCGGCCTCACCGGCCACGGCGCGCGCCAGCAGCGTCTTACCGGTGCCGGGCGGGCCGAACAGCAACACGCCCTTGGGGATCTTGGCGCCCAGCGCCTGATACCGCGACGGGTTCTGCAGGAAGTCCTTGATCTCGTAGAGCTCTTCGACGGCCTCGTCGACGCCGGCGACGTCGGCGAAGGTGGTGCTCGGCATGTCCTTGTTGAGCATTTTGGCTTTGGACTTGCCGAACCCGAAGCCCATCCGGCCGCCGGTCTGCATGCGGGAGAACATCACGAACAGGCCGACCAGCAGCAACAGCGGCAGCAGGTAGATCAGCAGCGAGCCGAGCATGCTGCCCTGGTTGACGACCGTGTTGGTCTTGACGTTCTTGTCCTGAAGCGCCTCGAACAGCGTGACCCCGTACCCGGTCGGGTACTTGGTGAGAATCTTGTCGCTGTTCTCGGTGTCGCCGTTGCCGCTCTTGAGTTCGAGCCGCAGCTGCTGTTCCCGGTCGTCGATCTGCGCGCTCTTGACGTTGTCGCCGGTGATCTGGGCGACCGCCACCGACGTGTCGATGGGCTTGTAACCCCGCGTGTCGTCGCTGAAGTAGTAGAAGGACCACCCCAGCAACAGCACGACCGCTATCACGCTCAGCGTGCGGATGACATTTTTCCGATTCATCAACTATCCGTCGTCGTCCGGCCGCGTGGCGGGCCGTTGTCCCCGGCCGTCAGCGACCACTCCTGCCTTCCAATGCCTTTTCAAGCCGTCGAAACCTCTCCAACAAGTACGCGGTTGGAATAGTTCAGGCTACCGCTAGACCAACGAACCAAGGTTCCCGACGGTTCTCCCGACGTCCCGGCGAACGTGGGTTACCCGCACGCTGCCGGCCGCGGCGGCGTGCTTCAACTACACACTCGCGCGCCCAGGACTGTGCTTGGGTGGGGATCGTGATCACCTGGACCGAGCGGTTCGTCGACACCAACGGCGTCCGCCTGCGTGTGCTCGAGGCGGGCGAACCGGGCGCTCCGCTGGTGGTACTCGCCCACGGTTTTCCCGAACTGGGGTTCTCCTGGCGCCACCAGCTGCCCGCATTGGCCAAGGCGGGCTATCACGTGCTCGCTCCCGATCAGCGCGGCTACGGGCAGTCGTCCAAACCCGAGGCCGTCGACGCCTACACCATCGTGGAGCTGAGCGCCGACATCGTCGGCCTGCTCGACGACGTCGGCGCCGACCGCGCGGTCATCGTCGGCCACGACTTCGGCGGGGTGGTGGCGTGGGCTTCGCCGCTGCTGCATCCGGACCGCTTCGCCGGGGTAGTCGGTGTCTGCACACCGCCGGTGCCGCGCTCGCGGGTGCCCACGACGCAGGCGTTCCGGCGCATCTTCGGCGAGAAGTTCTTCTACATCCTCTACTTCCAGGAGCCGGGTCCGGCCGACGCGGAGCTCAACCGAGACCCCGCCACGTCGATCCGCAAGCTGCTCGCGTCGACGGCCTCGTCGAAGGGCGGACTCGTCGGCGACCGGATGATCGCGCAGGGACCGGCTGGGCTCTTGTCCCGTATCCCCGAGCCCGACGGCCTGCCCGACTGGATCAACGAGCGCGAACTCGACCACTACGTCGAGGAGTTCACCCGCACGGGCTTCACCGGTGCGCTCAACTGGTACCGCTGCTTCGACCGCAACTGGGAGCTGACGGCGAACACCCCGGCGACGACCATCGGCGTGCCTGCGTTGTTCGTCGGCGCCACAGAGGATCCGACCCAGGCCTTCGCCCGGCGGGACCGCGCCCGCGAGGTGGTTTCGGGCGACTACCGCGAGGTGATGATCGACGGGGGGCACTGGCTGCCGCAGGAGCGGCCCGCGGCGGTCAACGCCGCGTTGCTGGGGTTCTTGAACCGATTGGATTGGTGAATGCGCGCTGCCGTACTGCGAGGCGGACAGATGGTGGTCCGCGACGACGTGCCCGAACCGGTTCCCCAAGAGGGTCAGGTGCTGGTCGCGGTCAAGGCTTGCGGGATCTGCGGTTCGGATCTGCACTTCGCCAAACACGGCGACCAGATGGTGCGGCTGACTCGCGAGATCACCGGTATGCCGGTGCAAGGTGGCCTGCCCGTCGACCTCGGCAATGACGTGTTCATGGGCCACGAATTCAGCGCTGAAATCCTCGAGGCCGGTCCGGGCACCGATGCGCCCGCTGCAGGAACTCTTGTCACGTCGCTACCGGTATTGTTGTCGCCCAAGGGCTTCGAGCCGATCATGTCCAGCAACACCGTGCTCGGTGGATACGCCGAGAGGATGCTGCTGTCGGTGCCGCTACTGCTGAGCGTGCCCGACGGTGTCGACCCTCGGCACGCCGCGCTGACCGAACCGTTGGCCGTCGGGTTGCACGCCGTCAACAAATCCAACATCGCCCCCGGCGAGGCCGCGCTGGTGATCGGCTGCGGTCCGATCGGCATCGCGATCATCGCCGCCCTGCGCCTCAAGGGCATCGAACACGTTGCGGCGGCGGACTTCTCGGTGCGCCGGCGGGAACTCGCCGCGACGATGGGCGCGCACGTGACCCTCGATCCCGCGCAGGGTTCTCCGTTCGACGGCGCGACACCCGCGGTGACCTTCGAGGCCGTCGGCATCCCCGGGATCATCGACGACGTGATGCGCAGGGCTCCGTTGGGCAGCCGCCTGGTGGTGGCCGGAGTGTGCATGCAGCCCGACACGGTCACGCCGTTGTTCGGCATCGCCAAGGAGATCAACGTCCAGTTCGTCAACTCCTATGACCACAACGAGTTCGCGGAGACGTTGCGCGCCATCGCCGACGGGCGAATCGATGTCTCGCCGCTGATCACCGGCGAGGTGGGACTAGAAGGCGTCGGCGCCGCGTTCGACGAACTCGCCGACCCCGACACGCACTGCAAGATCATGGTGACCCCCTGACGGTAGGGTGCCAGCCATGCCAATCGCTGCCCGGGCGAAGACGCCCACCCGAATCCTCGCGGCCGCGGCGGCCGGGTTGATCGCCCTGCTCTCGGGCTGTGACGCGACGGCCGCCCCCGTCCTCACCAACGACGACAACAGCACACAACGCCAGGTGACGGTCGTCGGCTCCGGTGAGGTGCTCGGCACACCCGACACACTGACGATCAACGCGGGGATGGAGGTCGTCGCCGCCGACGCCGCCGGCGCCCTGAACCAGACCAGCCAACTGCAGCGCGGTGTCATCGACGCGCTCGTCGACTCGGGCATCGACCGCAAGGACATCAACACCTCCGAGGTGAGCGTGCAGCCGCAGTACGCCGGCGGCGACACCACGACCATCAATGGCTACCGGGCGACGAACACGATCGACATCAAGGTCCGCGCGCTCAACACGGCGCCACAGGTGTTCGGGATCATCGCGAGCAGGGGCGGCAACGCGACGAGGATCAACAACGTCACCCTCGCAATCGAGGACGACTCACAACTGGTGCGCGAAGCGCGCGCCCGGGCCTTCAACGACGCCAAGAGCCGCGCCGAACAGTACGCGCTGCTGGCCGACTTGGACCTCGGCAAGGTCCTCTCAATATCCGAGGTGCCTTCCTCGTCGCCCCCAACGCCGTATCCGGGTCCGCGCGGGCAGGCCGCGGAAATGGCGACGGTGCCGTTCGAGCCGGGCCAGCAGGCCGTCGGCTTCAACGTCACCGTGGTCTACGAGCTGACCTAACCCGCGGGCGCAATATCCACCGGGATCCCGTTGAGCACCGCGGTCCCCGACAGCGGATCCAGATGGTTGCCGTCGTTGAGCTGGTTGACGTTCACGCCCGGCGCACCGGCCGCCACCCGTTGACCCGTGCCCTCGCGATCGTGGCCCCAGCCGTGCGGTAACGACACCACGCCCCGCCGCATCTCGGGCGTGATCTCGACCGGCGCCAGCAGCTCACCTCCCGGCCCCTTGACGACGGCCGTGTCGGTGAGGCCGAGCTCGGCGGCGTCGTCGGGATGGATCCGCAGCGTGCACTGGTTGGACCCGCCCGAAAGCGCGGGCAGGTTGTGCATCCAGCTGTTGTTGGAACGCAGGTGCCGTCGCCCGATGAGCACGAACCCGTCGGCGCGCACACCGAGCGCATCCCGCAGCCGCGCGACGTCGGCGGTCAACTCGGGCGGTGCGAGTTCGATCCGCCCGGACGGCGTCCGCAGCACCTCGGCCAGGCGCGGACGCAGCGGACCGAGGTCGATGCCGTGCGGTGCGGCCTTGAGCTTGCCCAGAGTGAGGCCGTCGGAATTGGCTCCGAACGCATCTCCGTAGGCACCGAGGCGCAGCATCATGTCGAGGCGCCGTTCGTAGCCGGGAGCCGTCGGCAGCATTGCGGTCATCTCGTCGACGGATCGCCCGGCGACCGGCGAGTCGGGGTCGGCGGTCTCCTTGGCCAGCGTTGCGGCGATCACCTGATCGTCGACCAGCATCGGATCGGCGCCGGGGCCCAGACCGTAGAGGATCAGGGCGATGCGCGCGAGGATCTCGGCTTCGTCCGGTCGGTCGGTCAGCGGGAGCGCGGGCGGTGAGTACCGCGCGTTGTTGCGCACCGCCAGGCCGTTGAGCGCGACGTCGAAGTGCGCGCTGCGCGACGGCGGAGGCGGCGGCAGGATGACGTCGGCGTGCCGGGTGGTCTCGTTGAGGTACGGGTCGATGCTCAGCATGAACTCGACGCTGTCGAGCGCCTTGTCGAGTCGATCGCCGTCGGGCGCCGACAGCACCGGGTTGCCCGCGATCGTGATCATGGCCTTGATCTGCCCGTCGCCGGGGGTGTCGATCTCCTCGGCCAACGCCGCAGCCGGAAACTCCGACAGCACTTCGGGATAACCCGATACGCGGCTGTGCCAACGCCCGGTGGAAAAGCCTCGGCCTCGCTTCGGTGGCCGCGCCGCGGGCGCGATCGGCGATTGCGGGAACATCGCGCCGCCGGGGCGATCCAGGTTGCCGGTGAGAATGTTCACGACGTCGACGAGCCAGCTGCCCAAGGTGCCGAATTCAACGGTGGACGTGCCGATCCGGCCGTACACCGCGGCCGACGGCGCCGCCGCGAGTTCGCGTGCCAGCGTGCGGATGTCGTCGGCGGGCACCCCGCAGTACGCCTCGACCGTGTCCGGTGAGAAGTCGGCGGCGAGAGCACGCACCAGGTCGACACCGTCGACGTGGCCGAAGAGGTCCTTCAGGTCGGCGAGGTCCTCGTCGAACAGCACGTGCACGATGCCCAGCAGCAGCGCCGCGTCGGTGCCGGGCCGCGGAGCCAGGTGGCGGTCGGCGAGTTCGGCGGTACGGGTGCGGGCGGGGTCGATGACCACGAGGCGCCCGCCGCGTCTGCGCAGCGCGCGCAGCTTGCCGGGAAAGTCGGCGGCGGTCGCGAGGCTGCCGTTGGAGACAAGGGGGTTCGCGCCGATGATCACGAGGTAGTCGGTGCGGTCGAGGTCGGGCACGGTGAACGCGACGGGGCTGCCGAACATCAGGCCCAGCGCGACGTGCTTGGGCATCTGGTCGAGGGTGCTCGCCGAGTACACCTGCCGGGTGCCCAGCGCCTTCACGACCAGCGGCGTGTACAACCCGCCGGCGATGGTGTGGGCGTTCGGATTGCCCAGGTACACGCCGACGGCCGCACCGCCGTGCTGGGCGATGACACCGCCGAGCCCCTCCGCGGCCGCGGCGAACGCCTCCTCCCAGGTCGCCTCGGTCAGCACACCGTCACGCCGTATCATCGGCCTGGCCAACCGGTCGGGATCGTTGTCGAGTTCGCCGAAGCTGGCGCCCTTCGGGCAGATGAAGCCGTGGCTGAACACGTCGTCGCGGTCGCCGCGGGCGCCGGTGACGCGACCGTCGTCGATGGTGAGGACCAGGCCGCAGGTGGCCTCGCACAGGGGGCAGATGCGAAGGGCTGTTTCGCGCATGCCCCTCATCTTGCGCCGTTCAGTGCTGCTCGTACACCTTCGGGTCCAGCGTGCCGATGTAGTCGAGGTCGCGGTAACGCTCGGCGTAGTCCAGGCCGTAGCCGACGACGAACTCGTTGGGGATGTCGAATCCGACGTGCGCGATCTCGACGTCGGCGCGCACCGCGTCGGGCTTGCGCAGCAGCGCGCATACCCGCAGCGAGCGGGGGTGGCGGGTGGCGAGGTTGCGCAGCAACCACGACAGGGTCAGCCCGGAGTCGACGATGTCCTCGACGATGAGCACGTCGCGGCCGTTGATGTCGCGGTCGAGGTCTTTGAGGATGCGCACCACACCGGACGACGACGTCGACGAACCGTAGGAGCTGACCGCCATGAACTCCAGCTGCGTCGGCAGCGGGATCGCGCGCGCCAGGTCCGTGACGAAGAAGACCGCGCCCTTGAGCACGGTCACCAGCAGGAGATCTTGGCCGTTTTCGGCGACGGTGTCGCGGTACTCCTCGCCGATCAGGGTGCCGAGCTCGGCGATCTTCGCCTGGATCTCGTCGGACGACAGCAGCACCGACTTGATGTCACCGGTATACAACTCGGCGGATCGCTCAGGCACGGGCACAGTTTTTCATGGTTCGCACCGGCTCCGTGTGCAGGGTCAGCATGCCGTCCCGGCGGCCCGCGATCAGCCGTCGCTTCCGCAGGGGGGATCCGACCGCGACCCCGCCCTGGCCTCGCCACGCCGTGACGAGGGCGTCGACGGCGCGGATCTGCTTGTCGGTCAGCCCGGCGGCACCGCCGTCGAGCAACCATCTGCGAATCACCCTGCGCCGCAGTGCTTCTGGGAGAAGAGCGAGCTCGTCGCCGTCGAGCGCATCGTCGCGACGCAGCCCGGTCAGTGCGCGGTCGGCCAGCTCGTCGAGGGTGTCGGTGTCGGCGCGCAACGCGCCTGCGGTGCGGGCCAGCGCCTCCGCGACGCCTCCGCCGAGAACGTCTTCGAGCAGCGGTAGCACCTCCTCACGCAGGCGAACCCTGGTGAACCTGCGCTCCGCGTTGTGCGGGTCCTGCCACGGCGACAGACCGAGCTCGACGCACGCGGCCTCCGTCGCCGCCCGCCGCACACCCAGCAGGGGCCGGCCCCACGGCGGATCCCACGGCCGCATGCCTGCGATCGACCGCGGCCCGGAACCGCGGCCCAAACCCAGCAGCACCGTCTCGGCCTGGTCGTCCAGCGTGTGGCCCAGCAGCACGGGCATCCCGTCCCTCGCCGCGTCCAACGCGCGGTATCGCGCGGTGCGCGCGGCGGCTTCGGGACCCCCCACCGTGCCGATTTCGACGGTGATCACCTGCGCTGCAACGCATCCCACAGACATACCCTGTTTGCGCGCGTTCTCCGCAACGGCGGCGGAGTCCGGCTGCAACTGATGGTCGACGATCAGGGCGGTCGTCGGTTTGAGCCGCGCCGCGACCGCGGTCAATGCCAGCGAGTCGGGGCCTCCAGACAGTGCGACGCACCAGCGGTCGCCGATGCCGAAGTCGCGGTCGAACGCCTCGACCGCCGCCCGAAGCCCGGCTACAGCACCCTGTCGATCCATCGTTGAGGCTCGTCGATTTCGGTTGGCAGAGGCAGTGTTTCGGGTCCCGTCCACACGGCGTTGAACCGGTCCATGCCGACAGCGGACACCACGTGGTCGACGAACGCCTTGCCGCGGGTGTACTGGCTGAGCTTGGCGTCGATGCCCAGGAGCATCCGCACCACCCGCTGCAGCGGCGACTGTTTGCGCTGACGTCGCTCGTCGAACCGCTTGCGGATCGTGGCGACCGACGGCACCACAGCGGGACCGACGGCGTCCATCACGTGGTCCGCGTGGCCTTCCAGCAGCGTGCCGAGCACGAGCAGTTTGTCGAGGGCCTCACGCTGAGGTTCGGACTGCACTGCCCGCAACAGCCCGATCATCCCATTCGAATTGACATCTGCCACACCGCCGTTCGTCTCGTCGCGGCGGCTGCGCACGAACGAGGCGAGCCTGGAGACCATCTCGGCGATGTCGTCGGAGCTTTCTTCGGTGAGCACGGCGAGTGCACCGGACATGTGTTCGGCAAGCCACGGGTTGGCGCGGAACTGCACCCGGTGGGTGACCTCGTGCAGGCAGACCCACAGCCGGAAGTCGTAGGGCTGCACCTGCAACTGGCGCTCAACGGCGATCACGTTCGGGTAGATCAGCAGCAGTTCGCCACCGCCGGGGCCGAACGGGTCGTACTGGCCGAGGATGCCCGAGGAGATGAACGCCAGCACCGCTCCGGTCTGCGCACCCGTGATGCGCCCGCTGATGGCACCGGCCGGCTTGTCCGATCCGCCCGTCATCACGCGCATGGACCTGGTGGCCGCGCGAATCCACTGCGGGCGGTCCACGATTCGGGCCTCGGGGATCTCACCGCCTTCGGTCATACCGGTGACCTCGCGCACCGGCAGTTCGGCGGAGCGCGACGCCTCGGCCAACTGCTCGATCACCTGCTTGCGCGTGTAGTCGGTCGACGCCGGGCCGGGCCGGGCGAGCTTCTCCCCCACGGCGGCGGCGAAGTCCCAGTCGACGGCGCGACCGACCGACAGCGAGGATTTGGTCGAGGGGCTCACGCGCTGCACCCGCAGGCTCGCAGTGTGGCGGCCACGTTGTCGAGCGCGATGCGTCCAGTCGGGCCTGCGTTGTTGGAGATCAGCGCGAACGTGAGCACCCGTCCGTCCTCGTCAGTGACGATGCCCGACAGCGAATTGGTGCCGGTCAGCGAGCCGGTCTTGGCCCGCAGAAAGCCGGCCGAATCCTTGTGCGCCCCCTCGAGATAACGGTTGGACAGGGTGCCGCTGCCGCCGGCCACCGGCAGCAGGTCGACCAGCGGTCGCAACGCCGGATGCTCGTCACCGGCCGCGGCTTGGGCCACCTCGTCGAGCGTCTTCGCGGTGAGCCGGTCGTCGACCGACAGCCCGCTGGAGTCGAGCAGCCGCGCCCCGGCCGTGTCGATGCCGGCGTCGGCGAGCGCGCTCAGCGTCGCGCGCGTCGCGCCGTCGAAACTCTGCGGCCTGCTCGCCTGCGCGGCGACCTCACGGCCGATCGCCTCGGCCATCACGTTGTCTGAGGCGTACATCATGTCGCGTAGCCGCGAGATCAACGGCGGTGACTCGACAGCGGCGATCTCCTCACCGCTGGCCGCGCCCGGCAGCACGGTCACCGTCGCCGGGTCGACCTTCAACGCCACCGCCAGCGCTCGCCCGGCATCCAGCGCCGGCGTGTGCGAACGCACCGAGTCGTAGCTCACCGGCTGGGTGCGGCCGCCGTCGAGCATCACCGACTCCATCGGCGCGATGTCGCCGTAGTCGATGTCGAGCGGATCCCAGCCCGGCGCCAGCGTCGGTCCGCTGTAGGTGCTGACGTCGACCGCCACCCGGGTGACCTCCATACCGCTGCCGCGGACCCGCTCGGCCAGGTCGCTGATGCGTGCCGCGTCGCGGTACCAGGTGTCCTCACCGGGCGGTGCCGCCGACAGCGTCGGATCTCCGCCACCTTTGAGCACCACCACCCCGGGCTGGCTGCCGCGCAGCACGCGGGTGGTCAACCGCGCGTCGCGGTCCAGCGTCAGCAGCGCGGCCGCGGCCGTCAGCGACTTGTTGGTCGACGCCGGCTGCATCGGCACGTCGGCGCGTTGCGCCCACAACTCGGCCCCGGTCAGCGCGTCGGTGATCCGGCCGGTGAGGTCGCCGAGGTTCGGGTCGGCCAGTACGGGCGCGAGCTTGGCGGCCAGCCGGTCCGGGACAGGCTTGGGCGCCGAGTCGGCGACCGGCACGACACCGGGGTTCGCGGTCGCGGCCGGCGGCGTCGGCTTCCCCGCCGAGGCTTCGGTCGACCGACCTGTGGTGAGCATCGCGGCCACCGCCACGACCACGGCAACCAGCAGCAACACCGCCACCGAAACCGCCACGTGCGTGGATCGCCGCCACTGACTGGGCCGCATAACCCTCCTGCTCAACCTGGACCGCCCCCGTACAAGCAGCGTATCCCTCCATTAAGGTTGACCCGCGTTATCACCGGACGACCCCAGACCAGAGCACAGGGCAAGGAGCCGCGGCCGTGCAGTTCGAGGTAGTGATTGAGATCCCCAAGGGTTCCCGCAACAAATACGAGGTGGACCACGAGAGCGGCCGGGTGAAGCTGGACCGCTACCTGTACACGTCGATGGCCTACCCGACCGATTACGGATTCTTCGAGGACACCCTCGGTGAGGACGGCGACCCGCTGGACGCCCTGGTGCTGCTGCCCGAATCCGTGTTCCCCGGCTGCATCGTCGATGTGCGGCCGGTGGCGATGTTCCGGATGACCGACGAGGCCGGCGGCGACGACAAGGTCCTGTGCGTGCCTGCCGACGACCCGCGCTGGGAACACATCCAGGACCTCGGCGACGTGCCTTCCTATGAGCTCGAGGCGATCAAGCACTTCTTCGTGCACTACAAGGATCTCGAACCGGGCAAGTATGTGAAGGCCGCCGACTGGGTCGGTCGCGCCGAGGCCGAGGCCGAAGTCCAGGCGTCGGTCGAGCGGTTCCAGAAGGACCACTGAGCCCGATTTACGGGCGCGCTGATTTTTCCTCGCCGTAACACGGCGTAACCGGGACGTTCCCCTCGCGGTCGATCATTGCTGTCGTGTTGATGCATCAGGGGATCGGCCTCGAAGCGTTCAACGCCATGCCGATGCGCAGGGCCGTACACGCCGTGTACGAATGCTGTTACAGCGTGCCGCTGGCCGCCGATCTGGCGCGCGGACGGCCGTACGCCGACCACGACTCGCTGTTCCGGGAAGCCGATGCGCTGCTGTTCGGCCTCGGCGAGGACTCCATCGACACCATCCTGCAGGCCTACCCCGACGTCGGGCGGCGACCGGGCAGCGAGAAGTCGGCCGCTGAGCAGTGCGCGATCTGGTGCGACCAACCCGAGCTGATGGAACGCCTGAGTCAAGCGTCGAAGCGATACCTCGAGCACTTCGGCTTCGGGTTCGTGATGTTCGTCAACGGCTTCGACGCGGGGCGGGTGCTCGCAGCGATGCTCGACCGGATGCACAACGACATCGAGACCGAGCGCAAGGTCGTCCGCAACGAGTTGGCCCGCATCAATCGCACCCGGCTCGAACGCATGCTGGGTCCCGAAGGCGGCTACGACAACTGGTGACGCCGGACCCCTGAGCCGCGCTGCACGCGTTCCCGTGGAAGCGCGCCTACGCATTCCGGCGCCGGAACTATCGGCATTTTCGCTGATGTTTCCGCGATATCCCCGGTCGCATGCTGGCTAGCATGAGCGAAACTAGCTGGAGCGACGTGAGCATGGGCGAGCTTCCTACTGGAACGGTCACGCTGCTGCTGGCTGATGTCGAAGGGTCGACTCGGCTGTGGGAGACCCAGCCGGAAGCGATGCGGACTGCCGTCGAGCGTCTCGACCGGACACTGGGCGACGCGGTCACCGCTCATGGCGGCGTACGGCCCGTCGAGCAGGGCGAAGGCGACAGCTTCGTCGTCGCGTTCGCCCGCGCCGCCGATGCGGTGGCCTGCGCCTTGACGTTGCAGGGGGCAGCGCTGGCGCCGATCAAGCTGCGGATCGGGATCCACACTGGCGACGTTCGTCTGCGAGATGAGGGCAACTACATCGGACCGACGATCAACCGCGCCGCCCGGTTGCGTGACCTCGCGCACGGCGGCCAAACCGTGCTCTCGGGTGCGACCGAACCGCTCGTCGTCGACCAACTGCCCGCCGACATCACGCTCTACGATCTCGGTAGTCACCCGCTGCGTGACCTGCCGCGCCCCGAACGGGTTGTACAACTCTGCCACCCCGATCTGCCCAATCAGTTCCCACCGCTGCGCACGGCGCACATGTCGAATGTCCCTGCTGCCGAAAACCTTCCGGTTCAGCTGTCGAGTTTCATCGGACGCAAGACCGAGATCCGTGACATCCGTGAGGCGCTCGAGACCAACCGCATGGTCACGCTGACCGGTGCGGGCGGGGCGGGCAAGACCCGGCTCGCGATACAGGTCGCCGTCGAAATCGCCACCGACTTCGCCGACGGCGTCTGGTACGTCGACCTGGCACCGATCACCGATCCCGACGTGGTGCCCGTGGCGACCGCGCGCGCATTGGGCCTGCCCGACCAGCCCGGGCAGCCGACCACCGACGTGGTGCTGCGGTTCGTTCGCGACCGCCGAATGCTGATCGTGCTCGACAACTGCGAACACCTGCTCGACGCGACCGCTGAAATGGTCATCGCGCTGCTGGGTGCCTCTTCGACCTTGACGTTGCTGACCACGAGTCGCGAACCGATCGGTGTAACGGGCGAGGTGAGCTGGCGGGTCCCCTCGCTGTCGCTGGCCGACGAAGCGCTCGAGCTGTTTTCCGACCGCGCCCGCAGAACCAAACCCGATTTCCGAATCTCGGCGCAGAACTCGGGAACCGTCACCGAGATATGCCGCAGGCTCGACGGGCTTCCGCTCGCGATCGAACTCGCCGCGGCCCGGGTGCGGGCGCTGTCACCCGACGAGATCCTCGACAGCCTGCACGACCAGTTCCGTCTCCTGACGGGTGGAGCGCGTACCTCTGTGCGCCGCCAGCAGACGTTGCGCGCATCGGTGGACTGGTCGCACGCGTTGCTGAGCGAGCCGGAGCAGACGTTGTTCCGAAGGCTGGCAGTGTTTTTCGGCGGCTTCGACCTCGACGCCGCGCACGCCGTCGCCGGCGATGACGACGCTGAGCGCTATCAGGTGCTCGATCAACTCACCCTCCTGGTGGACAAGTCTCTCGTCGTTGCCGACGACACCGGTTGGGGCACCCGCTACCGGCTGCTGGAGACCGTGCGCCAGTACGCCCAGGAGAAACTGCACGAATCACGCGAGGGTGACGTCATACGCGCACGGCACCGCGATCATTACAGTGCGACGGCCGCGCTTCTCGACAGGCCGCCCGATACCGACCACGAACGGCGCGTCGACTGGGCCGAAGCCGAAATCGACAATCTTCGGGCAGCTTTCGCGTGGAGTCGAGAGGGCGGCGATGCCGAGCGAGCGCTCACCTTGGCGTCCTCGCTGCAACCGTTGTGGTTGACGCGCGGCCGCATCCAGGAGGGGATCAGCTGGCTGAGCACCGCGCTCGCCGACGCGGACGTGCAGTCCTGCGGCGCTTCGCCGTCACGAGTGAGGGCGTCGGCGAACAAGGCTATGCTGCTGGCGTTTCTCGCCACCAACGACAATGTGCGCGAGGTGCACCAAGTCCTCGAACTGGCCAGAGAGCTCGGCGATCCCGCACAGCTGGCGCGAGCCTTGACCGCCTGCGGAATGTTCGCCGCCGGCGACGAATCGGCCCGGCAGTACTTCACGGAGGCGGCCGAACTGGCCCAAGACCTGGGTGATTCGTGGATTCTGGGCCAGATCCGGGCGCAGGAGGCGCTGGCCGCCTTCATCGGTGACCGTTCGGCCGCGGTGGTGCAGCACGCCGCCGAGGAGGGTCTTCGAATCGCCACCGACATCGGCGACGATTTCGTCTCACGGCAGTGTCGCTTCGCACTGGCGTGGAGGGAGCTCATGATCGGCGACGTGCGGGGAGCAATCCGGCGGTTGACCGAGCTGGTCGACGAATGTTCGGCCAACCGCGATGCGATGTTCTCGATGTACACGTTGGTGGTGCAGAGCTACGCCCTGGCTTACACAGGCGAGCTGGACCGCGCCCTGATGACCGCGCAGCAGGCCCTCCGTCATGCTTCCGAGCTCTTCGACTACTACAAGGGTGCGGTCTACACCGCGTTTGCTCACGTCCACCTCGCCGCCGGCGACGCGCCAGCGGCGTGGCAGGCGCGCGAAATGGCCCGTGCCCTCACAGGCGTCGATACCCGAGTCGCCTCCACCTATGCCTGGACACCGCTGGGCCCGGTTGCGTGCGGTGACCTCGATGCTGCGCGTCGTTGTGCCGATGAGGTGGTCACGCAGACGACGGGCGTTGGCCGATCGCTTGCGTTGGTTGCCCGGGCATACGTGAAGGTCGCCGCAGGTGAACTCGGGGCGGCGGAGCGCGACGTCGACGACGCGCTCGACCTGGCCGTCCGCCTCGGCTGCCACCTCGTTGTGCCCTTCGCACTGGAGGGCCTCGCCTCCGTCGCAGCCATGAGCGGCAACCATCTTGCGGGCGCGCGGTTGCTCGGCGCTGCGGACGCCGCGTTCGATCACATGGGCGTCGTGCGCTTCAAGGTCCTCGACTCCGTTGTCGGACAGGCGGCGGATATGCTTCGGGAAGCGTTGGGCGAGCAGGGGTTTGATACCGCGCGGGCCGAAGGCGCGGCACTGTCCATCGACGAAGCGCTCGCCTATGCGCAACGTGGTCGCGGTGAGCGTAAGCGCGCCGGAAGCGGGTGGGAGTCGTTGACCCGGGCCGAACTCGACGTCGTCAAGCTGGTCAGCGAAGGCCTGGGCAACAAGGAAGTCGCCGCGCGGTTGTTCGTCTCACCACGGACCGTGCAGGCCCACCTCACCCACGTGTACACCAAGCTCGGGCTGACCTCTCGCGTGCAGCTCGCACAGGAGGCGGCCAAGCACCGCTGAGCGCCGGCCTACGACGCCTTCGCCTGACCGCGTAATTCGAGGCTTCGCAGCACTGCGCGGCCCAGCGCGTGCACGTCGTCACGCGGCGACACGGGTACGAGCGTGACGCCGTCGGCGACGTCGGCCGATTCGATGTCGGCGATCAGGCCGGCCAGACCGTCGACGGTGCCTGCGTAGCGCACGCCGTCGGCCGGTTCCAGGGCGTCCCGCACGGACCGGAAGTCGGCCGCGACGGCGACAGTGACGTCGAGGATGACCGCGACGTCGCCGTCGGCCCGCACCCGCACGCGGACCCTCCGCGCGTGTTGCAGGTCCTTGGCCGCGACGCGGACGGGCGGTTGGCCACCGTCGGTCAGTTCATCCCAGCTGTCCGGGGTATCGGTCACGAAGAGGCGCACCCGGCAAGGCTAGAAGACGGCCCGCGGCGGGCCGAGCCTTGCGCTCAGCGCGAATCCAATTTGGAGTTGTCGTTGGCCGCGTTCTTCACATCGTGCACCCGGGTCTTGTAGAGGCTCGCCGCGGTGGTGATGAGCAACGTCACGATGATCACGCCCAGCGACAGCAGGGTCGGGATCTCGGGCACCGGGACGTGCTCACCGCCGTTGATGAACGGCACCTCGTTCTCGTGCAGCGCGTGCAGCAGCAGCTTCACGCCGATGAACCCCAGGATGAAGGCCAGGCCCTGCGACAGGTACACCAGCCGTTTGAGCAGGTCGCCCAGCAGGAAGTACAGCTGCCGCAGGCCCATCAACGCGAAGACGTTGGCGGTGAAGACCAGGTACGGCTCCTGGGTGAGCCCGTAGATGGCGGGGATCGAGTCGAGCGCGAAGATCAGGTCCGTGGTGCCCAGCGCCACGATGACGAGGAACATCGGCGTCATCAACCGCTTGCCGTTCTCCTTCACCCACAGCTTCAGGCCGTCCCACGTGTCGGTCATGCTCAGGTGGTTGCGGGCGAACCTGACCACGACGTTGTCGCCGTCGTCCTCGTGGTCGGTGTCGCGGGCGAGTTTGATCGCCGTGTAGATGAGGAACGCGGCGAAGATGTAGAAGACCCACGAGAACTGGTTGATGGCCACGGCGCCGAGCGCGATGAAAATGCCCCGGAAGATCAGCGCCAGGATGATGCCGACGAGAAGCGCCTGCTGCTGGTACTTCCTGGGCACATTGAAGCTGGCCATGATGATCAGGAAGACGAACAGGTTGTCCACCGACAAGCTGTACTCGGTCAGCCAGCCCGCGAAGAACTCGACGCCGTACTGGCTACCGTGGAAGAACCAGGTCCAGATCCCGAAGGCGATCGCCAGGCTGACGTAGATCGTCAGCGCGGTCCCGGTCTCCCGCTTCGACGGTTCGTGCGGCCGGCGGCCGATCACGATGACGTCGAACAGCAGGATGGCCATCGTCACGCTCAGCGTGATGATCCATTCGAGGGTGGAAACGTTCACTTAACCTCCGGTCGTCAAAACGCCGGAGGTCTCTTCCACCGCCACGATCAAACGTGTCGGCCCGCAGCACCGGTCGTCCGATGACGGCCGACGTGATGACGACACCGCGGCGAAGGAATACTCCCCTCCGCAGGCGATTCTGCCAGGTACTGGCGAATGACCGGTAGCGGGGGAAATCAAACCTCCGCCGCGGCCCTTTTCGGTGCCCGGCGGCCAGTATCGCAATCGTGATCGCGACGCCGCGTGCGGCTCGGGCGACACCGGGGGTGGGCTGAGTAGCTTTGTAGCCGTGACTGGGGAGTTGCGGCAGGAGATCCCACCTCAATATCTGCTGTCCCCGCTCGCGCCGGAGCCGCGCACGCTCGTCGACATCCTCTATGAGACCGCGAAGCGCTACCCGGAGGCGCCCGCGATCGACGACGGCGACGTCCAGCTCACGTACGCCGAACTGATCACCGACATCGAGGACAGCGTCGCTTGGCTCGCCGCGCGGGGCATCGGCCGCGGCGACCGGATCGGCATCCGCATGCCGTCGGGCAGCTACGCGCTCTACGTCGCGATCCTCGCCGTGCTGGCCACCGGCGCCGCCTATGTACCCGTGGACGCCGACGACCCCGAAGAACGGGCGGAGCTGGTGTTCACCGAGGCCAACGTGGTGGCCGTCATCACCGAAGCCGGCCTGTCGCGCTGGCCGGGGTCTTCGCGGGGCTGGCGGGCAGCGGCGCCTCTGGGCCGCGACGATGCGTGGATCATTTTCACGTCCGGCTCCACCGGCACACCGAAGGGCGTGGCGGTCACCCACCGCAGCGCGGCCGCGTTCGTCGACGCGGAGGCACGGTTGTTCGTTCAGGACAATCCGATCGGACCGGGCGACCGGGTGCTGGCCGGTTTGTCGGTGGCCTTCGACGCGTCGTGCGAGGAGATGTGGCTGGCGTGGCGCCACGGCGCCTGCCTGGTGCCCGCACCGCGGTCGATGGTGCGCAGCGGTATGGACCTCGGGCCGTGGCTGGTGGCGCGTGACATCACGGTGGTGTCGACGGTGCCGACGCTGGCCGCGTTGTGGCCCGCCGAGGCGCTCGAGGCGGTGCGGCTGCTGATCTTCGGCGGCGAAGCCTGCCCACCCGAGTTGGCCGACCGGCTCGCTGTCGAGGGCCGGGAGGTGTGGAACACCTACGGGCCGACGGAGGCGACCGTGGTGGCGTGCGCCGCCCGGTTGTCGGGAGGTGGCCCGGTGGCCATCGGGTTGCCGCTGCCCGGGTGGGACCTGGCCGTGGTCGACTCCGAAGGTGAGCCGGTGCCGTACGGCGCCGTCGGCGAGCTGGTCATCGGCGGCGTGGGGCTGGCGCGCTACCTCGACCCGGAGAAGGACGCGGAGAAGTACGCGGCGATGCCGACGCTCGGGTGGAAGCGTGCATACCGCAGCGGGGACCTGGTGCGGCTGGAATCCGACGGGCTCTACTTCGTGGGCCGCGCCGACGACCAGGTCAAGGTCGGCGGGCGGCGCATCGAGCTCGGCGAGGTCGACACCGCGCTCGTCAACCTGCCCGGGGTGAGCGGCGGCGCGGCCGCGGTCCGCCGCACGACCGGTGGCACACCGCTGTTGGTCGGCTACATCGCCAGCGCAGATCCCACGTTCGACCTGGCCAAGGCGCGGGTGTCGCTGGCCGAGACGTTGCCCGCGGCGCTGGTCCCCCGGCTGGTCCTGGTCGACGAACTCCCGACCCGCATCTCGGGCAAGGTCGACCGCGACGCGCTGCCGTGGCCGGTCGACGTCGGCGACGACGACGGCGCCGGGCTGACGGGGACGATGGGCTGGCTCGCCGGGCTGTGGCGCGACGTGCTGGCCGCGCCGGTCGACGGTCCCGAAGCCGACTTCTTCGCGCTCGGTGGCGGCTCGCTGTCGGCAGCGCAACTGGTCGCCGCTCTGCGTCGGCGCCACCCGCAGGTCACGGTTGCCGACCTGTACGACCACCCGCGGCTCGGGTCGCTCGCGGGTTTCCTCGACGAGCTCGATCCGCCGCCGCAGGTGCATCCGCGCACGGTGAAGCCGACGTCGCGCATGACGCAGGCCGTGCAGGTGGCGTTGTCGCTGCCGCTGGCCACGCTGACCGGACTGCAGTGGGTGGTGTGGCTGGCATTGGCCAACAACGTCCTGGCCGGGTTCGTTCCCTGGACCGCACCGCTGAACTGGTGGTGGGTCGGCGTGGGTTTCGTCCTGTTCGTCACCCCGCTGGGCCGGATGGGCATCGCGGCGGTGTGCGCCCGCCTTCTCCTCGACGGGCTGGCGCCGGGCACCTACTTCCGAGGCGGGTCCGAGCACCTGCGGGTATGGCTCGCCGAACGGCTCGCCGAGGCCAGCGGTGCCGAAAACCTCGCGGGCGCACCATGGTTGGTGTACTACGCCCGCGCACTGGGCAACAAGGTCGGCAAGGGCGTGGATCTGCACTCCACACCCCCGGTGACCGGCATGCTCAAGCTCGGGCACCGAAGTTCGGTCGAACCCGAAGTCGACCTGTCCGGCCACTGGGTCGACGGCGACCTCTTCCACGTCGGGCCGATCACTGTCGGCAACGACGCGACGATCGGCGCACGCACGACACTGCTGCCCGGTGCCGTCGTCGGCAAGAACGCCGATGTGGCCCCCGGTTCCGGCGTCGTCGGCAAGGTGAAGAACGGCCAGTACTGGAAGGGTTCGGCCGCGGTGAAGTCCGGCAAGGCCCGTCACCCCTGGCCCGAACACCGCCCGCCGCGGGCGCCGGGGTGGGTGGCGGTCTACGGCGTCTCCTCGATCGTGCTCGCAGGACTGCCGTTGCTGGCGATCGCGACCGGGCTGGCCGTGATCGGATACGGTGTGCGCGAGACGAATTCGGTGGTGGACGCGATCGCCCCCGCGGCGCTGTGGACTCCGGCCGCGACACTGGCCGCCGCACTCATATACGCGGCGCTGACGGTGGCCGGAGTCCGGCTGCTCTCGTTGGGGCTGCGCGAGGGGTATCACCCGGTGCGCAGCCGCACGGGGTGGCAGATCTGGACCACCGAACGGCTGATGGATGCCGCGCGCACCTACCTGTTTCCGATCTACGCGAGCCTGCTCACCCCGGTGTGGTTCCGGGTGCTCGGCGCCAAAGTCGGTCGCGGAACCGAGATTTCGACCGCACTGTTCACACCCAAGTTCACCGTCATCGAGGACGGCGCCTTCCTCGCCGACGACACCATGGTGGCGTCCTACGAGTTGGGTGGCGGCTGGATCCATGTCGCGAAGGCGACGATCGGCAAGAGGGCGTTCCTCGGTAACTCCGGCATCACCCAACCGGGTCGTAAAGTACCCGACGACGGCTTGGTGGCGGTATTGTCGGCCGCCCCGCCCAAAGCCAAGGCCGGTTCCTCCTGGCTGGGCAGTCCACCGGTCCGGTTGCGCCGCAAGCCGACCGCGGCCGACGCGCTGCGCACCTTCCATCCCTCGGCGCGGCTGAAGCTGCTGCGGGGTCTGGTCGAGACCTGCCGGATCGTCCCGCTGATCGTCACGTATGCAATCGGGGTGGCGGTGCTGCTCACCCTGCAATGGTTGGCCGTGGAAGCCGGCTGGGGGTGGGCCGCGTTGAGTGCCGGCGCGGTGCTGTTGGTCGCCGGAGGCGTTGCCGGAGCAGCCGCGGTGATCGCGAAATGGCTTGTGGTCGGCCGCATCGAGGCCGGCGAACACCCGCTCTGGTCTCCGTTCGTCTGGCGCAACGAGGTCTACGACACCTTCGTCGAGACCGTCGCGGCCCCGTGGTTCGCCCGCGCGGCCAGCGGGACACCGGTGATGAACCTGTGGTTGCGGGCGCTGGGCGCCGGGATCGGGCGCGGCGTCTGGTGCGAGACGTACTGGTTACCCGAGGCCGACCTGGTGACCCTCGAGGAAGGTGCCACCGTCAACCGCGGCTGCGTGGTGCAGACGCATCTGTTCCACGACAGGATCATGCGAATGGACACCGTTGTGCTGGAGCAGGGTTCGACACTGGGTGCGCACAGCGTCGCGCTGCCCGCCGCACGCATCGGCGCCGGTGCGACGGTCGGCCCGGCGTCACTGGTCGTGCGCGGCGACGAGGTACCCCCGTCGACCCGCTGGCAGGGCAATCCGATCGCGCCGTGGCAGGCGCCGCGCAAGAAGCGCGCGGGCACGTCGACACCATCGACCGAAGAAACCGCCGCGTGACGAGAGGTAAGAAGAAGTCGACACCGGTCATCGACCCGTACCTGCCCACCAGCGGCAACTTCGGTTACCGGGTGTCACGCTACGAACTCGACATCGAGTACAAGGTCGCCATCAATCGGCTCACGGGCACCGCGACGATCACCGCGGTGACTCTCGCTTCGCTCCGCACCTTCACCCTCGACCTCGCCGACACGCTGTCGGTGACGAAGGTGACCGTCAACGGCGCACGGCCCCAACAGTTCCGCACCACTTCGGGCAAGCTACACATCGCGTTGCGCGATGTGCTGGCTCCGGGCGCGGCGATGACGATCGTCGTGCGCTACGGTGGCGCCCCCAGGCCGATCCGTTCACTGTGGGGCGATGTCGGTTTCGAAGAACTCAGCGACGGCGCCCTGGTCGCCGGCCAGCCGAACGGTGCGCAGTCGTGGTTTCCGTGCGACGACCACCCGAGCGCAAAGGCCAGCTTCCGTCTGCAGATCGCCGCCGAAAGCCCATACCGGGTGATCGCGAACGGCGAGTTGGTGTCCCGACGCGCACGGGCCGGGATGACCACGTGGACATACGACTTGCCCGAGCCCACCTCGACCTATCTGGTCACGCTGCAGATCGGCATGTACGAACGCCGGCGGCTGGCCGACAACGGGGTCCCGATCCACGCGGCGCTTCCGGACCGGCTGCGCGATAACTTCGAACACGACTTCGCCGCGCAACCGCAGATGATGAAACTGTTCGTCACGTTGTTCGGCGACTATCCGCTCAGCGAGGGCTACACCGTCGTGATCACCGACGACGACCTCGAGATACCGCTTGAGGCACAGGGAATTTCGATCTTCGGCGCCAACCACTGCGACGGCAAGGGGCGGGCTGAGCGGTTGATCGCGCACGAACTCGCACACCAGTGGTTCGGCAACTCCGTGACAGCCAAGCGGTGGCGCCACATCTGGCTGCACGAGGGGTTCGCCTGTTACGCCGAGTGGTTGTGGTCGGAGAACTCGGGCGGCCGCAGCGCCGATGAGTGGGCGCGACACTATTATCAGCGGCTCGCCAACTCGCCGCGCGACCTGCTTCTGGCCGACCCGGGCCCGCGCGACATGTTCGACGACCGGGTGTACAAGCGCGGGGCGATGACGTTGCACGTGCTGCGGCGGCACCTGGGCGACGACAACTTCTTCGCGCTGCTGCGGGACTGGACTGCGCGCTACCGGCACAGCACGGTGGTGACCGACGATTTCACCGGGCTGGCATTGCATTACGCCGACGAGTCGCTGCGATGGCTGTGGGATGCCTGGCTTTACTCCCCGCAGTTACCCGACCTGGACACGCCGTGACCGACGCGGGCGCGCCCTTCGATCCGGTCACCGCGAGCAGCCCGGCACCGGCCGGTCCCGCCGCGCGCGGCAGCGTCGGCCGGGTCGGTGTGGCCACCGCCGCAATCGCGGTGTGCGGTTATGCGGTGCTCTACCTGGCCGCCCGCGACCTCGAGCCCGCCGGATTCTCGTTGTTCGCGGTGTTCTGGGGAGCGTTCGGCCTGGTCTCGGGGGCGACGGGCGGGCTGCTGCAGGAGGCCACCCGGGAGGTCCGGTCCGCAGCGCACGTCGAGGTGACCGAGGGCCCGCGCAGCCGTCCGATGTGGGTGGGCGCTCTCGTGGGCGTCGTGTCGGCCGCTGCGATCGCGCTCAGTTCACCGCTGTGGTCCGAGTACGTGTTCGTCGAGTCCCGATGGCTTTCGGTGACGCTGCTGTCTGTCGGACTCGCCGGGTTCTGCCTGCACTCCACACTTCTCGGCATCTCGGCCGGACTGGACCGGTGGACGGCGTACGGATCGCAGATGGTGACCGACGCAAGCCTGCGGCTACTCGTGGCCGTCGCGACCTTCCTGGTCGGCTGGGGCCTGGCCGGCTATCTGTGGGCCACCGTGGCCGGTTCGGTGGCGTGGCTGATCATGCTGATCGTCTCGTCCGCCACCCGGCGCGCCGCGGGTCTGTCGACCCCCGTCGGCACCGCGGATTTCCTACGGGGCGCGTCGCATTCGATCACCGCGGCGGGCGCGAGCGCGATCCTGGTCATGGGCTTTCCGGTGCTGTTGCAGGCGACCTCCGACGACCTGGGCGCGGTCGGCGGCATCGTGATCCTGGCCGTCACGCTGACGCGGGCCCCACTCCTGGTTCCGCTCACGGCGATGCAGGGCAACCTGGTTGCCCACTTCGTCGACCAGCGCACGCACCGGTTGCGCGCTCTCGTCGCGCCCACGGTGATCGTCACCGGTGTGGGCCTGCTCGGTGTGCTGGTGGCTTGGGCGGCCGGACCGTGGCTGTTACGCAGCGCATTCGGTGCCGAATACCGCGCCGACGGTGCACTGCTGGCCTGGTTGACGGGCGGTGCGATCGCCGTTTCGCTGCTCACGCTCACCGGTGCTGCGGCGGTGGCGGCCGCACTGCACCGCGCATACTCACTGGGCTGGGTCTCGGCGACCGTCGCGTCGACGCTGTTGCTGCTGTTACCGCTGGATCTACAGACGCGCACGGTGGTCGCGTTGGTGTGCGGTCCGGTGGTCGGTATCGCCGTGCACCTGTTCGCGCTGTCTCGCAGGCGTGCGGCATGACACCGGTTCGGAGTCCAGGTCGCCCATCCGTATGCTGGCCCCGTTCTACGGTGAGGAAGAGCGAATGACTTGGCTGGTGACCGGCGGCGCCGGATACATCGGTTCCCATGTGGTGCGTACCCTGTCGGACGCCGACATGCCGGTGGTGGTGCTCGACGATCTGTCGACCGGCCTGAAGCGATTCGTTCCGCCGACGGTTCCCTTCGTGCGCGGCACCCTGCTCGACGGTGACCTCGTCGCACGCACGCTCGACAAGCATCGCGTCAGCGGCGTCATCCACATAGCAGGGTTCAAGTACGCCGGTGTCTCGGTGCAACGCCCGCTTCACACCTACGAGCAGAACGTCTCGGCGATGGTCACGCTGCTCAAGGCGATGGAGGCCGCAGGCACCGACAAGATGGTGTTCTCCTCCAGCGCCGCCACGTACGGCACCCCGGATGTCGACACCGTCACAGAGCAGACGCCCACTTCGCCGGAATCCCCGTACGGCGTCAGTAAACTGGTGGGCGAGTGGATGATTCGCGACGCCGCACGCGCGTCCGGGTTACGGCACACCAGCCTGCGCTACTTCAATGTCGTGGGATCGGGTTCGGCGGATCTGTTCGACGTCAGCCCGCACAACCTTTTCCCGCTGGTGTTCGACATGTTGTGCCGCGACGAGACACCGCGGATCAACGGCGCCGACTACCCCACTGCCGACGGCACCTGTGTGCGGGACTACGTCCACGTGTCGGACCTCGCGCTGGCGCATGTCGCCGCGGCGAGGCGGCTGGAAGCCGGCGAAGCAATCGAGCCCGTCTATAACCTCGGCAGCGGTAGCGGCACCTCGGTGCGAGAGACCATGACCACGATCCGCGATGTGACCGGATTCGAGTTCGAGCCGGTGGTCGGTCCGCGCCGGCCCGGTGACCCCGCCCGCATCGTCGCATCGGGCGACTTGGCCGCGCGCGACCTCGACTGGCGGATGCGGCATTCGCTAGAGGAGATGGTGCGCTCGGCGTGGATCGCTCGCCGGCAAGCAGGGGATGCCTATCCGCGGTAACTTCGCGCTGGGCAACTGGGTCGCGCGCGCCGCCATCGTCCTGATCGTCGTGCAGTTGGCGATCCGGGCGGTGCTGGCGTTCGGCGGTTACTTCTACTGGGACGACCTGATTTTGATCGGCCGCGCGGGTACCCAACCGCTGCTCTCGCCGGCGTACCTGTTCGACGACCACGACGGTCACGTCATGCCCGCCGCGTTCCTCGTCGCCGGTGGCATCACCTTATTGGCACCGCTGAACTGGATCGGCCCGGCGATCAGCCTGCTCGTCTTGCAGTTGCTGGTGTCGCTGGCATTACTGCGGACGTTGAACATCATCCTCGGGTGGCGACCAGTCCTGTTGCTGCCGTTGATATTCGCGCTGTTCACACCGCTGACGGTGCCCGGGTTCTCCTGGTGGGCGGCGGCACTGAACTCGTTGCCGATGCTGGCGGCGATGGCGTGGGTCTGCGGTGACGCGATCCTATTGGTGCGCACCGGTCAGAAGCGATACGCGGTGACGGCTCTCTTGGTCTACATCGGCGGTCTGCTGTTCTTCGAGAAGGCGGCGGTGATACCGTTCGTCGCGTTCGCGGTGACCGCTCTTTTGTGCTACGTGACCGGCACCGGACCACTGAAAGCGGTGTGGCGTAGAGGAATCCGCCTGTGGGTGCCGTCGCTGGCGGTCACGGCGGGATGGGTCGGCGTGTACCTGGTCGTGGT
The DNA here is from genome assembly GCF_001667105.1 of Mycobacterium sp. 852002-51152_SCH6134967. Lineage (NCBI taxonomy): Bacteria > Bacillati > Actinomycetota > Actinomycetes > Mycobacteriales > Mycobacteriaceae > Mycobacterium > Mycobacterium sp. 852002-51152_SCH6134967. The sequence goes on along the minus strand of NZ_LZIK01000060.1, from coordinate 203,489 downwards.
CGACCAGAAGCGGTGGAGTTTCGACCTGGCGATGACGTGGGACCTGCTCGCGCGGTCGGTGACGCACGGGATCGTGCCTGGGCTGGTCGGCGGCCCGTGGGACTGGCAACGGTGGGCGCCGGCCTCGCCGTGGGCGACCCCACCCGCGACGGTGATGGTGTTGGGCTGGGTGGCCCTGGCCGCCGTGGTCGCGGTGACGCTGCTGCGTAAGCGCCGGATCACCGCGGTGTGGTTGGTGGCCGCGGGATACGCGATGGCCTGCCAGATCCCGATCTACCTCATGCGGTCATCGCAGTTCACCGCCCTGGAATTGGCGCAGACGCTGCGCTATCTGCCCGACCTCGTCATCGTGCTGGCGCTCTTGGCGGCGGTCGGGCTATGCGCCCCGAACCGGGCGGGGTCGCGGTGGCTGGACGCGTCGCGGCCCCGAACGGTGGTGATCTGTTCGCTTACAGCGCTGTTCGTGGCCAGCAGCGTGTACTCGACGGCGACGTTCTTGACGACGTGGCGCGACGATCCGGCACAAGGCTATCTGCGTAACGCGTTGTCGGGCCTGGCCGACGCGAGCCGGATGTCGGACGCGCCGATGCTCGACCAGGAGGTCGACCCGATGGTCCTGCAACGGGTCGTCGGGCCCGAGAACCGGGCCAGCCACATGTTCGCGCTGGTGCGTGAACGTCCCGAATTCTCCGCGGCCACAGACGAATTGCGCATGCTCGATCACAAGGGCCGCGTGGTCGACGCGAAGGTCACCTGGGTGCGCGCCATCGCGCCTGGACCGCACCCGGACTGCGGTTACCTGGTGCAGCCCGAAGTTCCGGTCCGGATGCCGCTGGACGGCCCGCTGCTACCTGCCGACTGGACGGCCGAGATCAACTATCTGGCCAACAGCGACGGCTCGATGACGATGTCGCTGTCGGAGGGGCGCGAGGTCAAGGTGCCGGTGCGACCGGGCCTGAACCAGGTGTTCGTCCGGCTACCCGGTGCGGGCGACGCGATCGACGTGCGCGCGAATACCGCCGCGTTGTCGGTGTGCATCGCGTCGGGCCCCGTCGGATTCGTGGCACCGAAATAGCGGCCGGCGTGTCAGGCTGTCGGGGTGACCGACATCCGTGACCAAGGCCTGAGGGTTTTCCGCGAACTGCTTCCCGGCGTCCTTCCCGACGGGGACGTCGAACTGCCCACCGACTCCTTCGGCGGCGAGATGCTTCCCCTGGCCATGGACAACGTGTTCGGGCGACTGTGGACCCGGGACGGCCTGAGCCGTCGCGACCGCAGCCTGCTGACGCTGGGCCTCCTGATCGCGCTGCGCGCCGAAGACGAACTGCGGATCCACGTCCAGATCGCGCGCACCAACGGCCTCACCGACGACGAGATCGCCGAGGTCGTCTACCACTGCACCGGCTACGCCGGTTTCCCCGCCGCCAACTCGGCAATGAAGATCGCCAAGGAGGTGTTGCAGCCGACGTGAGCATCGCACCGGTCACCCACCACCGCGTCACCGTCGACGGCGTCGACACCTTCTACCGCCAAGCCGGACCGCCCGACGCCCCGGTCGTGCTGCTCCCCCACGGCTATCCGGCCTCGTCGTACGTCTACCGCAATCTGATGGCCGCACTGGGTGACCGGTGGCGCCTGGTCGCCCCTGATCTGCCCGGTTTCGGTTACAGCTCAACACCTTCACCGGATGCCTTCGGCTACACCTTCGACGCCTACGCGGCGTTTCTGCGGTCCTTCGTCGGCGCGCTCGACCTTCGGCGCTACGTCATCTGGTTGCACGACTACGGCTCCCAGTTCGGTTTCCGCCTCGCCCTGGCCGAACCCGAGCGCGTCGCGGGCCTGGTCATCCAGAACGGTGACATCTACGCCGACGCGTTCGGGCCGAAATACGGGTTCCTGCGCGAGCTTTGGGATAACCCCGGGCCCGCGTCGCGGCGTCGCATCGCCGAGCATGTGACGCTCGCAGGGTTCGAAAGCGAGTTCCGCGGCGAGCTCCCGGCCGAGGTGTCCGACCGCATCAGCCCCGACCTGTGGACACTGCACTGGTCGCTGATGAACACGCCGGACCGGCTGGCCAACCTCATCCACCTGCTCGAGGACCAACCCTCGACACTCGACTGGTTCGCTAACGAGCAGGCCTATCTGCGCACGCATCGGCCGCCGACACTGATCGTCTGGGGGCCGCATGACGGCTACATGCCCGAGGAGTCGGCGCGGGCTTACCACCGCGACCTGCCCGACGCGCCCCTGCACCTGCTCGGCGGCGGGCACTGGCTGCTGGAAACGCACCTCGACGAGGTCGTGCCCTTGGTCTCTGACTTCCTGACCCGAGGACCGAAGTGGAGCCACCTAGGAGAATCGAACTCCTGACCTGCTCATTACGAGTGAGCCGCTCTGCCGACTGAGCTAAGGTGGCGTGCCCGCGATGAGCGCTTGCGCGAAGAGCTGAAGACACCGGCAGGCGGGACGAGTCTACGGCAGGGTCCGCCGCCGACCCAACTCAGTCGCGCAGCGCCCGTCCGACCGTGGCCACCATCGCGTCGACCGCGAACTTCGGTTTGACGTTGACGGCCAACGCCTCGCGGCACTCCAGGACTGCTTCGATGCAGCGCAGCAGTTTGTCCGGCGGCGCATGCGCGGCCAGCCTGACGATTTCCTCGGCCATATCGGGGTGGTTGTGCGCAACGTCGCCGGCGTCCGAGGCCACCAGCAGCGCGTCGCGGAAGTACGTCGCCAGATCGATCAGCGCGCGGTCCAGAGAATCACGCGAGGCACGCGTCTTGCGTGACTTCTGCCGTCGCTCAAGGGCACTCAGGGCGCCGGCCGCTCCGCGCAGCGAACCGGCCGTCCCCTTTCCGGTGCCACCTGCACCGAGCGCGGTGCGCAGTTCCTCGGTCTCGGCCTCGTTGCGGTCCATCGTCAGCGCGAGGGCCTCGTCCTCAGCCGTCTTGACCAACTCCTCGGCCGCGGCATAGGCGCGGGACGGCGTCGCCGCGTCGCGCGCCAGACCCAGCGCCCGCTTCCGACGCTCCCGCGCCGACTCGTCGGTGGCCAGCCGACGGGCCCGCCCGACATGGCCGCCGCTGACCGAAGCCGCCCACCGCGCCTCGGCCTCCGGGAGCCCGTCGCTGTCCATCAGCACACCCGCAATCGCGTCCACGGTGGGGGTGACCAGCGCGACGTGCCTGCAGCGCGAGCGCAGCGTGATCGCGATGTCCTCGGGATCCACCGACGGCGCGCACAGCAGGAACACCGTCGACGGCGGCGGCTCCTCGACCACCTTGAGCAGGGCGTTCGCCGCTCCCTCGGTCAGCCGGTCGGCATCCTCGATCAGCACGATCTGCCAGCGCCCGGTGCCCGGCCGCCGCGAGGCGATCTGCACGATCGCGCGCATGTCGTCGACACCGATCGACAGTCCCTCGGGAATGATCCTCCGCACATCGGCGTGGGTGCCGGCCATCGTCGTCGTGCAGGCCCGGCACTCGCCGCACCCGGGCACACCGTCGGAGGTGCACTGCAGCGCCGCGGCAAAGCACAGCGCCGCCACCGACCGGCCCGAGCCGGGAGGGCCCGTGATCAGCCACGCATGTGTCATGGATCCGACCGCCGCCCCGCTGTGAGCCGACTCACCACGTGCGGCGCGTGCCGCAGCCACCAACTCGGCCTCAACAGCCTGTTGACCCACAAGACGCGAGAAGACACCGCCCATCGGAGATAACAGTAGTGCTGCGAACCGACACGTCCGTCTCACAGCGCCCGTACCCGTCGCCGAGGCCCGATACGGTTGACGCGTGGCCATGGAAGATCGACCGATCGGGCGGATCAGCGCATTCGTCCGGTGGGCCGCGCGCACCCCGTGGCCGGTGTTCACGCTGGGCATGGTCCAGGCCGACATCATCGGCGCCCTGTTGGTCCTGAGCTTCCTGAGATTCGGTCTGCCGCCCGAGGACCGCATCCAGCTACAGGACCTGCCCGCCTTCAACCTGGCGGTCTTCCTCGGCTTCCTATTCGTGTCCTTCACCGTCGCCGCGTACTGGAGCCTGCGGCTGCTGATCCCGGTCATGCGCTGGCAGCGCCGCGACATGCTGCTCGGCGACCGCGACCCGGCCGACACCGAGGTCGCGCGGACCCGCGCGTTGAAGATGCCGTTCTACCGGTCGGTGATCAACGTCGCGAACTGGTTCCTCGGCTCAGTGGTGTTCATCGTCGCCAGCTGGCCGGTGGCCAGTAAGTCGGCGCCGGTGGTGGCCGTCGCCACGGGGCTGGGCGCCACCGCGACCGCGATCATCGGTTACCTGCAGTCCGAACGGGTGCTGCGGCCCGTCGCGGTGGCGGCCCTGCGCGGCGGTGTGCCCGAGAACTTCCGCGCGCCCGGGGTGATCGCGCGTCAGGTGATGACGTGGGTGCTGTCCACCGCGGTCCCGATCATCGCGATCGTGCTGGCCGTGGTGGCCAGCAAGTTCGAGATCCTGACCGCTCCCGCCGACCGGCTGACCACCCCGATCCTGATCCTGTCGATCTCCGCACTGGTGGTCGGCCTGGCAGGCACCGTGCTGGTGGCGATGTCGATCGCCGACCCGCTGCGCCAGTTGCGCTGGGCGCTCGGCGAGGTGCAGCGCGGTAACTACAACGCCCACATGCAGATCTACGACGCCAGCGAGCTGGGGTTGCTGCAGGCGGGCTTCAACGACATGGTGCGCGACCTGGCCGAACGGCAACGCCTGCGCGACCTGTTCGGCCGCTACGTCGGCGAGGACGTGGCCCGGCGCGCACTGGAACGCGGCACCGAACTCGGTGGTCAGGAACGCGACGTCGCGGTGCTGTTCGTCGACCTGGTCGGATCCACACAGCTGGCGTCGACCATCCCCGCCGCCGACGTCGTCAACCTGCTCAACGACTTCTTCCGCGTGGTGGTCGACACCGTCAACCGGCACGGCGGGTTCGTCAACAAGTTCCAGGGCGATGCGGCGCTGGCCATCTTCGGCGCGCCGATCGAACATCCCGACGCGTGCGGCGGCGCGCTCGCCGCCTCCCGCGAATTGCACGACGAGCTGATCGAGGTGCTGGGCCAGACGGAATTCGGTATCGGGGTGTCGGCCGGCCGGGCGATCGCCGGGCACATCGGCGCCCAGGCCCGCTTCGAATACACCGTGATCGGTGACCCGGTCAACGAAGCGGCGCGGCTGACCGAGCTGGCCAAGCTGGAGGAGGGCCACGTCCTCGCCTCGGCGATCGCGGTCAGCGGAGCTCTGGACGCCGAAGCGCTGTGCTGGGACGTCGGCGAGATCGTCGAACTCCGTGGCCGTGTGGCCCCGACACAGTTGGCGCGGCCGCTGAACCTGCGCGGCTCCGACGGCGCCCGCCCCGAGCAGACCGACACAGATCACGCCGACGCTGAGCAAGGCGCCGAACGTGAAGTTGTTTCCGAAGAATCACGCTGATCTCGAGCACAAGCTCACGTTCGTGGGCTAGCTCTTCTTGGCGGCTTTCTTCGCTCCGGCCTTCTTCGCAGTCTTCTTCGCCCCCGCCTTCTTCGTCCGCTTCACCGGACCGCGCGCGCGACGGTCGGCGAGCAGTTCGGCGGCGCGTTCGTCGGTGATTGACAGGACGTCGTCGCCCTTGCGCAGGCTGGCGTTGGTCTCCCCGTCGGTGACATACGGGCCGAACCGGCCGTCCTTGATCACCATCGGCTTGCCGGTCGCCGGATCCTCACCGAGTTCACGCAACGGCGGGGCCGCGGCCCGCTGCCCGCCACGGCGCTTGGGTTCGGCGTAGATCTTCAAGGCCTCGTCGAGCGTGATGTCGAACATCTGCTCTTCGGTGGCCAGCGAGCGAGAGTCCGTGCCGCGCTTAAGGTATGGGCCGTAGCGGCCGTTCTGTGCGGTGATCTCCTCGCCGGTGTTCGGGTCGACGCCCACGACGCGCGGCAGAGACAACAGTCGCAGCGCATCCTCCAGCGTCACCGTCTCCAGATCCATCGACCGCAACAGCGAACCGGTGCGCGGCTTCGGACCCGTCGGCTTCTTGCCCTTCTTCGCCGTCGACCCGGCCTCGCCGTCGTCGGGCGGTTCGGGCAGAACCTCGGTGACATACGGACCGTAACGACCATCCTTGGCGACGATCTCGTGCCCGGTTTCGGGGTCGACGCCCAGTGATCGGCCTTCTTGCGGTGTGGCGAAAAGCTTTTCGGCGAGCTCGAGGGTCAGCTCGTCGGGGGTGAGGTCGTCCTTGAGGTTGGCCCGCTGCGGTTTGAGCTCGCCGGGCTCACCGTCCTCGTCGGGGACCATCCGCTCCAGGTACGCACCGTTCTTGCCCACCCGCACATGGATCGGCCGGCCCTGATCGTCGTCGAACAGTTTGATGGAGTTAATCTGCCGGGCGTCGATCTCCTCGAGGTTCACCCCGACGAGCTTCTTGAGCCCACCCGAGCGGGCGATCGAGTCCTCGACCCCGTGATCGCCGCCGAAGTAGAAGTTGTTGAGCCAGTTGGTCCGTCGCTCGTTACCGGCGGCGATCTCGTCGAGTTCGTCTTCCATCGCCGCGGTGAACCCGTAGTCGACTAGGCGGCCGAAGTGCTGTTCGAGCAGCCCGATGACGGCGAACGCCACCCACGACGGCACCAGCGCGCTGCCCCGCTTCACGACGTAACCGCGGTCCTGGATCGTCTTGATGATCGACGAGTACGTCGACGGCCTGCCGATGCCGAGGTCCTCGAGAGCCTTGATCAGCGAAGCCTCGGTATAGCGGGCGGGCGGCGCCGTGTTGTGCCCGTCGGCGGTGAGCTCCTTGGCGTCGACGCGCTGGCCCTGCTCCAGATTCGGCAGCCGGCTCTCGGCGTCGTCGGCCTCGCCGCCTGCCTGATCGTCGATGCTCTCGACGTAGGCCTTCAGAAAGCCGGCGAAGGTGATCGTGCGGCCGCTGGCGTTGAAGACGACCTGCTCCCCCGAGCTCGCGGTTCCGGAGATCCGCAGGCTCAGCGTGGTGCCACGCGCGTCGGCCATCTGGGAGGCCACGGTGCGCTGCCAGATCAGCTCGTAGAGCCGGAACTCGTCGGTGTCGAGTTGGCCGTGCAGCTGACCCGGCGTGGAGAACACGTCACCGGCGGGCCGGATGGCCTCGTGCGCCTCCTGGGCGTTCTTCACCTTGCGGGTGTATTGCCGCGGCGACGGATGCAGATACTCCTCGCCGTAGAGCTGACGGGCCTGGTTGCGGGCTGCTTCCACCGCACTTGCCGACAACGTCGTCGAGTCGGTGCGCATATAGGTGATGTAGCCGTTCTCGTAGAGCCGCTGCGCGATGCTCATCGTGCGCTCCGAGGAGAACCGCAGCTTGCGGCCCGCCTCCTGCTGCAGCGTCGAGGTCATGAACGGCGCGTACGGCCTGCGGGTGTAGGGCTTCTGTTCGACCGAGCTGACAGCCAGCTGCGCCCCGCGCAGACCGCCCGCCAACGCCGTCGCCGCGGCCTGGTCCAGCACCAGCACCTCATCGGGCTTTTTCACCTGGCCCAGCGAGTCGAAGTCGCGGCCGGTGGCCACGCGGCGCCCGTCGACCGTGTTCAGCTTGGCGGTGAACATCGGGGGCGAGGCCTGCGGGTCGGAGACACTGGCGTCGAGTTCGGCGGTGACGTCCCAGTACCCCGCGCTGCGGAACGCCATCCGTTCGCGTTCGCGCTGCACGATGATGCGCGTCGCGACCGACTGCACCCGGCCGGCCGACAACTTCGGCGCGACCTTCTTCCACAGGACCGGGCTGACCTCGTAGCCGTACAACCGGTCCAGGATGCGGCGTGTCTCCTGCGCGTCGACCAGGTCGTTGTCCAGGTCGCGGGGGTCCTCGGCGGCGGCGCGGATGGCCGGTTCGGTGATCTCGTGGAACACCATCCGCTTGACGGGGATGCGGGGCTTGAGCGTCTCGAGCAGATGCCAGGCGATCGCCTCGCCCTCGCGGTCGCCGTCCGTGGCCAGGTACAGCTCGTCGACGCTCTTGAGCAGGTCTTTCAGCTCGGCGACCGTGCTCTTCTTCTCGGGGCTGATGATGTAGAGCGGCTCGAAGTTGTGGTCGACGTCCACCCCGAGGCGGGCCCACGGCTCGGATTTGTACTTCGCGGGTACGTCGGCGGCGTTGCGGGGCAGGTCGCGGATGTGTCCACGGGACGACTCGACGATGTAATTGGAGCCCAGGTAGCCCGCTATCTTGCGCGCCTTGGTCGGCGACTCGACTATGACGAGCCGCCGGACGCTTCCGTTACGGCCGCTGCCGCGGTCCCCATCAGCCACCTTTTACTTACGCTCCACTTCTTTGGTCACCCACAGCGCAAAATTCCGCGTCCGGCGGAGAATCAACCCTGTCGGCAACTGACAATTTCGCACCCCGCGCCAACCGACGCAAACTGACCCCCTGTGAACAGCCGTCAGACCCGTGGCCATTCCTGCAACGCCTCCACACTGCCAGGAGGTTCCCCCACGTTCTCTACCAGGCGCGATAGCCGGCGTCGACCGCTGATCCGCAGGGCCGGGCGTGACCCGCGGGTACCGATCAGCGTCGGCGCGATTCCCACCCGCATCATCGCCGACGCGAGCGGCGAATGCGTGTCTGGCGCGTGCGGGTCCAGCCCGAGCAGATAACGGTCGGCTTCAGGTGTGCCCGCGGCCAGGGTCCAGGCCCGAAGCTCGCGCGGCCCGGGCAACCAGTTCGGCGGGACGGTCTTGACCGCGCCCCGGGTCCAACCCGCCGCGATCTCCACCAGTCGGGTGTCGACCGCGGTGCGCACCAGCGGGGTGTTCTCGTCGGTGCGGGCGATCTCGGGTTCCAGACCGGCCTCGACGATCATCTCGGCCAGCGCCTCGGCCCGCCATTGACGGTCGACGACGACCGACAGCCGCGCACCCTGCTCGGTGCCGGAACCCACCAGGACAACCTGGCCAGGTCCGGCGAGCAGCCCGGTGAGGTCGGCCACCGCGGGGGGCACCGACTCCGCCGAGAAGAACGACAGCTGGCTCACAAATCGACAGTAAGCCAGGTACCGGCCTCAGCCGTGGCGGCCGTGCCGAAGCGCGCCGGAATAGCGAACACCCCGCGGCGGTCGGTTCTCGACGCTCGCGGGGTGTTGCCTTTCGATCGTGCTGGTCGCGCTAGACGGCCCGAACACCGGTGGCCTGGGGCCCCTTGGGGCTCTGGCCAACCTCGAACTCGACCTTCTGGTTCTCCTCCAGGGTGCGGAAGCCGCTGCCCTGAATCTCCGTGTAGTGGACAAAAACGTCAGCGGAGCCGTCCTCCGGGGCGATGAAGCCGAAGCCCTTCTCCGCGTTGAACCACTTCACAGTTCCCTGTGGCATTTCCTGTTGTTTCCTTCTCTTATTCACCGGGTGCGGTCCACCGTGTTTCGGTACACCGGGCCCGTTCCGACCGCTCTCCTTCGTGGAAGCTCGGAACTCAACCCGACCTACAACCCTCGCAGGAACCGCGATCGCAACGTCGATCCTGCGAGTGCTAATACACGAACACAGAAGCTGCGACCGCGATAAGTCAATCACGTTCGTGGCTGCGGCGACAGTCTCGGCGTTTCAAATGGGGAACAATTCGCCTAAAGAGGTGTCTCGGGAAGGATGATCGATGGTTGATTTCGGCCGCGAGCTGCTCGCGTGCGCGGTCGAAGGCACGGTTGCAGGCGGCCCGAATCCGCTGCGCCACGTCGCAGACATCCCACCGCGCCGGGGTCGCCCGATGGGGTGGCCGTGTTGGGCCGACCCAGATGTGGTGCGGGCGTTCGTTGATCGGGGCATCGAGACCCCGTGGTCACATCAACTCGCCGCCGCCGACCTCGCTCACGGTGGACGCCATGTCGTACTGTGCACCGGCACGGCGTCGGGCAAGTCGCTTGCCTACCAGTTGCCGATATTGACAGACCTGAAAGCGAATCCGCGGTCGCGGGCGCTGTATCTGTCGCCGACCAAAGCGCTCGGCCACGACCAACTCCGGTCGGCGGTCGCGCTCACCGAGGCGGTGGGGTTGTCCGACGTCGCACCGTGCGCCTACGACGGCGACAGCCACAGCGACGTGCGCCGGTTCGCGCGGGAACGGTCGCGCTGGATCTTCTCCAACCCCGACATGATCCATCTGTCACTGCTGCGCAACCACGCCCGGTGGGCGGTGTTCCTGCGCAACCTGAGCTACATCGTCGTCGACGAATGCCATTACTATCGCGGCATTTTTGGCTCGAACGTGGCTCTTGTGCTGCGTCGGCTTCTGCGGCTGTGCGCCCGATACTCGCCGAGCGGCGGGGTGCCGACCGTGGTCTTCGCCAGCGCCACGACGGCCTCGCCGGCTCAGACCGCCTCCGAGCTGATCGGCCAAACGGTCGCCGAGGTCACCGAGGACGGGTCACCGCAGGGCGCCCGCACCGTGGCGCTGTGGGAACCTCCGCTGCTTGACGATCTGGTGGGTGAAAACGGAGCCCCGGTAAGGCGTTCGGCGGGAGCCGAAGCCGCCAGCGTGATGGCCGACCTGGTCGCCGAAGGCGCCCGAATGTTGACGTTCGTGCGGTCACGGCGCGGCGCCGAGCTGACCGCGTTGGGGGCGCGGGCCCGATTACAGGAAAGGGCGCCCGATCTCGCCGACCGGGTGGCTTCGTATCGCGCCGGTTATCTGTCGGAAGACCGCCGCGCGCTCGAGCGCGCGCTGACCGACGGCGAACTGCGGGGGCTGGCGACGACGAACGCGTTGGAGTTGGGTGTCGACATCGCCGGCCTGGACGCCGTTGTCCTCGCCGGGTTTCCGGGCACCGTGACATCGTTCTGGCAACAGGCGGGCCGCTCGGGGCGGCGCGGTCAGGGCGCGCTGATCGTGCTGATCGCCCGCGACGATCCACTCGACACCTACCTGGTACACCACCCGTCGGCGCTGCTGGACAAGCCGATCGAGCGCGTCGTCATCGACCCGACCAACCCGTATGTGCTTGGGCCACAACTGCTCTGTGCGGCCGCCGAACTTCCGCTCACCGACGCCGAGGTGCGGGTGTGGAACGCCGAGGACGTGGCTGCGGCGCTCGTCGACGACGGACTGCTGCGGCGACGGGCCAACGGGTACTTCCCCACGCCCGGCATGGACCCGCATCCGGCCGTCGACATTCGCGGCTCGTCCGGCGGTCAGATCGCGATCCTGGAGGCCGGCGCGGGACGCATGCTCGGGAGCACCGGGGCGGGCCAGGCGCCCGCTTCTGTCCATCCCGGAGCGGTGTATCTGCACCAGGGCGAGACCTATGTCGTCGACTCCCTCGACTTCGAAGACGGCGTGGCCTTCGTGCACGCCGACGATCCCGGTTACACCACCACCGCGCGGGAGGTCACCGACATCGCAGTCACCGGGCACGGTGAGCGAAAAACGTTCGGCGCGGTCACTATTGGGCTCGTCCCGGTTTCGGTGAGCAATACGGTGACCGGTTATCTGCGCAGGCGCCTGACGGGTGAAGTGATCGACTTCGTCGAACTCGAGATGCCCACCCGCAAACTGGACACCATGGCGGTGATGTGCACGATCACACCAGAGGCGTTACAGCACAACGGCATCGATTTGCTGCGGGTGCCCGGTGCGCTGCATGCCGCAGAGCACGCCGCGATCGGCCTGCTGCCGTTGGTCGCCAGCTGCGATCGCGGCGACATCGGCGGTGTGTCAACGGCGGTCGGGCCCGTGCAGGGGCTGCCGACGATCTTCGTGTACGACGGCTACCCGGGCGGTGCGGGTTTCGCCGACCGTGGTTATCACCGGCTCACCACCTGGTGGGCCGCGACGGCCGATGCGATCGAGGCGTGTGAGTGTCCGGCGGGCTGCCCGTCGTGCGTGCAGTCGCCCAAGTGCGGCAACGGGAACGATCCGCTGGACAAGGCAGGCGCGGTGCGGGTGCTGCGGTTGGTTCTGCGCGAGATATCCCAACGCTCAAGCTGAGGGTGTCGCAACCGCTGGCGCAGCACACCGAATGGCGGGCACGCGCGCCGGTAAGGTAGCCCCATGACCCACGACTGGCTGCTCGTGGAGACGCTGGGCAGCGAGCCCGCGGTGGTCGCGCAGGGCCGTCGGACCCAGAACCTGATCCCGATCAGTGGATTCCTTCGGCGCAATCCGCATCTGATGGCGGTCCAGACGGCGATCGGCGAAACGGTGCGCGCGCATCAGGGCTTGAGCAGCATCACCCCGAAGAACGACCGTGTCATCCGCACGGAGGTCGTGCAGATGACCGACGGTCGGATACACGGCGTACACGTGTGGATCGGGCCGCCCGATATGGAACCCCCGGAGCGCCCGGTGCCCGGACCGCTGGTCTGGGACCTCGACACCGGCATTGCCACCGCGACCCCGGAATCGCTGGCCAACAGCGGGTGGGAAGCGCCTCAGGAACCGACCCATAACCGCACTTTCGCCGACGACCTGCCCATGCGTGAACTCAACCCCAGCGAAGCCAAGGTGTTGACCATGGCGATCAAACGCGAGCCGGGCGCCGCGTTCTGCAGCACGTGGGACGTCACCGACCACCGCGGCGAGGCGATCAGCGTCGGGTTCGTGACGCGGGCAGTGCTGGAATCCGATGACGACGGACCGGATCGGCTGCTGTGCCGAGCGATGAACTGGCGCAGCGAACGGGAGCAAGAGCGCCCGGAGCAGGATCACCTCGCCCAGCGGATCCTCAACGGACTGGCCCAGCCTGGTGTGCACCGCGCCTTGGTGGATCCGACGAACTGGACCCTGTTGAAGTGGCTCGACGACCCGGCCCCGTTCTTCGACTGGCGGGTCAGCCTGGCGGGCGAACACGCGGTGCATCCCGACGACCGCGCCGAGATGGAGCAAATGGCCGTGGATTTCAGGACCGGTATCGCGTCCGGTGTACTGCGGATGACCGGTGTCGGCGGCCAGGAGTGGGCACCGGTCCATGTGACGGTGAACCGGGTCGAACTCGACGACGACGTGTATGCCGCGCTGGCGACGCTGCGCCGCGCCAATGACACCGAGATCGCCGAAGCGGGCCGACGCGACTCCTAGGTGCTGACATCGGCCGGGCCCGCGCGGGCCACCGCACGCGCAACGCCCACACCGAAGCGGCCCAAGGTGACAGGGACATCAGCGGCGACAACGATATCGAGTTCGTCGACCTCGCACCGCGCCATCTCGGTGTCCATTCCATCGGTGACCGCGGCCGCCCACGAGCACGCTTGATCGCCACCGGCGGCAATCCGGTGGGCGGCGGCCAGCGCGCCCAGGTCTGCGGCCGCCTGTGCGCGGTGCCGCGCCGCCACCGCCACACCGAGACAAGCGGCACCGATAGCGATCGTCACCACGATCGCGATCATCGCAGCGGCGATGAGGGTGGCCGAACCCTGCTCAGCCCGCACCCGGTTCCACCGCCGCCACTGCGCGCGCCTCGACGGTGAATCCGGGCGGTATCGGTGACCGCGCGCGCACGGTGGCGGTGACGAACTGTCCCTCGCGGCGGGTGACGACGGTGGCTCCCTCGGGGGCGAGATCGCGCGCCGCAGCACTACCGTCGTGGCCGCGGGCGGCAAGGCGCGCGGCCTCGCGCGCGGCGTCGACACACCTGATGTGCATCGGCACCGCCGTGAGCCCGCCCAGACACAAGACGAGGATCGCGACCAGCGCTGCCACCGCGAACGCCGCTTCGATCGTGGCGCCGCCACGTTCACCGGTCAGACGTTGGTGTTGAGGGCGCGGCTGATGATGTTGGTCAACGCGCTGACGATCGAGTCGCCGGTGACGACCGTGTAGAGGATCGCGCCGAACGCGGCGGCCGCGATGGTGCCGATCGCATACTCGACGGTCGACATTCCCTCGTCGGCGACGATCAGCATCGTCAGCCGCGTCTGAAGCGCTCGAATCCTGTTGCCCATCACCTTTTCTCCCCACTCGTTGTCCTTCACAGAATCCCCGACTGCAGCACGTCTGAGGCCAGCCCCGCGACGACCGGGATGATGCCCAGGCAGAAGAACGCCGGCAGGTAGCACACCCCCAGCGGGCCTGCGATCAAGACGGAGGCGCGTTCGGCCGCGGCGCGCGCGGTGTCTGCCGCGTCGTCGCGCGACCGGCTTGCCAACGCGCTGACCCCTTGGGCGAGTGCGGTTCCCGAGGACGCCGACCGTCGTGCCAGCCGCAACAACGCATCGACGCTGCGATCGCCCTCGGGTGCAGTGGCCCACGCGGTCGCAGGGTCGGCGCCCAGGGCAAGCAGATCCGCGGCACGGACCAACACTCGGGCCACCGTCGGCGGTGCCGAGGGCGCCGCGGCTGACGCGGCGCCGGCCACCGCCATACCCGAATGGAGGCAGGCCGCCAGCACGTCGAGCGCCGAGGCGAACGCCAGAGGATCGTTCGCCCGGACTTTGTGGTGTGACTTCGGATTTGGGCTGTGGGCAGTCCGCACACGGGCTCGGCCATCGGTGCCTGCGAGAAGCACAGCGATCGCGAGAAGCAGCGCGGCAAGCGTCATCGGACCACCCCGCCGGTGATCCGGTCCGACCACACCAACCCCAGACATGTCAGTGCCGCACCGATGGCCAGGAGCCATTGGCCCGTCGACAACAGGAATCGCAGCGGTTGGGCGCCGATCATCTCGCCGAGTCCGATGCCCAGCAACGGCAGGACGGCGAGCACGGTGGCGGTGGTCCGCGCACCGGCCATACCCGCGCTCACCTGAGTCGAGAACCGCTCCCGCGCAACGATATCGCGGTGTGCGGTGTGCATCAGCGCGGCGATGGCGAGGCCGTGCGACTGAGCCAGATTCCAGCAGACGGCGAGCCGCTGCCAATACGTCGGCAGCGCCGACCGCCGTGCCACGCTGAGCATCCCGGCCGCGACATCGCCTCCCATCCGCGCCCTGGCCGCCACCGTGCGCAGTGCTGCCGCGACGGCACCGTCGGCCTCGTTGGCTGCCGTGTCGAACGCGGTCACCGGATGGGCGCCGATCCGCAGTTCCCCGACCAGTACGTCGAGCGCACCCTCCAGTGCCGCGGCTTCCTTCGTCCGCTGCCGCTCTCTGCGCCGGCGCCGGCTGCGGGTTTCGACGGTGGCGGCCGCGATCACCGCGGCCGCTACGACACCGAGCGGCGCAACGGCCATCAGGGCGACCAGGACGGCGACCAGCCATAGAGGCGACGGGAGCCGTAGCGCCCGGCGGCGTGAGCGTGCCACCGGGGTGCGCCGCCGCGGAGCTGGTGCGGTGAGAAGCGCCAGCGCGAGAGCCAGCGCAGCGACGCTCACGAGCCACCTCGCTCACGGATCAGATCGTCGAGCCGCTGTGCGCCAGGGCCGAAGCCGTGCCCGAGACGCCACGCTGTGGAGGCTTGGACCGGGCCCTCGGCCCCGGCGGTCAACACCGCGATCTCGGCGAGTCGGCGCAGGCCCGCCCGGTCGCGGCCGACGTGGATCACCACTTGCACAGCCGCGCCGAGTTGGCTGTGCAACGCGGCCCGGTCGAGCCCACCGAGCGCGGCCAGCGCCTCGAGGCGCGCGGGCACCTCCGTCGGGCTGTTGGCGTGCACGGTTCCGGCGCCACCATCGTGACCGGTGTTCAGCGCGCCGAGCAGATCGACGACCTCGGCGCCGCGTACCTCACCGACGACGATGCGGTCGGGCCTCATCCGGAGCGCCTGCCTCACCAGGTCCCGCACCGCCACCTCGCCCGCGCCTTCGACGTTGGCGCAGCGCGCCACCAGCTTCACCAGATGCGGATGAGGCGGCGCGAGTTCCGAGGCATCCTCGACGCAGATGATGCGTTCGATCGAGGGAACCGCACCGAGCAGCGCGGCCAACAGGGTGGTCTTGCCCGCCCCGGTGCCTCCCGAGACCAGGAACGCCAGCCGTGCACGCACGACGCCGTCGAGGAGGGTGGCCGCGGCCGGTTCGATCGCGCCGGTGGCGGTCAGCGACGCCAAGTCCTGCGTCGCGGGCCGTAGCACCCGCAGCGACAGACACGTTCCCGCGGAAGCGATCGGCGGCAGGACCGCGTGCAGGCGCACCGTGAACGCGCCGGTGCCGAGCCCGGTCAACTGGCCGTCGACCCACGGCTGCGCCTCGTCGAGGCGACGTCCGGCGGCGAGCGCCAACCGCTGTGCGAGCCTGCGCACGGAGCTCTCGTCGGGAAAGCGAATTCCGGTGCGGCGCAACCCGTTGCCGTCATCCACCCACACCGCGTCGGGCGCCGTGACCAGAACATCGGTGGTGCCGTCGGCCGACAGCAACGGTTCGAGTACGCCCGCCCCGGTCAGCTCGGTCTCCAACAGGCGGAGCCCGCTGAGCACTTCGCTGTCGCCGAGCACTCCACCGGACTCCGCGCGGATCGCCGCGGCCACCACCGTCGGCCGCAGCGGTGCTGATTCGGTCGCGAGCCGCTCGCGCACGCGGTCGATCAACGAGTCGCTCATGCGGCGACCGCAGGATGCTGCTGCAGAATCGTCAACACCTTGCGCGCCGCGCGGCCAAGCGGCGACCGACGGCCGATCCGCAGTCCGCCCCGCTCGAGGGTGACCGCCATACCGGGTTGCGGACGCATCCCCGCCAGCAGCGGCAACCCGACGATCTCGGCGACCTCCGCCGACCGCAGCCCGCCCGGTGCCGGACCGCGCACGACCACACCCGAGTTCGGATTGAGCGTCGACACCCACCGGGCGACCGTGTCGGCCGCCGCGCAGGAACGTACGTCGGCGGGTGTCACGACGACGGCGAGATCGGCGGAGGCCAGGGCGGTCTCGGCTGCCGCGGTCGACCGCCTCGGAACGTCGCAAACGACGGTCGCACCCCCGCGACTGCCCGCGTCGATCACGGCACCGAGCGGTACCGGGTCCACGTCGCAGCCGGCGCGGCTGCCGGACAGCACGGTGACGCCCCGCACGCGCGGCAACGCATCCCGCAGCGCCGCGTAGTTCAACCGTCCGCCCTGCAGACGCAGATCCGGCCAGCGCAACCCGGATTCGGCTTCACCGCCCACGACGAGATCGATGCCCCCGCTCCACGGGTCGACGTCGATCAACAACGCCTCGGGTGCGGTCAGCGCCAGCGCGGTCGCGAAGACCGATGCGCCTGCGCCACCGCGGCCGGCGATGACGGCCGCCACCGCACCGCGACGGCCTGACTCGTGCAGCCCTTCCGCGGCCTCGGCCAACTCCGCCATCAGCTCGTCGTCCTGCTCGGGCAGGGTGAGGACCCGCTGGGCACCGACCTCGATCGCCGCCTGCCAGTCGGCTCCGCGGGGTTCGACGCGGCCCACCAGGACGACGCGCGTACGCCGTGGCAACGCGCGGGCCACGCATCGGTGGGCGCCGGTGATGTCGAGCACGACGGCGGCCGCCTCGGTCCAGACCTTGCGGCTGGAGGGCTCCGACGCGTGGACAACCGGCACCCCCGCCGCCGCGCACACCCGGTCTACGTCCTCTCGAAGTGCCGGGTCGGCGATCAGCGCGAGGTATCCACTTGACGAAGCCACCCTCCAACCCTGTGGCCTCGGCGTGCGGCGACGCTACCGCCGACGCCTCATCTGTGGATCAACGCGATCTTGTGAATGGCGCAGGTGAGAGTCGGCAAACGAAAACGGCGTTCCGCAACCAATGTGAATGGCAGCACATATCCGGATTGCGAACGGTCCTGAAAAAGGGACGACCCCCGCCAGGGGGGGAGGAGGCGGAGGTCGTCGTGTATCAGCCCCGGGGGGTCGGGCTGATGCACACCCGACATAAGCCGGGTAAGGGTCACTATACACACGCCGGTCGGCTTCGGCGCAAGTGCTGCGCGGTGAGAAAAGTGGCCCAATCTGCGGAAGTGTCCTATCTCCGACACCTGTCATAACCTGCCACTTTGTACACTCTCCCGGCGATTGTCACGCGCGGGCCCCTATGCTGGCGTCGTGAGCGCATCTGGTTCGGCGGCCGAGGCGCCGAACGCGTCCGCGACGGGCGCCCCGACGGACGGTCCCATCCGAACCGCCGCGTTCTTCGATCTCGATAAAACGGTGATCGCAAAAAGCAGCACTCTGGCTTTCAGCAAACCTTTTTTTGCGCAAGGACTAATGAATCGGCGGGCCGTGCTGAAGTCCACGTACGCCCAATTCCTCTTTCTCATGTCCGGCGCCGACCACGACCAGATGGACCGCATGCGCGCCTACGTCACGAATATGTGCGCCGGCTGGGACGTGGAGCAGGTGAAGTCGATCGTGGGCGAAACCCTGCATGACGTCGTCACGCCGTTGGTTTTCGCGGAGGCGGCCGAGCTGATCGCCGACCACAAACTGTGCGGGCGCGACGTGGTCATGGTGTCGGCTTCCGGGGAGGAGATCGTCGCGCCGATCGCTCGTGCGCTGGGCGCCACACACGCGATGGCCACCCGTATGGTCGTCGAGGACGGCAAATACACCGGAGAGATCGCCTTCTACTGCTACGGCGAGGGCAAGGTGGCCGCGATCCGGGAACTGGCCGCACGCGAGGGTTACGCGCTAGAGCATTCCTATGCCTACTCCGACTCTGTCACCGATCTCCCGATGCTCGACGCCGTCGGCCATCCGCACGTGGTCAATCCCGACCGCACGTTGCGCAGGGAAGCCGCGGCCCGGGGTTGGCCCGTGCTCGACTTCTCCAAACCGGTGTCGCTGCGGGATCGGATCCCGGCCCCGTCGGGCGCGGCCATGGCCACCACCGCGGCGGTCGGCATCAGCGCTCTGGCCGCCGGCGCGCTGACCTATTCGCTGTTGCGGCGCTTCGCCTTCTAGCCAACTCCTCACCCGCCAACCCGGGTTCCGCGTAACGATCCGGACTAGGGCTGATTTGGCCCTTGATGTGATCGCGGTCACGGGGTACAAAGGAGTCACGGAAGCTTGGAGAGGCCAAGATCGAGTCGGAAGAGAAGGCTCGAATCTCCCACTTCAGGCTCCCCAGCACGGAACCCGGCACCCACGCGGAGCACATGCCGCGGAATAGGCAAAAGTGTTGCGGGCCTGCGTATTTGCGGAGAGCGGACGGCTAGAGCGACCCTTTGGGTGGGGTTGCAGTCGAAGCGCATCGACAAGACGCCGAGGCCACCCACGCAACCCACCAGAGCACGCTTGGTAACCGGTCTCCGTGTTAGCGGGCGACGAGCCGAACCACGTTCGGAGCGTCGCCCGCTTCGCGTTGGCGGCCGGGTGACGGCCCGTGATGGCTCCCCTTTTCAGCAACGCCTCAGGATGACGGGGCCGCCTGCGCGATCGACAGCGCCTCGCGGGCACCCTCGCGCAATGCGCGGCAGCTCAACAGGATCCACGCGGTCAGGCCGTCGGGGGTGCCGGACGAGAAGCCCCGCGCCGCGGCGTCGTAGTCACCGGAGCGGCGCATCCAGTGAACCTCCGGCACGCCGAGCCCGTGTGGATCGAGCCCGCTGGTGATCGTCACCAACCGCGACGCCGCCCGCGCCACCAAGCCGTCGGCGGCGCCGAACGGGGCGAGTGTGAGCAGTTCGCCGTGCACGACGGCGGCGAGCACCGGCGCGGGCACCCGGGTCCCTCCCGTGAGGATGTCGGCGAGCAGGGTCAGCCGCGTGCCCACGTGCGCCTCCTGACGCGGGCGGCCCAACCGTTCGTCGTCGGCGATGTCCGCCGCCGCCAGCGCGTGCAGCCGGGCGATGGCCTGCAGCGGGGCCCGCTGCCAGACGCCGACCAAGGTCGTCGCCCCGCCTTCCACGGCTTCGGACACCCGAAGCGCCCCGGCCAGCACCGGGTCCGGGGTGCCGTCGTCGGACAACGCAAGCGCACCGCCGTCGAGCACCGACGACGCTCGGGCGGCCCGCAGCGCGGCCTCGGCGGCGCTTTTCGGCCAGCCCCGCAGGTTGGTTCGATGGCGGTGTGCGCGGCCCAGCGCTTCACGGGCCTCCTCGGCGGCCTCCGCGACACCGGGCAGGTCAGCCAGCGGCGCCAACGGGTCCTTCGCGAAGCCACCGGTCACGGCAGCACACGCTAGCCGACCGCTGACCCCGCAAGCCACGACGCTCACCGCTGCAGACGCGCCGCCGGCGGAGCGGACTGTGGCATGCCAATGTATGAGCGCCGCAAGGTGACTACCCTCACAGCTATGGCAGAGTCATCGGCGCAGCACGCTCACGGTCCATCCGTCTATCCCCCGTCTCCGGAGTTCGCCGAGCAGGCGAACGCAACCGAGGAGCTTTACCGTCAGGCCGAGAAGGACCGGTTGGCGTTCTGGGCGGAGCAGGCCAACCGGCTCGATTGGCAGACACCGTTCGACGAGGTGCTCGACTGGTCGGACGCACCGTTCGCGAAGTGGTTCGTCGGCGGAAAGCTCAACGTCGCCTACAACTGCGTGGACCGGCACGTCGAAGCCGGCCACGGCGACAGGGTGGCCTTGTACTGGGAGGGCGAACCGGTCGGCGACTCGCACGCGCTGACCTACGCCCAACTCAAAGACGAGGTCTGCAAGGCCGCCAACGCGCTGACCGAACTCGGACTCCGTGCGGGGGACCGGGCCGCCATCTACATGCCGATGATTCCCGAGGCGATCGTTGCGATGCTGGCGTGCGCGCGTCTGGGGGTGCTGCACAGTGTGGTCTTCGCCGGATTCTCATCTTCGGCTCTGGCGGCCCGCATCGAGGACGCCGAGGCCAAGTTGGTCATCACCACCGACGGGCAGTACCGCCGCGGTCAGGCGGTGCCGTTGAAACCCGGCGCCGACGAAGCGGTGCAGGGCCAGGCGTCCGTCGAACACGTGCTTGTGGTGGAACGCACCGGCATCGACGTGCCGTGGACCGAGGGCCGCGACATCTGGTGGCACGACATCGTCGACGCCGCCTCCACCGAACACACTCCCGAGGCGTTCGACTCCGAACATCCGCTCTTCCTGCTGTACACGTCGGGCACCACCGGCAAGCCCAAGGGCATCGTGCACACCTCCGGCGGATTTCTCACCCAGTCGTCCTACACCCACTACTACGTGTTCGACGCCAAGCCGGAAACCGACGTCTACTGGTGCACCGCCGACATCGGCTGGGTCACCGGCCACAGCTACATCGTGTTCGGCCCACTGTCCAACGGGTGCACACAAGTGGTCTACGAGGGCACTCCGAATTCGCCCAGCGAGCACCGCCACTTCGAGATCATCGAAAAGTACGGTGTGACAATCTATTACACGGCCCCGACCCTGATCCGCACCTTCATGAAGTGGGGTCGTGAGATTCCCGATGCCCACGACCTGTCCAGCTTGCGCCTGCTGGGGTCGGTGGGCGAGCCGATCAACCCGGAGGCCTGGCGGTGGTACCGCAAGGTGGTCGGCGGCGACCGGACTCCGGTGGTCGACACCTGGTGGCAGACCGAGACGGGGGCGATCATGATTTCCCCGCTGCCCGGTGTGACGGCAGCCAAGCCGGGTGCGGCGATGGCGCCACTGCCGGGTATCACCGCCAAGATCGTCGACGACGAGGGCAAGGAACTGGCGCCCGAAGCCGAAGGCGCCGAGCATGTCACCGGTTACCTCGTCCTCGATCAACCGTGGCCGGCCATGCTGCGCGGCATCTGGAAGGACCCGGAACGGTACAAGGAGACCTACTGGAAGCGGTTCGAGAAGCAGGGTTGGTACTTCGCCGGCGACGGCGCCAGGCTCGACGCCGACGGCGACATCTGGGTGCTCGGCCGCATCGATGACGTGATGAACGTTTCGGGACACCGCATTTCGACCGCGGAGGTCGAGTCGGCGTTGGTCGGGCACTCCCATGTCGCCGAGGCCGCGGTCGTCGGCGCCAGCGACGAGACCACCGGCCAGGGTATCTGCGCATTCGTCATCCTCGAGTCGCACGCCAACGACAGCGACGACATGGTGCAGGAACTTTCCGCACAGGTCGCCAAGGAGATCGGGAAGATCGCGCGGCCCAGGGAGATTCACGTCGTACCCGAACTGCCCAAGACGCGCAGCGGCAAGATCATGCGCCGGCTTCTGCGGGACGTGGCCGAAGGCCGTGAACTCGGCGACACGTCGACACTTGTCGATCCGGACGTGTTCGAGGCGATCCGCGCCAGCAAGACCGAAAGCTAGGCGAGCACCCCGCGGATCAGGCGGCGGCGCCGACGGGGACGAAGCCCGTCCCCGGCCGGTTCTTTGCCGTGATGTCAGCCAACTGCGTGTTGAACGACATGGTCACCGCGGGGGTGTGCAGCGGGATGTACTTGATGACGCACGTCGGCAGGGCCTCGGAGAAGGCGCCGTGGATCATGCCGACCAGCCGGTTGTTGACGGTGACCGGCGCGCCCGAATCGCCGGGCTGACCGCACACCTGGTTGACGATGGTGCCCGGCTCCTCGCCCGGCCCCCACGTCACGCCGCACGAGTAACCGGTCGTGCGGCCGAGTTTGCAGGCAATGTCACCGGCTACCGGATCGGGGCCCAGGCCGTCGATCTGGAACCCGTCGACGTTGTTGACCGGGCGCACCTTCTGTGGATCGAACTCGATGACCGCGTAGTCCAGGGCGTCGTTGCCCGCGACCATCGTGCCCACCACGCCTGCGGCGTCGACGCCTTCGGCGCTGACCTTGGCCCCGGGCCCGCCGCAGTGCGCGGAGGTGAAGCCCACGAGTCGTCCGCGGTTGTCGTTGCCGATCGCGGTGAGCGTGCACAGTGTCTCGCCGTTGACGACGAGGCCCGAGCCGCCACCCAACGAGACCAGTCCCTGAGCGTGCACTGCAGCGGACATCGAGAGGAGTGCCGCTGCTGCGACGACGATGGTCGTGGCGAGACGGCACAGCCGGAGGCCGCTGGTCTTCACGTGAACGTTTCCCCTATCGACGCGCCCCGACCTGCCCTGCCACTGATCTGGCCAGTCTATCGTCGGCCGGGATCGTTTGAGCGCACGCCACATGGCAACATGAGTCGCGACCGACACCATCGCCGGCGGCGCCGGCAGTGGGACCCATCGCCGGGGGATCCGGCGATCCGGCCTATGCGGGAGGAACCGTCGTGAGCGATCGCAGGAATGGCGTGCCGACCACCGTCACGTCGATACCGCTGGTCGACCCGCACGCGCCCAAGGCCGACCCGTCGATCGGTGACCTCGTCAAGGACGCGACCGCGCAGGTGTCCACGCTGGTGCGCGCCGAGGTCGAGCTGGCCAAGGCCGAGATCACGCGCGACGTCAAGAAGGGGCTGACCGGCAGCGTCTTCTTCGTCCTCGCGTTGGTCGTGCTGTTCTACTCGACGTTCTTTTTCTTCTTCTTCCTCGGTGAGCTGCTCGACCTGTGGCTGGTCAAGTGGGCGGCTTACCTCATCGTGTTCGGCCTGATGGTCGTCGTCACCGCCATCTTCGCGTTCCTCGGTTATCTCAAGGTGCGACGCATCCGCGGCCCGCAGAAGACGATCGAATCGGTCAAGGAGATCCCTGAGGCGCTGACGCCGGGCCACGACAGGACCAAGGAGATCGCCTCGGGCGACGGAAAGCCGGCGTCGACCGCCGATCCGTCGGGCTGGTAAGTGCCCCCACCCGCCCCGTCGGTCGTCCGCATCGACGGACCGTGGCGGCATCTGAAGGTGCACGCCAACGGAATTCGCTTCCATGTGGTCGAAGCGGAGGGTGACGCGGCTGCGGGCGCCGAGCGGCCGCTGGTGATCCTGCTGCACGGGTTCGGGTCGTTCTGGTGGTCCTGGCGCCACCAACTTCGCGGCTTGTCCGGTGCCCGCGTGGTCGCCGTCGACCTGCGCGGTTACGGTGCCAGCGACAAGCCGCCACGAGGCTACGACGGCTGGACGCTGGCCGGTGACACCGCGGGCCTGGTGCGCGCGCTGGGCCATAAGAGCGCGACGCTGGTCGGGCATGCCGACGGCGGCCTGGTGTGCTGGGCCACCGCCGTGCTGCATCCGCGCGCCGTAAGCGCGATCGCAGTGGTCAGCTCACCGCATCCGGCGGCGCTGCGCGCTTCTGCGCTGCGCCGTCGCGACCAGGGCCGCGCGCTGCTGCCGTGGATGCTGCGGTACCAGGTGCCGATGTGGCCCGAGCGGGCGTTGACCCGCAACGACGGTGCCGAACTCGAACGCCTGGTGCGCAGCCGCGCCGGCGACAAATGGCTTGCCACCGAAGACTTCTCCGAGACCATCGCGCACATGCGCCGCGCCATTCAGATCCCCGGCGCCGCGCACTCGGCCCTCGAGTACCAGCGGTGGGCGGTGCGCAGCCAGCTACGCGGTGAGGGCAGGCGCTTCATACGCGAGATGAAGCGACCGATCAGCGTTCCGGTGCTGCACATGCGCGGTCTTGCCGACCCGTATGTACTCGCCGATCCGGTGTACCGGACGCAGCGTTACGCACCGCACGGTAGGTACGTATCCATCGACGGCGCAGCACATTTCGGTCATGAGGAGGCACCGGACACGGTGAACGACCAGTTGTCCCGCTTCGTGGGGCAGGTCTACGGCTAGGCGACGCAGGCGCCGGTGGGCACCCGTTCGGTGTTGCCGAGCTTGGCCAGTTGCTGCGACACCTCGTTGGCGGTGAGCACGAAACCGGTGTCGGCGTCGTCGACCGCGGCACCGAACACCACGCCCAGCACCCGGCCCTCTCGGTCGATCATCGGCCCGCCCGAATTACCCTGGCGCACAGTGCCTCTGATGGTGTAGACCTCGCGCTCGACAGTGGTGGTGCGATAGATGTCGGGGCCGCTCAGCTCGATGATCTCGCGGACACGCGCGGGCGTGGCGACGAAGTTTCCGCCGCCGGGATACCCCATCACCACGGCGTCGGTACCGGTGGTGGCAGGGGTGTCGGCGAACGACAGAGGCGCCGACGGCAGGTCCGGCACGTCGAGGATCGAGATGTCGGCCTGCGGGTCGTAGGACACGACGAACGCGTCGTAGGTCTGCCCGTCGGCCTCGACAGTGACGCTCTCCGATCCGGCGACCACGTGCGCGTTGGAGATCACGCGGTTGCTGGCGGCGACGAAACCGGTCCCTTCGAGAACCTTCTGGCAGCCGGGGGCGACCCCGCGGATCTTGATGACGCTGGGCCGCGCCGACGCCACGACAGGGTCGGCGGCCAGCGCGGCGTCGGGCGCGTCGACGGCGACGATCGGGGTGCGCCCGAACGGTTGCAGCACATCGGGCAGGCCGGAGGTGTCGAGCAACGCCGAGAGCCGCTTGGGCACCTCGCGGAGCCACGCAGGCGCCAGGTCGTTGACTTCCTTGAGCACCTGCGAGCCACGCACGGCCGCGGCGAGGTTCGGCTGGTCCGACGACTGCAGCGGGTACGTCAGCATCCACGCGGCCACCAGGACCGCCAAGGTTTGTATTGCCACCCCGATCAGCGAGTCGACCGTCCGCAGCGAGCGGTTGCGGATGGCGCTGCGCACCGCCCGGCCGAGCACGACGCCGGCAATCTCGCCCACGACGACCAACGCCAGGATCAAGAACAGCGTCACGAACAGCTTGGTGCGCGGCCCGTCGATGTTGGCGACCAAGTGGGGCGCCAGCAGCACCCCGGCCACCGCGCCGAGGACCACCCCGAGGAACGACAGCATCGAGCCCAGCGCGCCCGAGCGCCAGCCCGAAATGCCCGCCACGAAGGCGATGCCGAGGACAATGAGGTCCACCCACTGCGACGATGTCATGGTTGTGCATCACCGTAACCGTCGCCGCGGCCGACGAGCGCCATTGCGTCCTCCAGTTCGCGCACGTCGCCGGTATTCCACGGCTTTGCCCATCCCGCGACGTCGAGCATCGCCGAGATCACCTGGCCGGTGAAACCCCACACCAGCATCTCGTTGAGCAGGAACGCCGGACCCGCATAGCGCCGCGTGTTGGCCTTGCGGTACACCATGATTCGGTTCTCGGGGTTGATGAACGCGCGCACCGGAACCCGGGCGACGTGCGCGGTCTCGGCTTCGTCGACGACACCCACGGGGCCCGGGTCCGGCGAGTAGGCCAACACCGGTACGACGTGGAACCCCGATGGAGGGATGAACAACCGCTCCATCGTGGTGAGCGGATGTAACCGCTGCCCGTCGATCCCGGTCTCCTCGTTGGCCTCGCGCAGCGCCGTCTGCACCGGGCTGTGGTCGCCGGGTTCGACGGCGCCGCCGGGAAACGCGGCCTGACCTGCGTGGTGGCGCAGGGTGCCCGCGCGCACCGTGACCAGAATGTCGGCCTCGTCGGGCACGGCGCCGGTCGGGGAGTCGGCGGGTCCGGAGAACAACACCAGCACCGCCGCCTCCCGCGCGTCGGCCTGCGCCGGTTTTCCTTCGCTGGTGACCATCGCGAGCAGCTCGGGTGGCACCCGCCTGCGGTAGGCCCGCTTGATGTCGCCTGCGTTGTCCAGCAACGGTTTGAGCCAGGCCGGGGCGGCGTCGGGCATCAGACCGCTACCCTCGCTGACCCAGCTCACCCCGGCTCTCCCGTCCTCGCGCCGACCTGTGGCCCCACCGCTGCGGCGATCTCATCGGCGCTGGTGAAGGAGCGCGGTAGGACCTGCGCAACGCTACCGTCCGCGCGCAACACCACGGTTGCGGGCATGACGTTGGGCACCCGGAGCGCGGCGGCGATCAACCGCCTGCCGTCCTGCAGGGTGGGCAGTCGCACGCCGAGTTCGGCCAGCCGCAGCAGCGCCGCCGTCTCGTTCTCGTCCTGGTGCACGGTCAGCACGGTCACGGCCGAGCCCATGCGCTGCTGATATTCGGCCATCGCGGGGAGTTCGGCCGCGCACGGCGCACACCAGTACGCCCACAGGTTGAGCACGACGACGCGGCCGGCCAGCGCCTTGGCCACGTCGACCATCGCCCCGTCGCCCGCGCACTCCAGCGTGATCCCGCGCAGTGCCTCGGGTCCCGATCCGGCTCCCGGCGCGGGGCACGGCGGCAGGTCGGCCTCGGCACGCGGGCCGGCCAGCGCTTCGGCGGTGTCGGCGGCACGGCGGTCGCGCGCGCTGTGCTGCGACGGCGCCCCCGTGGAGTCGGTGTCGCGGTCCAACTGCGACCACAGCGCCCACCCGAGCGCCACGAGGACCACGAGCACCACGACGGTCCAACGGGTCGAGGTACTCACAGTCGTTCGGGGGACGTGTCGATTACAGGCCGGCCATAGCCAGCAGATGCTCGGTTTCGGGTCCCTTGACCAGCGGCGCGGCGATCAGCGGGTCGGTGGGCCCGATGCCGAAGGAGGGGCAGTCGTTGGCCAGCACGCAGACCCCACACGCCGGCTTGCGCGCGTGGCAGACGCGGCGGCCGTGAAAGATCACCCGATGGCTGAGGTCGGTCCACTCGCTGCGCTCGATGAGCTCACCGACCGCGTGCTCGACCTTGACCGGATCCTCTTCGGTGGTCCACCCCCAGCGGCGCACGAGCCTGCCGAAATGGGTGTCGACCGTGATGCCGGGGACGCCGAACGCGTTGCCGAGGATGACGTTGGCGGTCTTGCGGCCGACCCCCGGCAGGCTGACCAGCTCCTCCATGGTGGCCGGTACCTCGCCGTCGAACCGCTCGACGAGTTCCTGGCCGAGCCGGATGAGCGAGTTGGCCTTGTTGCGATAGAACCCGGTGGGCCGGATGAGCTCTTCGAGCTCGGTGCGGTCGGCCTGCGCGTAGTCCAGGGCGGTGCGATATCTCTTGAACAGCGCCGGTGTCGTCAGGTTGACCCGCTTGTCGGTGCTTTGGGCCGACAGGATCGTCGCGACGGTGAGCTCGAGCGGGTTGGTGAAGTCCAGCTCGCAGTACACGTGCGGAAATGCCTGCGCCAGCGTGCGATTCATTCGCCGCGCACGACGGACGAGCCCAATCCGCGTCTCGCCGTCCCGCTTCCGGGCGCGCTTGGGCCTATCCGCGTTCTTTGCCGACGCCTCGCTTACGGTCACGCATGCCAGGGTACTGAGACGCCCAGACAAAGCCACCTCAAAGCCACCGCGAACCGCGCTGCCGAACTGCTGCGGACCGGTGACGTTTCGTGATCCCGCTGAGACTTTCGGCGTGTTTACTTCTGCCTTGTGTCGTGGTTGCTCGTTGGCCTGATTCCGGGGTTGCTGATGGCTGCGACGCTCGGGCTGCAACGCCTGGAGGCCGGCCTGCACCAGGACACCGTCTCAGCCACCGATGTGGCGCACTTCTTCGAACAGGCCGAGCCGTTGGACGTCGACACGCTGGCGCGGGACGGAATGAGCCGCGCACTGGACGGTCTGCGCCATCGCCAGCACGTCGCGCACGCGTTCACCAGCGGGTCAGCGGCGCATTTTCGGGATACGGATCTGCCGGTACGGCCATATCCCCAGCACGGGATGAATCCGGAATTTCAGCAGACCCGACATGCCGATCGTGTGTAGCGTGGGCTGGTCACGAAATCGGGTACCTCTAGACTTATCTCGCTTACCGATAGAGGTCGGCTTCACCTAACAGCTTAAGAGGGGCAACGTGGACGAGATCCTGGCGCGGGCCGGAATCTTCCAGGGGGTCGAACCCAGCGCCGTCACCGCGCTGACCAAGCAATTGCAGCCAGTCGACTTCCCCCGTGGACACACCGTGTTCGCTGAGGGTGAGCCCGGCGATCGGCTCTACATCATCATTTCCGGCAAGGTCAAGATCGGACGCCGCTCGCCGGACGGCCGCGAGAACCTGCTCACGATCATGGGCCCGTCGGACATGTTCGGTGAGCTCTCGATCTTCGACCCCGGTCCGCGGACGTCGAGCGCGACCACCATCACCGAGGTTCGCGCGGTGTCGATGGACCGCGACGCGCTGCGGGCGTGGATCGCCGACCGCCCCGAGATCGCCGAGCAGCTGTTGCGCGTGCTCGCCCGCCGGTTGCGCCGCACCAACAACAACCTCGCCGACTTGATCTTCACCGACGTTCCCGGCCGGGTGGCCAAGCAGCTGCTTCAGCTGGCGCAGCGGTTCGGCACCCAGGAGGGCGGCGCGCTGCGGGTGACCCATGACCTCACTCAGGAGGAGATCGCCCAGCTCGTCGGCGCATCGCGGGAGACCGTCAACAAGGCGCTCGCCGATTTCGCCCATCGCGGGTGGATTCGCTTGGAAGGCAAGAGCGTTCTGATCTCCGACTCGGAACGGCTCGCGCGCCGAGCCCGATAGTGATTGTGCACATCGAGGAGCGGTGAGCGCTCCAGAATGTGCACAAATCACTCAGGTGCGCAGATAGTCGAGCTGTGCTTGGACGCTCCATTCCGCTACGTCCCATAGCTTCTCATCGACGTCGGTGTAGACGTGCTCGACGACCTGTCGCACGGTGGCGTCGTCGCCGAGCACCCGCAGCGCCGCGCGCACCTGCTCGAGCCGCTCCTCGCGGTGCGCCAGGTACATGTCGGTCACGGCTTCGAGGTTCTCCAGATCGGGCCCGTGCCCGGGCAACACGGTGCGCGGTCCGAGGCCCCGCAGCCGCTGCAGTGACTCCAGGTAGTCGGCGAGGCTGCCGTCCTCCTTGTCGATGACGGTCGTCCCGCGGCCCAGCACGGTGTCGGCCGTCAGGACCGCATCGTCGAGCAGGAACGACACCGAGTCGACGGTGTGGCCCGGGGTGGCCATCACGGTGATACGCAGCCCCGCGGCTTCGATGACCTCGCCGTCGGTGAGCGGGCCGCCGGCGCCTCGCAGGAATCCGCTGCCCACGGAACGCACCACCGCGCCCGTGCGGTCGACGATCTTGTCGATGGCACCGGTGTGGTCCTCGTGTTTGTGGCTGATCAGCACCAACGGAATCGTTCCCAGCTCCGCGATCCGCCCGATGTGCTCGTCGTCGTCGGGCCCGGGGTCGACGACGACCATCTCGTCGCTGCCGGGGCCGCGCAACACCCAGGTGTTGGTGCCGTCCAGCGTCAACAAGCCGGGGTTGTCGCACAGCAGGACCGAGGCAGTGTCGGTGACCGGACGCAGCCGTCCGTACGCCGGATGCTCCGGCGTCACGCGACCTCCAAGATCACTTCGACCTCGACCGGGGCGTCCCTCGGCAGCTCGGACACCCCAACTGCGGAGCGGGCATGCGCGCCTGCCTCCCCGAACACCTCCCCGAAGAGTTCCGATGCGCCGTTGATCACACCCGGCTGACCGTGGAATCCCGGCGCGGAGGCGACGAACCCGACCACCTTGACCACGCGGGTCACCGCGTCGATGCCGACCAGTGAATGCGCCGCGGCCAGCGCGTTGAGCGCGCACACCCGGGCCAGCTCGTGGGCCCGCTCGGGGGTGACCCCGCCACCGACCTTGCCCGTGAGCACCAGTTCGCCGTCGCGAATCGGCAGCTGGCCCGCGGTGTAGACGAGGTTGCCGGTGCGCACTGCAGGCACGTAGGCCGCCAACGGCGCGACCACTGGAGGCAACTCGATGCCCAGCTCCGCCAGCCGCCCGGACGGTGTCACTTGGGACGCTTGAGGTAGGCGACGTGCTGTTCGCCCGTCGGGCCCGGCAGCACAGACACCAACTCCCAGCCGTCCTCGCCCCACTGATCGAGGATCTGCTTGGTGGCGTGGGTCAGCAGCGGGACGGTGGCGTATTCCCAACGGGTCGATTCGGTCATGCACCCGAGCTTATCGGTGACCGCTATGCGCCCGCGGACCTGCGGAGCACGGAACCGCGTTGGCTAGCATGCACGGGTGGCTTCCACTACCAATGGCGGTAGATCCGTCGGCTGGCCCTCTCGGCTGAGCGAGGCTCGACTGCACTTCGTCACCGGCAAGGGTGGCACCGGCAAATCCACGATCGCCGCATCGCTGGCGCTTGCGCTCGCGGCCGGGGGCCGCAAGGTGCTGTTGGTGGAAGTCGAAGGGCGCCAAGGCATTGCGCAGCTGTTCGACGTGCCGCCGCTGCCCTACCAGGAGGTCAAGATTGCCACCGCCGAGGGCGGCGGTCAGGTCAACGCGCTGGCCATCGACACCGAGGCCGCGTTCCTGGAGTACCTCGACATGTTCTACAACCTGGGTCTGGCCGGGCGTGCAATGCGCCGGATCGGGGCCGTCGAGTTCGCGACCACGATCGCGCCGGGTCTGCGCGATGTGCTGCTGACCGGCAAGATCCGCGAGATCGTGACCCGCGCCGAGAAGGGCAAACAGCCCGTCTACGACGCGGTCGTGGTCGACTCCCCGCCGACGGGTCGCATCGCGCGGTTCCTCGACGTCACCAAGGCGGTGTCGGATCTGGCCAAGGGCGGCCCGGTGCACGGCCAGGCCGAAAGCGTGGTCAAGGTGCTGCACTCCGACATGACCGCGATCCATCTGGTCACGTTGCTGGAGGCGCTGCCCATCCAGGAGACGCTGGAGGCGATCGACGAGCTCAAGGAGCTCGGCCTGCCCATCGGCAGCGTCATCGTCAACCGCGACATTCCCGCCTACTTGCCCGCCGATGCGTTGACCAAGGCGGCCGAAGGTGACATCGACGCCGACACCGTGCGAGCCGGCCTCGCCGAAGCCGGAATCACGTTGTCGGACTCCGATTTCGCCGGCCTGTTGACCGAGGCGATCCAGCATGCGACCCGGATCCAGGCACGCGCCGAAAGCGCGGAGCAACTCGACGCGCTGGACGTGGCGCGCCTGCAGCTGCCGCAGATCGTCGACGGTGTCGATCTGGGCAGCCTCTACGAACTCGCCGAAGAACTCGAACGCCAAGGGGTGCGGTGATGAACGCTCGCGCGAAGAAGGGTCGGAATTGATGAGTACGACTCCACCGGCCCTCGACTTGGGCTCGATTCTCAAGGACACGTCGAACCGCGTCGTGGTGTGCTGCGGCGCCGGAGGCGTCGGCAAGACCACCACGGCGGCGGCGATGGCGCTGCGCGCGGCGGAGTACGGCAGGACCGTCGTGGTGCTGACCATCGACCCGGCCAAGCGGCTCGCCCAGGCGCTGGGCATCAAGACGCTCGGCAACACTCCGCAGCGGGTTCCGCTGGCCCCCGAGGTGTCGGGCGAACTGCACGCGATGATGCTCGACATGCGCCGAACGTTCGACGAGATGGTCATCCAGTACTCGGGAACCCAACGGGCACAAGAGATTCTGGACAACCAGTTCTATCAGACCGTGGCCACCTCACTGGCGGGCACTCAGGAGTACATGGCCATGGAGAAGCTCGGCCAGCTCCTGGCCGAGGACCGGTGGGATCTGGTCGTCGTCGACACCCCACCGTCACGCAACGCGTTGGACTTTCTCGACGCGCCAAAGCGGTTGGGCGGCTTCATGGACAGCAGGCTGTGGAAGCTGCTGCTGGGGCCCGGACGGGGCATCGGCCGGTTGGTCACGGGGGCGATGGGCCTGGCGATGAAGGCGCTGTCCACGGTTCTGGGATCGCAAATGCTCTCGGACGCAGCGGCTTTCGTACAGTCGCTGGACTCGACGTTCGGTGGCTTCCGCGAGAAGGCCGACCGCACCTATGAGCTGCTCAAGCGGCGCGGGACGCAGTTCGTGGTGGTCTCGGCGGCCGAACCGGACGCCCTTCGCGAGGCGTCGTTCTTCGTCGACCGGCTTTCCGAGGAGCACATGCCGCTGGCGGGTCTGATCCTCAACCGCACCCACCCGATGCTGTGCGATCTGCACGCCGAGAAGGCCGAGGAAGCCGCCGAGACGATCGAGAAGAGTGATCCGGAGTCGGTGACGGCAGCGGTGCTGCGGATCCACGCCGACCGGGCCATGACCGCCAAGCGTGAGATCCGGCTGCTGTCGCGCTTCACCGGGGCCAACCCGCACGTGTCGATCGTGGGCGTGCCGTCGCTGCCGTTCGACGTCTCGGACCTGGAAGCGCTGCGGGCGATCGCCGATCAGATCACCGGCGAGACCGCCGCGTAGCGAAAAAGACGCCGGCGCGGCCTAGACCGCGTTGCGATGCTTGCGCTGGGCGTTGAAGAACTCCGCCCAGGAGACGACCTCGGGGTGCTGCTTGAGCAGAGCGCGGCGCTGCCGCTCGGTCATCCCACCCCAGACTCCGAACTCCACCCGGTTGTCGAGCGCGTCGGCGCCGCACTCGAGGATCACCGGGCAGTGCCGACAGATCACTGCGGCTTTACGCTGTGCGGCCCCCCGGACGAACAGCTCATCAGGATCGGTCTGGCGGCATCGGGCTTGCGACACCCAGGCGATGCGGGCTTCGGCCTCGGCACCGTGGACGACACTGTGAGCCGACGACGTCATCGCGGTCCTGCGCGCCGCGGGCTTAGTAGCTGACACCAGAGTTCCCTCCGTTCCAACCGCCCCCCGGTCAACACCGGTACGGCGCGATCCCTGGTAGTAGAGCGCTCATGCGATCTACGTCACATTGCGAGGGGTCAGTGTGACCTGTATCGCACTGTCCGACCAAATTAGATGGTCAAAGCCGTTCTGCGCAATACATGAAACCCCTCTATTTTGGGACGCCCGTGCCGTCAGTCGGCAGAATTGACGTCCGCGCCGGTCGTCGCGCTTTCACAGTCCTGGGATCGCCCGTGGCGAGCCCACGTTTTGCGACGTCGTTAGTCTGTAGGTCATGCCGGACAGTCCACCGCCGACCCCGCCTCCGCGGACGGTGACGGTGATCAAGCTCGCCTGGTGCGTTCTGCTGGCCAGCGTGGTCACCGCGGCGTTGATGTTTCCGATCGTCGGTGGCTTCGGCCTGGTGTCCAATCGGGCCTCCGATGTGGTTGCCAACGGCTCGGCCCAACTCGTCGAGGGTGAGGTGCCGCAGGTGTCGACGATGGTCGACGCCAAGGGCAACGTGATCGCCTGGCTCTACAATCAGCGCCGCTTCGAGGTGCCCACCGACCAGATCGCCAACACGATGAAGCTGGCGATCGTCTCGATCGAGGACAAACGGTTCGCCGAACACAACGGCGTCGACTGGCAGGGCACGCTCACCGGCCTGTCCGGTTACCTGTCGGGCAATCTGGACACGCGCGGCGGTTCGACGATCGAGCAGCAGTACGTCAAGAACTATCAACTGCTGGTCGTCGCCCAGACCGACGCCGAGAAGCGCGCCGCCATCGAGACCACGCCGGCCCGCAAGCTGCGCGAGATCCGGATGGCGCTGACGCTGGACAAGACGTTCACCAAACCCGAGATCCTGACCCGCTATCTGAACCTGGTGTCGTTCGGCAACGGCGCCTTCGGTGTGCAGGACGCCGCGCAGACGTACTTCGGGGTCAACGCGTCGGAGTTGAACTGGCAGCAGGCCGCTCTGCTGGCGGGCATGGTCCAGTCGACCAGCACGCTGAACCCCTACACCAACCCCGAGGGTGCGCTGGCGCGGCGAAACCTGGTGTTGGACACCATGATCCAGAACATCCCCGAGGAAGCAGAGGCGTTGCGGGCGGCCAAGGAGGAGCCGCTGGGTGTCTTGCCGCAGCCCAAGGAACTGCCGCGCGGCTGTATCGCCGCCGGCGACCGCGCGTTCTTCTGCGACTACGTGCTCGAATACCTGGCGCGCGCAGGCATCAGCAAGGAACAGGTCGCCAGGGGCGGATACCTGATCAGGACCACCCTCGACCCCGACGTCCAGGGTCCGGTGAAGGCGGCGGTCAACCAGTTCGCCGCCCCTGACCTCGACGGTGTGGCCAGCGTGATGAGCGTGATCAAGCCGGGCAAGGAATCGCATCCCGTGCTGGCGATGGCCAGCAGCCGCACCTACGGGCTCAACCTCGATGCCGGTGAGACCATGCAGCCGCAGCCGTTCTCCCTGGTGGGCGACGGTGCCGGGTCGACGTTCAAGCTGTTCACCACTGCGGCGGCCTTGGAGATGGGGATGGGCATCAACGCCCAACTCGACGTGCCCGCACAGTTTCAGGCCAAGGGCCTGGGCAGCAGCGACACCCCGGGTTGCCCGGCCGCGACGTGGTGTGTGAAGAACGCGGGCGGTTACCGCGGCACCATGAACATCACCGACGCGTTGGCCACCTCGCCCAACACGGCCTTCGCCAAGCTGATCTCGCAGGTCGGCGTGCAGCGCAGCGTGGACATGGCGGTCCGGCTGGGACTGCGCTCCTACGCGCTGCCGGGTACCGCGCGCGACTACGACCCGGACAGCAACGAGAGCCTGGCCGACTTCATCAAGCGGCAGAACCTCGGCTCGTTCGTGCTGGGACCGATCGAGATCAACGCGCTCGAGTTCTCCAACGTCGGAGCGACGCTGGCCTCCGGCGGCGTGTGGTGCCCGCCGAATCCGATCGCCCAGGTCATCGACCGGAACGGCGAGGAGGTCTCGGTCACCACAGAGACCTGCGAGCAGGCGGTGCCCGAGGGCCTGGCGAACACGCTGGCCAACGCCATGAGCAAGGACGACGAGGGGGCGGGCACCGCCGCGGGAGCGGCCGGTTCGGTCGGATGGGACCTGCCGATGTCGGGTAAGACCGGCACCACCGAGGCCCACCGCTCGTCGGCCTTCCTCGGCTTCACCAACACACTCGCCGCCGGGAACTACATCTACGACGACTCCACCGCACCCGGTGAACTGTGCTCGTTCCCGCTGCGAAAGTGCGGGTACGGCAACCTGTACGGCGGTAACGAACCGGCCAGGACGTGGTTCGCCGCGATGAAACCGATCGCCAACAACTTCGGCGAGGTCCGACTGCCCCCGACCGATCCTCGGTACGTCGAGGGCGGCCCGGGCTCGCGGGTGCCCAGCGTTTCCGGCCTGACCGAGAGCGCGGCCCGACAGCGGTTGCGTGACTCCGGCTTCCAGGTCGCCGACCAGGCGTCCTCGGTGAACAGCAATGCGCCGCGCGGCTCCGTGGTCGGCACGACCCCGGGCGGTCAGACGGTGCCGGGGTCGATCATCACGATCCAGGTCTCCAACGGCATTCCGCCGGCTCCGCCGCCGCCTCCGCCCGGCGCGATACCCGGCCTACCGGCGCCGGTCGGCCAGACGGTGGTCGAGATTCCCGGCCTACCGCCGATCACCGTGCCGATACTCGGGCCCCCTCCGCCTGCGCCACCGCCTCCACCGTGATCGACGTGCAATTGCCCACGCCCGAGCGGTCGAGAGCGCTTCGTCGGGTCCACTGGCAGTAGGCTCTGCAGCATGTCCGCCCGTTCGACGACGATCCTGAAGAACTCCGCCGCAGCGTCCGCAGGCGCGCTGGTCGCCGGCATCGGCTACGCAGCGGTGATCGAGCGCAACGCCTTTGTGGTGCGAGAAGTGACGATGCCGGTGCTGGCACCCGGGTCCTCACCGTTGAAGGTGCTGCACATCAGCGACATCCACATGCGTCCCGGACAGCGGCGCAAGCAGGCCTGGCTGCGCGAGCTGGTCGCCTTGGAACCCGATCTCGTGATCAATACCGGCGACAACCTCGCCCACCCCAAGGCCGTGCCCGCCGTGGTGCAGTCGCTGTCGGAGTTGCTGTCGGTCCCGGGCCTGTTCGTGTTCGGCAGCAACGACTATTTCGGGCCGACGCCGAAGAACCCGCTGAACTACCTCACCCGGCCCGGCCATCGCGTCCACGGCGAACCCCTGCCGTGGCAGGACCTGCGGGCGGCATTCACCGAGCGTGGCTGGCTGGACCTGACCCACACCCGCCGCGAGTTGGAGGTGCGCGGCCAGTTGATCGCGGCCGCAGGCGTCGACGACCCGCATCTGTCGCGGGACCGCTACGAGACCGTCGCCGGTCCGGCCAGTCCCGCCGCGAACCTCACCCTGGGCCTGACCCATTCGCCGGAGCCACGGGTCCTCGACCGGTTCGCCGCCGACGGCTATCAGCTGGTGATGGCGGGCCACACCCACGGCGGCCAGTTGTGCTTGCCGTTCTACGGCGCCCTCGTCACGAACTGCGGCCTGGACCGGTCGCGGGTCAAGGGCCCGTCGCGCTGGGGTGCGCGCACCCAACTGCACGTCTCGGCGGGCATCGGCACCTCGCCGTACGCGCCGCTGCGGTTCTGCTGCCGTCCCGAGGCCACGCTGCTGACACTGGTCGCTGCCCCGATCGGCGGTCAGGACGCGGACGCTCGGGCGGGCACGTCCCATCCGAGCGTCGCGGTGCGGTGACCGACAAGGCCCTCACCGCAAGCCGGAGTAGCCCACGCGCGTGGGTCGACGACGCCGTCCGGTTGATCGAGGCCGATGCACGCCGAAGCGCAGACACCCACCTGTTGCGCTATCCGTTGCCGTCGGCCTGGTGTGACGGCTGCGATCTGCAGCTGTACCTGAAGGATGAGACGACCCACATCACCGGCAGCCTCAAACACCGGCTGGCGCGGTCACTGTTCCTCTACGCGCTGTGCAACGGGTGGATCGAGGAGAACACCACGATCATCGAGGCGTCGTCGGGGTCGACGGCGGTGTCCGAGGCTTACTTCGCGGCGCTACTCGGCCTGCCGTTCATCGCCGTGATGCCGTCGTCGACGAGCACCAGCAAGATCGCGTTGATCGAAGCTCAGGGCGGCCGTTGCCATTTCGTCGCCGAGTCCAGTCAGGTATACGCCGAGGCCGAACGGCTCGCCGTAGCCACCGGCGGACACTACATCGATCAGTTCACCAACGCCGAGCGGGCCACCGACTGGCGCGGCAACAACAACATCGCCGAGTCGATCTTCGAGCAGATGCGCGACGAAGCGCACCCCGTGCCCGACTGGATCGTGGTCGGCGCGGGCACCGGCGGGACAAGCGCCACCATCGGCCGCTACATCCGCTACCGGCGCTACGCCACCCGGCTCTGCGTGGTCGACCCGGAGAACTCGGCCTTCTTCCCGTCATACGAGCAGGGCCGCGGTGACGTCGTCACCGGTATGTCGTCGCGCATCGAGGGGATCGGCCGACCGCGGGTGGAGCCGTCGTTTCTGCCTGGCGTGGTCGACCGAATGGTCGTCGTACCGGACGCCGCGTCGGTCGCCGCGGCCCGGCACGCCAGCGCGGTGCTGGGCCGGCGGGTGGGACCGTCGACGGGGACGAACCTGTGGGGGGCGTTCGGCCTGTTGGCCGAGATGAGGAACGAGG
The DNA here is from genome assembly GCF_001667105.1 of Mycobacterium sp. 852002-51152_SCH6134967. Lineage (NCBI taxonomy): Bacteria > Bacillati > Actinomycetota > Actinomycetes > Mycobacteriales > Mycobacteriaceae > Mycobacterium > Mycobacterium sp. 852002-51152_SCH6134967. The sequence goes on along the minus strand of NZ_LZIK01000060.1, from coordinate 165,618 downwards.
GTCGCAGCGGATCAGTGGTGACACTGCTCGCCGACAGCGGTGACCGCTACGCGGAGACCTACTTCTGCGACGAGTGGCTGACCAGCCAGGGGTTGGACCCCTCGGAGTTCGCGTCGGTATTGGCCGAGTTCGAACGCTCGGGGCGCTGGCCCTGATCGTCGTCACCGCCGATCAGCGGGCCGTCGGAGGTGAGGAAAAGCCACACCGCGGCGAGAACGAAGAACCCCAGGTAGATGGATGCGCCTAAGCCAGTCATCTTGTCCTCGCTTCGTCGTTTGGTTACATGATGAACAACGCCACCGACAACTCGTTGCTTCCCGCGGCGTGTCGCAAATCACGACTTCGGCCGAGCACTTATGCCGTCGCGAGGCGTACACCAGGGTCGCGATCCGGTGGCGGATCGCAGCCCTGGTGTAGCTCTCGCGAACGGGAAGGCCCGCACGCCCGAAGGCGTTTGGCTAGGCGACCCGCTGGTGCGATACGCTGTCGTGGCTTCACGCGGGGTGTGGCGCAGCTTGGTAGCGCGCTTCGTTCGGGACGAAGAGGTCGTGGGTTCGAATCCCGCCACCCCGACTGCGAAAGTGTCGGCTTCAGATTCGCTGTGAGCCGAACGACTGATACCGAACATGCGTTTGACCGGTGCGGATGAGGGTATTGAGAAGGGCGTGACTTTACCGTCGACGCGGGTCGAACCTGCCCTGCCGAAGGCCGCCGGGCCACTGTCTGCAGCCGTCATCGATCTCCTGCAGCGCGGCCGTCCGTCGTTGCCGCTGCGTCCGATCGACGTGCCGATGTTCGACGCGGATCCGTATGGCCTCGATCTCCAACTCGCGCTCTACATCTGCTACGAGCTGCACTACCGCGGCTTCGCCGACGTGAGCCCGCGCTGGGAGTGGAACCCCGCGCTGCTGCACCTGCGCGGCCGGTTCGAGGAGGCGTTCCTGGACGCGGTGCGCCAGGACGTCGGCGACATCGCCGAAGGCGAGACCGCGGAAGCCGAGATGGACAAGCTGGCGATCGAACCGGTGGACGGCGAGGGTCCGTCATACTTCCTGCGCGACAAGGGCACCTGGGAGCAGATGCTCGAATACTTCGTGCACCGCTCGGTGTATCACCTCAAAGAGGGCGACCCGCACGCCTGGACCATCCCTCGCCTTACCGGACACTCCAAGGCGGCGTTCGTCGCAGTCGAGTTCGACGAGTTCGGCGGTGGCCGTGGCGAACACGTGCATCAGCACCTGTACGCGCAGTTGCTGGACGCCGCGGGCCTCGACTCGTCGTACCTCGGCTACCTCGACCACGTCTCCGCCGACGCACTGGCATCGGTGAACCTGATGTCTTTGTTCGGGTTGCACCGCGAACTGCGCGGCGCGTCGATCGGGCATTTCGCGTCGACGGAGATCACCTCGTCGCCCGGCTCACGGCGGCTGGTGGAAGCGTTGCGCCGCATGGGCGCTCCCGACGCCTGCGTGGCGTTCTACCACGAACATGTGGTGGCCGATGCCGTCCACGAGCAGGTGGTCCGCACCGATGTCGTCGGCGATCTCGTCGCTAAGGAGCCGCATCTGGACCGCGACGTCGTGTTCGGCATGCGGGCGTTGGACGTGGTCGAGGGCCGCCTGGCCACGCACCTGATGAACTGCTGGACCGAGAACCGCTCGTCGCTACGCCGGCCGCTGAGCTGACGCGACTTTGTCGTCGGGCACGTCGCCCTTAGTAGACATGTCGGCGCGCTTGCGACGCCGGTGACTGGTGTCGCACAACGGATAGTCCTTGCTGCGCCGGCACGTGCACACCGCGACCATGAACCGGTCCGATTCCACGACCTGGCCGTCGGGCATCTCGATGCGCACCGGCCCCTGCACCATCAGCGGGCCGTTCGGCACCACCCGCACGGTGCGCGGTTCGGCATCGCTCATGGCTTGTCCGCCCGGATCACCAGCAGTTCCTCTTCGCGGCGTCCCGGTTCGAGGCGGCCGCACTCCTCGAGCCACAATGCCCGCGACGACAGCACCGGTCCGAATGGAATCCACTGCCGTGCAACGATTTCCGCGTCGAGACCGGCGCAGGCAAGTGCACCGAGCGTCTGCCGCGGATCGGCGAACTCCGACTGCACCAGCAGCAGACTGCCTCCGTGGTCGAGAAGGTCGGGCACCGTCGCGCACAGCGGGTCGAGTACGAGCCGGCCGTCGCATCCGGCATCCCACGCCCGAGGGGGTCCGACGTAGGCCGGGAGCGGTTCGCATTCGGCGCTCGGATCATGCGGTACATACGGCGGATTGCAGACGACCAGGTCGAACGGTCCGAATTCAACTGCCCGCGCCCATGATCCGAGGTGCACATCGATGTCGACTCCGGACGCGACCGCGTTTGCCCGCGCACATCGCACCGCGCGCTGGCAGATGTCGAAGGCGGTCACCGATGCGGCACCCTGTTCAGCGGCCCCGATTGCGACGACGCCGCTTCCGGTACACAAGTCGACCACGTGCCGGCCGCGTGCCAGCGCCATTTGGTCCATGACCTCGATGAGCAGCTGCGAATCTTCCTGCGGCGCGTAGACGCCCTCATCCGCGATCAGGGGCCCACGGACGTCGGTGTATGCGGTTGTCACAACGGCCTTTCGACAGGTTCCTCTGCTGCGCAATGCAGCATTGCCCGGAATTAATGCCCGGTATCGGGCGTGTTAAAACGTGGGTGCTCGTTTTGCTGCGACGCCGCGGGGGCACACCTCTACCGTGCAAGCCTCCGATATCGCCTCGCTTCCCATCCGCCTCGGCGCCGCCATTCGGGACCGGCGGCTGTTTCATCCGTCAGGGGTGATGGCCGAGGGCATCCTCGAACGTATCGCCCCCGAGGGTGAAGGGCTTCCGATGAACTCCTGCGACGTCATCGCACGTGTCTCCAAGGGTATCGGCCTGCCCGGCGCCGCTCCGGACGTCGCCGGTCTGGCTTTTCGGATTCCGCCGCCGCCGGATCTCCGGGCCTGCAGTCCGTGGGATGTGCTGTTGGCGTCGACGCTCTCGGGAACGCGCGTCGGCCTGGCCCCCGTCCTGTCGTGGTCCGGGGCGACGTTCTCCAGCCTGATGCCGCTGCGGTATCACGACGCGCTGTGGTGGGTGCGCGCCCGGCTGGCCACCCGGATCGACGCGCCGGGACTGTCGCTCGACGCCGTCGAAAAGCAGATCGACTCGTCCGGGCTGGCATTCACTATCGACCAGGCGCCGGCCAAGGGCGGGTTCCGCCCGCTGGCCCGGTTGACCCTTCGCCACGTCGACCCAAGCTGTGACGACATCGCGTTCGACCCGGCCCTGCACAGCGATCCCGAGGTCGAGTTGGCCCCGCGCTGGCTCGGCGACTTCCGGCGTTCGGCGTACAAGCGCAGCAGGCAGGGCCGCGACGCCGAGTGATCAGGCCGTAGGCTCCCCGCCGGATTCCGCGACGTCCGGGGCGTTCTCGCGGGTTGCCATGCCGCCGTCGCCGCCCTCGTCCTTCGGCCCGGTGCGCTGCGCCTTGCGCTTGTCGCGCTCGTCGGCGTCGTCGTCGTCGTAGATGCCTTTTCCGGTCGGCATATCGGTCCCTTCTAGTTGGCTGCGGAACGCAGCTTGTCCAGCAGCGGCGCTGCGGCTTCCTTGAGGAACTGCTCTTGTCCCTCGTCGCCGATCTGCACGAGCGCGATGTCGGTGAAGCCGGCTTCCCAGTACTTGCTGACCGCCTCGACGATCGCATCGAGATCGGGTCCGGAGGGGATGGATTCGGCGACGTCCTCCGGGCGCACGTATTGCGTCGCACCGTCGAAGCCGGCGGTGGTCGGAAGGTCGGAGTTGACCGCCCACCCACCGCTGAACCACCTGAACTGGTCGTGCGCCCGGCGCACCGCGGCGTCTTTGTCGGTGTCCCAGCAGACCGGGATCTGCCCGACGACGCGCACGTCACCGGGCAGGCCGGTGGCGCGCCTGGCCTCGTGCCACGCATCGACGAGATCCTTGTTCGGTTCGACGGCGATCAGGTGATCCGACAGCGGCGCGAACGTCTCGACCGACCGCTCACCCGAAACCGCGGTAGCGATCGCGACGGGGGTTTCAGGGAGGTCCCACAGGCGTGCGGAGTCGACCTCGAAGTACTCGCCCTTCCAGTCGACGAGGTCTCCGGTGAACAGCTCGCGGATGATCTGGATCGCTTCGCGCAGCATCTCCTGGCGGCGCGCCACCGTCGGCCAGCGCTTGCCGACGACGTGCTCGTTGAGGTTCTCACCGCTGCCCAAACCCAGCGTGAAACGGCCGTCGGCGAGGATCTGCAGCGTCGCGGCCTTCTGCGCGACGATCGCCGGGTGGTAGCGCATCGTGGGGCAGGTGACGTAGGTGAACAGCTCCACACGCTTGGTGGCGTGGGCGACCGCGCCCAGCACCGACCACGCGTACGGCGCATGTCCCTGTGCAGACAGCCACGGGAAGTAGTGGTCGGAGGACACCTCGAAGTCGAAGCCCGCGAGTTCGGCCGAAACCGCGTAGCGGACAAGTTCTTTTGGCCCGCTCTGCTCTGTCATCAGGGTGTATCCGAACCGCGTCATGGGTGCGGGGTACCCGAGGCCCACCCCGCGAAAACGGGTGCCCGGCTCGCTACAGCCTGGCCTTCACCGCCGCCGAGAGCCGTGCACCGTCGGCCTTACCGGCCGCGATGGCGGTCGCGGCCTTCATCACCAGCCCCATCTGCTTGGTGCCGGGCCGCTCACCGATCTCCTCGGCGACCTGTGCGATCGCGGTGTCGGCGACGTCGGCCAGTTCGGCCTCGGTCAACGGAGTCGGCAGGTACTCGTCGATGACCTGCGCTTCGGCATGCTCGTTGGCGGCGAGTTCACCGCGCCCGTTCTGCGTGTAGATCTGTGCGGACTCGCCCCGTTTCTTGGACTCTCTGGCCAGCACCTTGAGCACCTCGGCGTCGGTCAGCTCGCGCGACTCCTTGCCTGCGACCTCTTCTGTGGTGATGGCTGCGAGCAGCATCCGTAGCGTCGCGGTGCGCAGCTTGTCCTGCGACTTCATCGCCGCCGTCAGGTCGCTTCGCAACCGTTCTTTGAGTTCGCCCATGAGCCAAAACTACGCTGCGCTCGACCGCCACGACCGCCCGACGACGTTGTCAATTCGCACCGTCCTCGACAGGATAGTGGCCATGAGCACCGACGCCGGCGGGTCCGGTTTTGCAGGCCCACCGCCGCCGGGCTATCCACCTCCGAGCTATCCGCCACCGGGGTATCCGCCGCCGGGTTATCCACCGCCGGGGTATCCGCCGCCCGGTTATGCGCCACCGCCGGGGTACGGCCCGGCGGGTTACGGACCTCCGCCGGCGTACGGCCCAGGCTATGGCCATCCGGGGTACGGGCCGCCCGCACTCAAGCCGGGTGTCATCCCCCTTCGCCCACTGACGCTGTCGGACATCTTCAACGGTGCGGTCGCTTACATCCGGGCGAATCCCAAAGCGACGCTCGGGTTGACGACCATCGTGGTGGTCGCCACCCAGCTGATCGCGCTGATTCTGTCCGTCGGCCCGCTCGCTGTCGGCGGGCAACTGATCCCCACGCTCAGCGGTGAGGAGGAGGTGTCGGCGGGTGTGCTGGTGAGCACCATGCTGTCGAGCCTCGCCGGATCGGTCGCGACCGGGTTGGCCGCGATTCTGCTGAGCGGTCTGCTCACCGTCGTCGTGGGCAGGGCCGTGTTCGGCTCCGGGATCACCATCGGGCAAGCGTGGCAACGGCTTCGGGGCCGGCTCTGGGCGCTGGTCGGCTTCTCCGTTTTGGAGGTCCTCGGTGCGATGCTGTTGATCGCCGTGGTGGTCGGCTTCATCTTCGCAGTGGGGGCCGCGGCGGGCGGCGCGGCCGCTGTCCTCATCGGTATCCCGTTGGTGCTGGCGCTGATTGCGGCGTTGGTGTACCTGGGGACGATGCTGACATTCACTCCGGTCATCATCGTCCTCGAGCGACTCGGCATCATCGACGCGGTCAAGCGGTCATTCGCCTTGATCAAACGAGACTTCTGGCGCGTGTTGGGCATTCGCCTGCTCGCGGTGATCGTAGCGCAACTCGTCGCCGGGGCTGTCGCGTTCCCGTTCAGTCTCGGCGGGCAGATAATCCTGATGGCGGCCACGACGACGACGGCCGCGCTGTTCGCCTTGGTCCTGCTGTCGGTCGGGGGCGCGATCGGCCAGATCATCACCGCCCCATTCAGTGCGGGTGTGGTCGCGCTGCAGTACACCGACGCCCGCATCCGCAGGGAGGCCTTCGACCTGGTGCTGCAGACCGGCGCCGGCTATGGTCCCGCCGCCCCGTCCGACTCCACCGATCATCTGTGGCTGACCCGCCAGAACTGACGTGCCGACAATAGACATCGACAGTGATGCCGCGCACGATGCGGCGCAGCGCGAGCTCGCAAAGCCGATATACCCCAAGCCTTCCCTGACGGACCGCTTCGGTGAATGGATCGACGATGTGATCTACCGGCTGGCCGCGGAGGGCGCGTCGATACCGGGCGGCTGGGTGACGATCACGGTCCTGCTGATCCTCGTGTCCATCGGGGTTCTCGTGGCCATCCGGATCGGGCGCCGGGCCATGCGAACGGGCCGCGGCCACACCGAGGCGTTGTTCGGCGAGCACGATATGACGGCAGCACAGCATCGGGCGACCGCCGAACAGTGCGCAACGGCAGCGGACTGGGCCGCGGCGATCCGGCACCGCCTGCGGGCCGTCGCCCGACAGCTGGAGGAGATCGGTGTGCTCGACCCGGTCCCCGGCCGCACCGCCACCGAGCTTGCTCGTGACGCGGGCCGCCAGCTCCCGCATCTGAGTGACGAACTCGTCGCCGCTTCAACGGCATTCAATGACGTCACGTATGGCGAGATTCCGGGCACCGAGAAGGCTTACCGGCTGGTCGCCGATCTTGACGACCACGTGAGGTCGCGGGCTTCGGTGGCAGCCTCGACCACTGTCACCCCCGCCGCGTCTGACGGGTGGGCCGAGATTCGATGACGACCGACACCGCCGTGGAGCCGACGCTGCGCACACGATGGCGCGGAGCGCGCTGGATCGTGCTCGGGTTGACCGTCATCGTCGCATTCGCCGTTCTCAGCGCCTACCTGACCGCACCTCGTCCCGGGGGATGGATGGACCCGAACTCCACCGGACCGGACGGGGCCCGGGCCTTGATGACGCTGCTGGCCGAAAACGGGGTCGACGTCGTCGAAGCGCCCGACGTGGCCGCAGTGGAGGCGGCCGCGCGGCCCGACACCCTGCTTGTCGTGGTGCAGACCTATCACCTCGTCGACGAGGGAGTGCTCCAGCGTCTTGCGGCGCTACCGGGTGATCGCCTGCTGGTGCAACCCAATTCACGCACTCGCGAAGCACTGGCGCCCGAGGTGACGCTGAGCGGAGCCACCACGTTCGGCGGCGGCGAACGCCCTGACTGCGACCTTCGTGAGGCCACCCGCGCCGGAGCCGTGCAGTTCAGCGTGAGCGACGCCTACGAGGCCGCCGACGAGGACATCGACCTGACGCGCTGTTACGAAGGCGCGCTGGTCCGCTACACCGCCGACGGCCGGGACATCACGCTGGTCGGCGATACCGGGTTCATGACGAACCGCGGCCTGCCCAAGGCGGGCAACGCGGCGCTCGCGATGAACCTCACGGGCACGAATCCGCGGATGATCTGGTATGCGCCGCAGTTCACCGAGGGCGAATCCGACGGCGCGGCAAGCCTGTTCGACCTCGCACCCGAACACGTGGGTTGGATCCTGTGGCAACTGGTCGCAGTGGTGGTGCTACTGGCGCTCTGGAAGGGCCGCCGCATCGGTCCTCTGGTCGCCGAACGCCTGCCCGTGGTCGTGCGAGCCTCCGAGACCGTGGAGGGGCGGGGCCGTCTCTACCGCTCGCGTCGTGCCCGCGACAGTGCGGCAGACGCGTTGCGCACCGCCGCGCTGCAGCGCATGCAGCCCCGCCTCGGCCTTGGCGTCAACCCCGATCCGGCCGCGGTGGTCCAGGCGGTGGCCGCGCACAGCGGTGTCCATCCCCAGGCGGTCGCACACACCTTGTTCGGTCCTCCGCCCCGCGGCGACGACGAACTGGTCAACCTCGCACGCGAACTCGACAACATCGAAAGGCAGGTCGCACGCTCGTGACTCAGTCAGGCGGAAACGATTCCGCGCGAACCGCATTGCTGGCGCTGCGCGCCGAGATAGCCAAGGCGGTCGTCGGACAGGACGCCGTGGTCAGCGGACTGGTGATCGCGCTGCTATGCCGCGGTCACGTTCTCCTGGAGGGGGTGCCCGGCGTCGCCAAGACGCTGCTGGTGCGCACGCTGGCCTCGGCACTGCAGCTGGACTTCAAACGCCTCCAGTTCACGCCCGATCTGATGCCCGGCGACGTCACCGGCTCACTGGTCTACGACGCGCGCACCGCGGAGTTCGAGTTCCGGTCCGGTCCCGTGTTCACCAACCTGCTGCTGGCCGACGAGATCAACCGGACACCACCCAAGACGCAGGCCGCGCTGCTGGAGGCCATGGAGGAACGTCAGGTCAGCGTGGAGGGCGAAGCCCGTCCCCTGCCCGATCCGTTCATCGTTGCCGCAACCCAGAATCCGATCGAGTACGAGGGCACCTACCAACTGCCCGAGGCACAGTTGGACCGCTTCCTGCTCAAGCTCAACGTGCCGCTGCCGACACGCGAGCAGGAGGTCGCGATCCTGAACCGGCACGCGCACGGTTTCGACCCCCGGGACCTGTCCCACGTGCGGCCCGTCGCGGGAGTGGCGGAGCTGGCCGCCGGGCGGGCGGCCGTGCGCGAAGTCCTGGTCGCCGACGAGGTGCTCGGCTACATCGTCGACATCTGCGCCGCGACAAGGCATTCACCGTCGCTGCAGTTGGGAGTGTCGCCGCGCGGGGCGACCGCCCTGTTGGCGACGGCAAGGTCGTGGGCCTGGCTGTCGGGACGCAACTACGTGACTCCCGACGACGTGAAGGCAATGGCCCGTTCCACCTTGCGCCACCGCATCCAACTCCGGCCGGAAGCCGAGTTGGAGGGCGTCACACCCGACGGCGTGCTCGACGGGACCCTCGCGGCAGTACCGGTGCCACGCTAGTGATCCTCACCGGGCGCTCCGCGCTGGTCGCACTGGTGTGCGTCCTGCCGATCGCGGTCTCTCCCCGGCCCGCGTCCACGTTCGCCGTCCTGCTCGGTGCGCTCGTCGTACTGATCGGGCTCGATGCCGCCCTGGCGGGCAACACCCGCCGCGTGCGGTTCACCCGGTCCGGCGACACCACCGCCCGGCTTGGCCAAGACGTCACGGCCGTTCTGCACACCGATAACTCCGGCAGCCGGCGCATCAACGGCGTCGTGCGCGACGCGTGGCCACCGAGCGCGCGGGCCCATCCCCGTCTCCATCCGGTGAACCTGGCCGCGGGTCAACAACTTCGATTCGAAACGACGCTGCGGCCGGTGCGCCGAGGCGACCAGGAATCGTCGTTGGTCACCGTCCGCGCGACGGGGCCGCTTGGGCTGGCCGGACGGCAGAGCTCGCACCGGGTGCCGTGGCGGATCCGGATTCTGCCGCCGTTTCTGTCGCGCAAGCACCTTCCCTCACGGCTGGCCAAACTTCGTGAGCTGGAAGGCAATACACCGGTCCTGATTCGCGGGCAGGGCACCGAGTTCGACTCGCTGCGCGAATACGTGATCGGCGACGACGTCAGGTCGATCGACTGGCGGGCCTCCGCTCGCCGCGCCGACGTGGTGGTCAGAACGTGGCGCCCGGAACGGGACCAGCGCGTGGTGATCGTGCTCGACACCTCTCGCACATCGGCGGGCCGCGTCGGCATCGATCCGACCTCGAACGATCCGTCGGGGTGGCCACGGCTGGACTGGTCGATGGACGCCGCGCTGCTGCTGGCCGCGCTGGCCTCGCGGGCAGGCGACCACGTCGACTTCCTGGCCCACGACCGGGTCACCAGGGCCGCGGTGTTCAACGCTTCGCGTACCGAGCTGCTCGCTCAGCTGGTCGCGGCGATGGCCCCGATCGAGCCGGCGCTGATCGAATCCGATGCGGGCGCGATGGCCGCCGCGGTGCTGCGCCGCGTCCGCAGGCACGCGCTGGTGGTGCTGCTCACCGACCTCAACGCGTCAGCGCTCGACGAGGGCCTGATGAATGTGCTTCCGCAGCTGACGGCCAAGCACGCGGTGCTCGTCGCCGCAGTGGCCGATCCCCGGGTCGAGGCGCTTGCCGCAGGCCGCGCCGACGCCCCGCAGGTCTATGACGCCGCAGCGGCCGAACGGGCGCGCAACGAGCGGCGTGCCATCGCGTCTCGGCTGCGGCGCCGGGGCGTCGATGTGGTCGACGCCGCACCCGAGGAGCTGGCGCCCGCCTTGGCCGACCACTACCTGGCCCTCAAGACCACCGGCCGTCTCTAGCCCACCGGGACGACGTCGGGAGCGTCCTCGACGTCTCCGGTTTCCCCCGCCTGCTCGGCCTTGCGCCCGAAGTAGAAGATGTAGGCCAGGAACGCGATCTCGGCGGCCACACCGATGGCGATGCGCGCGGCGGTCGGCAACGGCGACGGCGTCACGAGCGCCTCGATGAGGCCCGAGATCAGCAGGACCGCCACCAGCCCGCCCGCCACCGCGCCGATCGCACGACCCTGCTCGGCGAGCACCTGTCCGCGCGGCCGGTCACCCGGTGAGATGACGTTCCAGCCCAGCCGCATACCCGCCCCGGCAGCCAGAAACACCGCGGTCAGTTCGAGCAGCCCGTGCGGTGTGATCAGGCCGAGGAAGATGTCACCCTTGCCCGCGCCGAACATCAGTCCCGCCGCCACACCGAGGTTGGCGGCGTTCTGGAAGACCACGTAGGGAATCGGAATACCAAGCAGGATCGCAAAGCCGAGGCACTGCAACGCAATCCACGCGTTGTTCACCCAAACCTGCAGCGCGAACGAGCCTGCCGGGTGCTCGCTGTAGTACGCCGCGAAGTCGTTGTTGACCATCTGATCGATCTCGTCGGCCGTTCCGATCATGGCCCGCACCTCCGGGCTGCCCGAAACCCACACCGCGATAATGGCGGCCAACGCGAAGAACGCGAAGGCCGTACTGAGCCACCACCACCGCGACCGATAGGCGACGACGGGGAACGACACGGTCCAGAACCGCACGAACTCACGCCACAGCGGGGCGTGCGCGCCCGTCACCGCGGCTCGCGCCTGCGCGACCAGCCCCGAGAGCCGGCCGACGATCACCGGCTCCGCGTTCGCGGTGCGCACGATCGACAGATGCGTCGACACGCGCTGGTAGAGATCGACCAGCTCGTCGACCTCGGGACCGGTGAGCTCTCGACGCCGCTTGATCAGGTGCTCGAGCCGGTCCCACGTCGGACGGTGCGCGAGCACGAACGCGTCGACATCCACGCGGTGAATCCTAGTAGCGTTGACCCTTATGGTCTGGCAGCAGGAACCCGTCGTGACCGGCGACGCGGTGGTCCTCGACGTCCAGATCGCCCAGCTCCCCGTGCGTGCCGTCGCCGCGCTGATCGACATCACCGTGGTGTTCCTGCTCTACCTGATCGGCATCCTGCTCTTCAGCCTGACGCTGACCCAATTGGACCCGGCGCTGTCGGCGGCAGTGCTGATCATCTTCACCGTGCTCGCCCTGCTCGGATATCCGCTCGTTTTCGAGACCGCCACCCGGGGGCGTTCGCTGGGCAAGATGGCGATGGGCCTTCGGGTGGTGTCCGAAGACGGCGGCCCAGAACGGTTCCGGCAGGCGTTCTTCCGCGCGCTGTCCGGTGTGATCGAGATCTGGATGCTGGCCGGTGGTCCTGCGGTGATCAGCAGCCTGTTGTCGGCCAAAGGGAAGCGGCTCGGTGACATCTTCGCGGGCACCATTGTGATCAGTGAGCGCACACCACGGATGTCGCCTCCCCCGCCGATGCCGCCGCAGCTGGCGTGGTGGGCATCGTCGTTGCAGCTCTCCGGGCTGCAGCCGGAGCAGGCCGAGCTGGCACGCCAGTTCCTCGGCCGCGCAGCGCAATTGCATCCGACTGTGCGCGATCAGATGGCGTACCGCATCACCGCCGACGTCGTCGCGCAGATCTCCCCGCCCCCGCCTCCGGGGACACCGCCGCAGATGGTGCTCGCCGCGGTGCTGGCCGAGCGTCACCGCCGGGAATTGGCGCGTTTGCAGGTGACGCCTGCGCCGCCGCAATGGCCGGGACCCCCACCGTCGCCCGGTGGGTATTCATCACCACCTCAGCGATATTCGGCGCCACCCAATCCCGGCGGCTTCGCACCACCGGGATGAGGGAGTCCACCCGATATCAACCGGTGATCCAGTTGCCGTGGAAGCCGTAGGGAACACGTTGCGGTAGCGCGATTCTCGCGACCGGCGGACCGGCGAATTCGGCGGCGTCGATGATGACGAGATCGCTGCCGTCGCGCGCAGGATCGTATACATAGCCGAGGTACCAGCCGCTGCTCTCGTCGGCGGCACCCGATGACGACGGAACGAACACCGCCTCACCTGGGCCGCCGGGCGCACCGGGGGTCCCGAATGCGTGCTCGACCGCGTCGCCCGTGGTCAGGTCGTAGCGCAGCAGACGACCGTCGCCGACCACCACGGTGTAGCGCGCGGGCAGTGTCGCCAGGCGGTCGTCGATGCGCGGGAACTCGACCGGGCGGTCGTCGAGTTGGCGCTCGGTGACGGTGCCGGCCGACAGGTCGATCGTCCACGTCCACAGCACAGCGTCGGCTTCGAAACCATCGGTGTCACGCCACAACTCGGGATATCGGACCGCCTGCAGCACAATCGAATTCCCGTCGTCGTAGGCGTTGGCGACGTGGAAGACGTAGCAGGGTGCGATGTCGAACCACCGCACCTCGCCGAAGGGGTCATCGCGGCGCAGCACACCAAGGCGGGCGCCGTAGTCGTCGTTCCAGCGGTAGGGCATCTCATCGTTGCCCTTCGTCGCGACGTCGAAGTCGAACACGATCGGCAGATCCATGAACACCACGTGAGAAGCGGTCAGGGCGAAATCGTGCATCATCGTCAGGGCGGGCACCTCGAGCGGCCGGTTGACGGTCAGTTCGCCGTTGGCATCGGCGCGGTGGTAGGTGACGTGCGGCGCAAAGATGTTGCCGTATCCGAAGAAGTGCAGTTCGCCGGTCCGCGGGCAGATCTTGGGGTGAGCGGTCATGGAGTCCAGCAGCTTGCCGCCGAAATCGTATGCCCCGACCGTCTCCAAATCGTTGGTGATCTCGTAGGGCAGCGACGATTCCACGAGTGCCAGCGTTTTGCCCGCGTGGTTGACGACGTGGGTGTTGGCCACGCTCGAGCGCAGGTTGCGGGTGCCGTCGGCGTTGTAAAGTCCGAAGTCCTCGATGAAGCTGTCGGTGCGCACCCAGCGGTTGCGATACCACTTGGCGCGGCCGTCCTCGATGCGGACGCCGTGGATCATGCCGTCGCCGGTGAACCAGTGCGCGGCGGCCTGGCGCGGGTTCGGGCCGTTGCGCAGATACCAACCGTCGAGTTCGGCCGGGATGGCGCCCTCCACGGGCAGGTCGTACTCGGTCAGTTCGTCTGCGATGGGCGCATAGTTGCCGCGCCTGAAGAATTCGTCCGCGCCGAAGAGCGTCGATTCCGTCGTCTCGGTCATGGGATCTCCTTGTGTGCTGCGATAGGGCCACACTGACATGTCATTAGTGACCTGTCAATAGTGGATGTACGATTACGCGGTGAGTCTGCGAATCGCCGCGCTGGGCCTGCTCGCCGAGAAGCCGGGCAGCGGATACGACCTGCTGAAGCTCTTCGAGGAATCGCTGGCCAATGTCTGGCCCGCCACCCAGAGCCAGCTCTACGGCGAGCTGAACAAGCTCGCCGATGCCGGGCTGATCGAGGTCGCCGCGATCGGCCCGCGGGGGCGCAAGGAGTACCAGATCACCGACGCGGGGCGAGCTGAACTACGGCGGTGGATCAGCAACCCCCAGGACGATCCGCCTTTTCGCAGTACGAGCCTTCTGCGGGTTTTCCTGCTCGGCGAGATCCCCCGCGAGCAGGCGCGCGCGCAATTGACGGAGATGGCCGAGCGTGCCGACGCCGAGGTCAAGCGGCTCGAAGCGCTGCGCGACTCGATCGACTGGGGCGACGGCGAGGGACCGGACTTCGGGCTGGCGGCCCTCGACTACGGACTGCGTATGCACACGATGCACGCGGAGTGGGCCCGTTCGGTGATCGGGCAGATCGACGCCACATCGGCTAGATCGACTGATCCGAGGAGCCGCCTCGTCGAATAAGCCCGGCGGGCAGGGTGTACGGATTGAGTATGCAAACCTTGCCGCTGGGCTCAATCCATGTCGGACGCGTCGGCTTCGGCGCGATGCAACTGCCGGGTCCGGGTGTTTTCGGTCCTCCGCGCGATCGCGAGCAGGCGCTGGCCGTGCTTCGGCGGGTGGTCGAGCTCGGCATCAACCACATCGATACCTCGCAGTTCTACGGACCCGACGTCGCCAATGAACTGATTCGCGAGGCGTTACATCCTTACCCCGCCGATCTCGCTCTGGTCAGCAAGGTGGGTGCTCGCCGCGACGACGTCGGTGCGTGGCTGCCTGCACAGCAGCCCGACGAACTGCGGGCCGACATCGAAAAGAACCTCCGCACGCTCGATACCGACCGACTGGCGGCGGTCAACCTGCGCATCCATTCCGACGACCCCACCGCGGCGGCGGCGGTCGACCGGGAGCTGTTCGACCGGCAGCTGACCGCGATGATCAAGGCGCGCGACGAAGGTCTGATCGGCGGCATCGGGTTGAGCGGCGTCGGCGTCGACCATCTGCGGATCGCGCTGGACCGCACCGAGATCGTCTGTGTGCAGAACGCCTACAACCTCATCGACCGCAGCTCGCAGCCGGTGCTCGACGCGTGTATCGAGCGCGGTATCGCGTTCGTGCCGTTCTTCCCGCTGGGCTCGGGCTTCGTCGCCGACAACCCGGTGCTGGGGCATCCGGCGGTCAAGCGGGAGGCCGAAAAGCTCGGGCACACACCGGCCCAGATCGTGCTCGCGTGGACGCTGAACGTCGCACCGAACGTGCTGCTGATCCCCGGCACGTCGTCGGTGGCCCATCTCGAGGAGAACACGGCGGTCGCCGGCATCGAACTCGACGACGAAACCAAACGCGACCTCGACGCGGCCGGCTAATCGACGTCGACCCAGTCCAGCGTGCGCTGCACCGCCTTCTGCCAACCGGCATAACCGGATTCGCGCTGCTCGTCGCTCCACGACGGCGTCCAGCGCTTGCCTTCCTGCCAGTTGGCCCGCAGGTCGTCCGCGTTCTCCCAGAACCCCACCGCCAAGCCGGCGGCATAGGCCGCGCCCAGCGCAGTGGTCTCGGCGACGACGGGCTTGACGACGTCGACACCGAGCACGTCGGCCTGGATCTGCATGCACAGGTCGTTGGCGGTGATACCGCCGTCGACCTTGAGAAGCTCCATGTGCACACCGGAGTCGGCTTCCATCGCGTCGACGACGTCACGGCTCTGGTAGCAGATCGCCTCCAGTGTCGCGCGGGCCAGGTGTGCGTTCGTGTTGTACCGCGACAGCCCGACGATCGCACCGCGGGCATCCGAACGCCAGTACGGCGCAAAGAGTCCGGAGAACGCCGGAACGAAGTAGACGCCCCCGTTGTCGTCAACCTGGCGCGCCAGAGACTCGCTCTGCGCCGCGCCGCTGATGATGCCGAGCTGATCACGCAGCCACTGCACAGCCGAACCGGTGACCGCGATCGAACCCTCAAGGGCATAAACGGGTTTCGCGTCGCCGAACTGGTAGCACACCGTGGTCAACAGCCCGTTCTCCGACCGGACGATCTTCTCGCCGGTGTTGAGAAGAAGGAAATTGCCTGTGCCGTAGGTGTTCTTGGCCTCGCCCGCACTCAGGCACACCTGCCCGACCATGGCCGCCTGCTGGTCACCGAGCGCTCCGGTCAGCGGCACCTGGCCGGCAAGGGGCCCGTTGTCGCGGGCGATGCCGTAGGACTCCGGGCATGACGACGGCTTGATCTCGGGCAGCATCTGTCGCGGTATGTCGAAGAACGACAACAACTCGTCGTCCCAGTCGAGCGTTTCCAAGTTCATCAGCATGGTGCGGCTGGCGTTGGTGACGTCGGTGACGTGCACCCCGCCGCGGGTCCCTCCGGTCAGGTTCCACAACAGCCACGAGTCCGGAGTCCCGAACAGCGCGTCGCCGTTCTCGGCGTCGCGCCGTACCCCGTCGACGTTCTCCAGAATCCATTGGACCTTGCCTGCCGAGAAGTAGGTCGCCGGCGGCAGGCCGGCCTTGCCGCGGATCACGTCGCCGCGACCGTCACGATCCAGTGCCGAGGCGATGCGGTCGGTGCGGGTGTCCTGCCACACGATCGCGTTGTAATACGGTCTGCCGGTCCGCTTGTTCCACACCAGCGCCGTCTCGCGCTGGTTCGTGATGCCGAGCGCGGCGAGGTCGGTCGCCGACAAGTTCGTCTTGTTGAGCGCGGACATGATGACGGCCGCGGTGCGCTCCCAGATCTCGACGGGATTGTGCTCTACCCACCCGGCTTTCGGCAGGATCTGTTCGTGCTCGAGCTGATGGCGACCGATCTCGACGCCGCCGTGGTCGAAGATCATGCATCGAGTACTCGTGGTGCCCTGATCGATCGCGGCGATGAACTCGGCGTTTCCGGCCAACTCGCGCTCCCCTCTTGCTGCGGTCCGTCGTCCATCATGGACTACATGGCCGAAAAGCCCGCCGGGATTGAAGCCGGAACGCTGAGCGCATCCAAGATCGACCGCATGCCGCGCGGCGGTCCCGACGCGTCCTGCCTGGACCGCCTGTTGCAGACCGATCGGATCGAGTATCTGGACCGCGACTCCGACGCGCCGGTCGACGCCGCCCGCAAGCGCAGCGTGATCCGCGCGCTCGAGTGGACCGGCGGATGGTTCGGCAGCACCGAGCGGTTCGCCGAGATCGCGCTCGCCGAGGTCGAGGACGTCGCGGACCCGAAGATCCTCGAACTCGGGGCGGGTCACGGCGCGCTGTCGCGCACGCTGCTCGCCTGGCACCCCTCAGCGCGGTTGACCGTCACCGACGTGGACGCGGCGAACGTGACGGCGATGGCCGCCGGCGACCTCGGGGAGAACCCCCGCGCGACCGTCCGTGAGATGGATGCCACGGCGATCGACGCCCCCGACGCCTCGTTCGACCTCGCGGTCTTCGCGCTGTCGTTTCATCACCTGCCGCCGGCCGCGGCCGCGCGAGCGATCTCGGAAGGCACCCGGGTGGCAGCCAAGTTGGTCGTCATTGATCTGCCGCGACCGCCGTCGCCTCTGCATCTGGTGCGCCTGGCGACCATGCTGCCGTTCGTTCCATTGCTGCCGTTCGTACACGACGGCGTGATCAGCTCGCTGCGCTCCTACAGTCCGTCGGCGCTGCGGGCACTGGCCGCGTATGCCGACCCCGCGATCGCGGTCGAGCTACGCGGCGGATTGTTGAGCCCCCAGGTCGTCGTGGCTCAACGCGGCGCCCCGGATCCGTTGCGACCGAACGGCCAACGCTGATAGCCGAACTCGATGAAGGCATCGAGCACGTCGTACAGACCCGGATGGCGCGCCAGCAGAGACCCAATCATCCTCACGCCGAGGGTGATACCCGTCTTTTCACTTGTCAAACGTCGATCGTTGCAGGTCAGGTTCGCGGACGGGTGAGCCGATGCAGAAGCCACGCAACCGGAATCGTCAGTATCAGCGTCACGATGAACAGCACCACCACCGAACCGGTGTACACCCGCCACTGCAGCACCGACACCATCGCGATCTCCATCACGATCACGTGCAGCAGGAAGATCTCGTAGGAGATCTCACCCAGCCACACCATCGGCCTGCTGCTGAGTAGCCTTGCGTAGGAGCCTGTGTCGCCGAGGGCCAACGGCGCGACAACCAGCGTTGCGATCGCCGCGTAGAACATCACCTTGACGATGTCTTGGCCGAGATCGAGCGCAGGAGCGTCGATGCGCCCGGCGATCGGTGTCGACACCACCAGGTACGCCGCCACCGCCAGCGGCAGCGCGATCACGGTATAGCAGCGAAAACCGGTGCGCGCCAGCACGCTGAGGGCCATACCGCCCACGAACCACACGAGGTAGTGCGGAAGCCACAACCCCGCGCCGTTGGGCAGCCAGTCCGTTGTGTGGATGACCAACAGCCACAGCGGGCTCAGCGCACCCAGCACCGCCAGCGCGGCCAGCAGTACACTGGGGCGCCACTGGCGCCGGCACAAGACGACCAGCAGCAGGTAGGCCAGCGCCGGCAGCGCCGCGTAGAACGCCACTTCGACCGCGAGACTCCACATCTGGGTCAACCCCTGATGCATGTAGGCCGTGATGTACTCGCGGCTGTAGATCTGCGTGAGCGTGAGGTTGCGGACCAGGCCGTGCCAGGTGTGGCCGGGATTGGGCTCGATGGGCCGGAACTCGTACAGCGCGAACGCCAGCAACACCGTCACCACATAGGCCGGCATGATGCGCCGCACCCGATTTCGGGCGTACCGGCGTATCGGTGGCGGCGCGGCGCCGGTCGCCGCCGAGCGCACCCATCCGTTGAACAGTAGAAATCCCGACAACACGAAGAAGATCGCGACGCCGATCTCCATACGTGCGAACATCAGCCCGACGTATCCGCGGTTGTAGGCGCCGGTGCCGTACGCGGCGTGGGTGGCCATCACTAGCAGTGCGGCGACCGCCCTGATTCCCGTCAGCGACGCGACGCGATCGACCCTCGAGACCTGTTCCAGGCCGCCTTGGTCCAGCTCGCCCGGCCATTGTGCTGACACTGCGTAAGTATCAAACCGTGACCGAGGAACCGCGCTCCAATTCGATGATCCGATCGGACAGCCCGCGGCGCTTCATCTCGTGGACGAAGTCGGACAGCGGGGACGCGAACACCCCGTAGTCGTCGAAATGCACCGGGATCATCTTGGGAAGGTTCAGCAGTTCGACCACGTCGGCGCCCTGTTGTCCGTCCATCGTCACGGTCAGCCCGAACGGCAGGTGCCTGCCGAACGGCAGCCGGGTACCGCCCAGGTGCAGCACGCCGACGTCGATCGATTCGAATCGCACTGGTATTTCCCGTAATTCGTCGACGAACAGGGTATCGCCGGAGACGTAGAGCCTGCGGCGGGCAGCGCCGTCGGAGAACTCGACCATGCTGCCCATCACCGGCGGCAGGAACCGGTCGACCGGCGTGGGAGCGTGCCGACCCGGCAGCGAGGTGACGGTGGCGCTCACCGTCCCCTTGGTGATCGTGTGCTGCTGCCAGGTGTCGAGTGCCAGCGACCGGCCGAACCCGCGATGGGTCAGCCGTTTGGCGGCGTGCGGAGTGGTCAGGATCGGAACATCGTGGTCGAGGCGGTTCTGCGTCACCCGGTCCCAGTGGTCGCCGTGCATATGCGACAGCACCACCGCGTCGAGGGCCGGCAACTGTTCGATGTCCAGCGCCGGTCCTTTGAGCCGCTTGGACAGCAGCCCGTATCCGAGGTACGCGTGCTGCCCCTGGTGCAGGAAGTTCGGGTCGGTCAACAGGGTGATCTGCTCTTCGCGCGAGCGCTCATCGCCGTGACGCCGGCCGCCGGAGATCAGCGTGGTGGCGGTGCCGATGAAGGTGACGGTGACGTCCATCTGCCTCACCTACCCACCACGGCCGGGTTTATGCCGAACAATGGCGGTGTGGGCGAGGAAGTGAAGGGCACCGGCTACAGCGGCGCGCACCGCCGGGAGTACCGCCGCAAGGTGCAGCAGTG
This sequence comes from Mycobacterium sp. 852002-51152_SCH6134967, assembly GCF_001667105.1. Classification (NCBI taxonomy): domain Bacteria; kingdom Bacillati; phylum Actinomycetota; class Actinomycetes; order Mycobacteriales; family Mycobacteriaceae; genus Mycobacterium; species Mycobacterium sp. 852002-51152_SCH6134967. Next base: position 145,780 of record NZ_LZIK01000060.1, on the reverse strand, counting down.
CCTCGACGTCTTCGAGACGATGCTCGCCCAGTCGAGCTTCGACTTCGAGCGGCCGCTGACCGGGATGGAGATCGAGTGCAATCTCGTCGACTCGGCCTATCAGCCCGCGATGAGCAACGCCGAGGTCCTGCGCGCGATCGCCGATCCGGCGTATCAGACCGAATTGGGCGCTTACAACATCGAATTCAATGTGCCGCCGCGGCGGTTGCCCGGGCGCGCCGCGCTCGACCTGGAGACCGAGGTCCGGGCGAGCCTCAATGCGGCCGAGACGAAGGCCAACCGGCACGACGCGCACATCGTGATGATCGGGATCCTGCCGACGTTGCTGCCCGAGCATCTCGCGGGCCGGTGGATGAGCGAGTCGACGCGGTACCAGGCGCTCAACGACTCGATCTTCACCGCCCGCGGCGAGGACATCCTGATCGACATCGTCGGGCCGGAGCGGCTGAGCCTGCAGACCGCCACCATCGCACCCGAGTCGGCGTGCACAAGCATGCAATTGCACCTTCAGGTGTCGCCGGCCGACTTCGCGCAGAACTGGAACGCCGCTCAGGTGCTGGCCGGTCCGCAGGTGGCGTTGGGCGCCAACTCCCCGTACTTCTTCGGCCACGAACTGTGGGCCGAGACCCGCATCGAGCTGTTCGCCCAGGCCACCGACACCCGGCCCGACGAACTCAAGGCCCAAGGCGTCCGGCCGCGGGTGTGGTTCGGGGAACGCTGGATTACGTCGATCTTCGACCTGTTCGAGGAGAACGTGCGCTACTTCCCCTCGCTGCTGCCCGAGCTGTCCGATGAGGACCCGGTCCGTGAGCTCGCCGAGGGCCGCACGCCCAGGCTCTCCGAGCTGCGGCTGCACAACGGCACCATCTACCGGTGGAACCGGCCGGTCTACGACGTCGTGAACGGCCGCCCGCATCTGCGCGTGGAAAACCGGGTGCTGCCCGCAGGGCCGACCGTCGTCGACATGATGGCCAACGCCGCCTTCTACTACGGCACGCTGCGCGCGCTGTCCGAGGAGGAGCGGCCGCTGTGGACGAAGATGAGCTTTGCTGCGGCACAACACAATTTCGTCACCGCCGCCCAGCACGGTATGGATGCCCGGCTGTACTGGCCCGGCTACGGCGAGGTGACCGCCGACGAGTTGATACTGCGTGAACTGCTGCCCATGGCCGACGAGGGCCTGCGCCGCTGGGAGGTCGCGTCCGAGGTGCGCGACCGGTACCTCGGGGTCGTCGAGGGACGCGCCAAGACCGGCCGCAACGGCGCCACCTGGCAGGTCGCGACGGTGCGCGCGCTGCAGGAGCGCGGAATGGCGCGGCCCGTCGCGCTCGCGGAGATGCTGCGCCACTACTGCGAGCGCATGCACAGCAACGAACCCGTCCACACCTGGGGCGAGGGATTCGACGAGTGAGAGTGGCCGTGCGCGGTTTCTTGTTGCCGTCACTGGTGCTGGTGGCGCTGGCGGCCGGCTGCCACGGCGGTCAGCACGCGCGTGCGGACACCGTCGACGCCGGGCTGGATCGTCCCTTCGTGCTCGCAGGCGGACAGCAAGCCGAGATCGCGGGCGAGCCGTTGCGACTGCGAATCGCCGAGGTACCGGAGGATTCGCGGTGCCCGACCGAGGTCGAGTGCTTCTGGACCGGGCAGGCGCGAGTCGTCGTCGTGGTCGACGACGGGCGATCCGGCGAGCAGACCCTCGAGTTCAACACCAACCCCGCGCCGGGGCAGAACCGGCAGACGGTGCAGACCGGCGATTACGCACTCACGTTGCAGGCGCTCGACCCGTATCCCCGCACCCCCGAGGACGTCCCGCCCCTATCGGATTACCGGGCGACGCTGCTGGTGCGCCGAACCGGTTGACGCCTCACCCCGCAGCCGCCAGGGCCGCGGCGAACCGCGCGAGCTCCTCTTCGGTGACGTCCACGTGCGGTGACGCCCGCAGCACCGGCGTGGTCATCTCGAATGGGGCTCGCTGCACATCGGCGAACGTGGTGACGATGCGGTGTTCGGCGATCAGCCAGTCGCGGACCTTCCGCGGATCGGCGCCGTCGGTAGGGACAAGCGTGGTGATCGCGGTCGGTTCTTCGCGCGATTCGACGACCCGCCATCGGTCGAGGGCAGCCACGGCGTCGCGGGTCATGCGGCCCACCTGTGCCAGCCGGGCCCGCACCGCGGTCGGTCCGTCGGCCAGATGTTCTCCGAGTGCCACCGAGAAGCCCACACGGGCAGCGATATTCGCCTCGCCGTGCTCCAAGCGCTGCAGGACGGGCAGGGGCAGGTTCCACTCCGGCGGCGGCAGGCGTGGGCGCAGCCGCTCCGCGAGCTCGCGATGGACGCCGAGGAATCCCACTCCGCGCGGCCCGGCGATCCACTTACGCGATGAACCGTAGATCGCCGCAGGTGTGACCGCGCAGTCCAGATGCCCCAGCGCCTGGGCAGCGTCGACGATCAGCGGCACACCGAGTTCGCGGCACGTGGCGGCCAGCGCCGAAACCGGCTGCGCCAGCCCGCGGTGACTGGCCAGCGCCGTCAGGTGCACCAGCGCGGGCGGGTCGGCGGCCAGTTGACGCGTTGCCGCCGGGACGTCGAGTCGCCCGTGGTCGTCGGCGGGCAGCGCGCGGACGGCGAACCCGTTGGCGGCCATGATCGCCAGGTTCGGCCCGTACTCGCCGGGCAGGCAGGCCAGGGTCCGCTGTCCGGGCCACGCGCCGAGCAGCAGGTCCAACGCGTTGTTCGCGCCGGTGGTGAACACGAAGTCGGTGCTCGCCAAGCCGGTCAGCGCGGCGAGCGCGGCGCGTCCGGCGTCGAGCACCGGGACGGCGGCCTCGGCTGCGACGTAGCCGCCGACTTCTGCTTCGTGGCGCGCGTGCTGCACGGCCGCGTCGGTCGCCGCGACGCTCTGACGCGAACAGGCGGCACTGTCCAGGTGGATTCCGGCCACCGCAGGCCTGGCCGCCCGCCACCGATCGGCGAGTCTCATTTCGTCGACAGCGACAGGCCGAAGTCGCCAGCGGCGTCGGTCCACCAGTGGGTCATCCGAAGCCCGGCGGCGCCGAGTTCGGCTTCCACGCCCTCGCGCCGGAATTTGCAGGACACCTCGGTCAGCATCGGCTCACCGGCGTCGAACTCGACTGTCAGATCGAGATCGCGCACGCGCACCCGCTGCGCTTCGGTGGCGCGCAGCCACATCTCGATGCGCTCGTCACCGGCGTTCCACACCGCGACGTGTGCGAACTTCTCGAGGTCGAAATCGGCGTCCAGCTCACGGTTGACGACGGCGAGCACGTTGCGGTTGAAGCGCGCGGTCACACCCGCGCTGTCGTCGTACGCGCGCACCAGACGATCGGCGTCCTTCACCAGATCGGTGCCCAGCAGCAGGCTGTCGCCGGGTTCCAGGGTGTCGGAAAGAGCGGCGAGGAAGTCGCCACGCGGGCCTGCGGTGAGGTTGCCGATCGTCGAGCCGAGGAATGCGACCAGGCGGCGCCCGACATGAGGGATCTTGTCCAGGTGCTTCTCGAAATCCCCACAGACGGCTTCGATCTCGAGGCCGGGATACTCGGCCTGTAACGCCGAGCCCGCGGCGGCCAGCACGCTCGCGTCGACGTCGAACGGGATGAACCGGCGCAACAACCCGCGGCGACGTAGCGCGTCGAGCAGCATCCGGGTCTTCTCCGACGTGCCGCTGCCCAGTTCGACCAGTGTGTCGGCACCGGAAGCCGCGGCGATGTCGGCGGATCGGTTTCTGAGGATCTCGGCCTCGGCACGCGTCGGGTAGTACTCGGGCAGCCGCGTGATCTGATCGAACAGGTCACTGCCGATCGCATCGTAGAACCACTTGGGCGGCAATGACTTCGGTCTCGACGTCAAGCCGTCGAGAACGTCGCGGCGCAGCGCGTTCGCTGCCGAGTCCGCCGGCAGGTGGTTCGACAACGACAGCGTGCCCGCGTGATCCGCTCCCCGCGCCATCAGGCTCCTTTCAGTGCGACGAGTTGCACACCTGACGGTGTGACCTCGACGAGGTGCCGGTCCGGGATCTCCTCCCAGGCGGGGTCGTCGTCGTACGGCTCACTGGCCAGGACCACGCCGTCGGGACGTCGCAGCACGGACAGCGTGTCGCCCCATGTCGTGGCGACCAGCCGTGACCCGTTTCCCGCCAGGATGTTCAGCCGCGCGTTCGGGTCCGCCGCGGCGACCTCGACGATGGTGTCGCCCAGCGCGTCCAGCCCGCGGTCGAAGATGAGCGCGGCGAGCAGGGCGCTGTCGTTGGTGGACTCGGCGGCGGCCGACAGCGGGAGCACCTCGCGATCGACGAGTCCGTTGTGGGAGAGCAGCCAATGACCGTCGGTGAACGGCGCGACCGCGGTCGCCTCGATCGGCATGCCGATGCTCGCAGATCGCACCGCGGCGACGATACAACCGCCGCGTAGCGCGGGCGCGACCGAGGCGAGCGAGGCGTCCCCCCACATCGGCGTCGCGCTTCGCCAGCGCCGAGGTGTCGCGCCGTCGAAGAAACCCACACCCCACCCGTCGGCGTTCATCAGCCCGTGCTTCTGCCTGCGCGGTGAATACGACTGCACCAGAAGGCCGTTGGCGGGTTCAAGAGTCAGCGAGGCCACCGAAACCGGTTCGCCGAGCCACCCGAGATGCCTGCACATCACGCGTCCCAAGCCAGCCGGACGCCCGAGAAGATCTGACGTCGGATCGGGTGGTCCCAGTTGCGGAAACTGGGCCGCAGGATCGCCGACGCGACCGCCCACGATCCGCCGCGCAGCACGTTGTAGTCGCCACCCCCAACACTTTCGAAGAAGGGTTGCGAGTAGCGGTCGTAGATCATCGGCGTGAATCCCGGCCATGGGCGCAGCGGCGACGTCGTCCACTCCCACACGTCGCCCAGCATCTGTTCGGCACCGTAGGCCGACGCACCGGCGGGGTAGGCGCCGACGGGCGCCGGACGCAGCGCGTCGCCGCCGAGGTTGGCCAGCGCCGCGGTGGGTTCTGTTGTGCCCCAGGGATAACGCCGACGCGCGCCGATGGCCGGGTCCCACGCGCAGGCCTTCTCCCATTCCACCTCGGTGGGCAGCCGGGCGCCCGCCCACGCTGCGTAGGCCTCGGCTTCGAAGAACGTGACGTGCTGGACCGGCTCGGCTTCCGGGATCTCCTCGACGTGGCCGAACCGGGTGCGGGTTCCGTCCGGATTCCAGAATTGCGGCGCCGTCAGATCTGCTTCAGTCCGGTGCTGCCAACCACGCTGCGACCACCACCGGGGTTCGTCGTATCCGCCGTCGTCGATGAACCTGCGCCATTCGCCGTTGGTGACCGGGACGCGTCCGATGCCGAATGCGGGTACGTCGACGACGTGTGCCGGGCGTTCGTTGTCCAGTGAGTACGGTTCGGTGGTCGCGTCGACGCCGAGCACGAACTCGCCCCCGGGCACCGACACCGATGTGCCCGCGACGTCCTGGCGGCCTTCGGGAAGCGCAGCTCCGGTGTCGAGCAACGGAGGGCCGGTTCGCAGGTTCAGCGCCTGCAGCATGGTTTCGTCGTGCTGGTTCTCGTGGCTGATCACCAGGCCGAAGGCGAAACCGGGCTCGTCGTCGGGTAGGACGTCCAGCGTGTCGAGCACCTTGTCGCGCACGGTGGCGCAATACGCTCTGGCATCCGAGGGCGGGAGCAGCGGCAGGTCCACCCGGCTGGCGCGGGAGTTGACGAACGCGTCGTAGAGACGTTCGACGTCGGGGCGCAGCATGCCGGGCCGGTCCGGGTTTCCGTCGCGCAGCAGCCACAGCTCCTCCTGCTGCCCGATGTGCGCGAGGTCCCACACCAACGGGCTCATCAGCGGGCTGTACTGACGGCCCAGCTCCGCGTCGTCGAAGTCGACGAGGCGCAGGGTGCGCTGACGTGCCCTGGTGAGTTCGCGCGCGATCGTTTCGCGAGGTGTCACAGTTCCCCTCGTGCCAGTTGCGTGACCGCGGGCGCGATCCCGTGTCGTGCGGCGCGGTCGCGGAAGTCGTCGGCTGGACAGCGTCCCTGTTCGACCGAACGCACCAACCGTTGCATCGATTCCGCGAGCTCGGCAGGCGCGCGTTCGGCGGCCGCCCGCACGCACCGCTGCGCGGCCGCCTGCAACCGGGGGTCGGCCAGGCCGATGTGGGCGGCCTGATCCCAGGCGGTGGCGACGGGATGGGTGGCTTCGGCGGCCAGCTCGGCGGCCGTCGGGTCGTCGAGCAGGGTGACCAGCGTGAACGCGACCGCAGGCCAGACGGTGTCCGGCACGCTGTCGAGATAGCGGATCTCCAGCCACTGCCGCGGGCGGACCGGAGGGAACAACGTGGTCAGGTGATAGTCGAGGTCGGCGGCGGTGGGACGGCGGCCGCCGAGCGCGACCCGGCCGTCGGCCCAGTCGGCGAACGGCACCCAGTCGGGTACCGGTTCGGCGTCGGCGTCGGCGTGGTTGACGAGCATCACCGGAGCTTTCAGCGCGTACCGGGCCCAGTCGCTGGCCGGATCTTCGCCGTTCTCGCCTAGCACCGGGCCGCAGCGCGCCGAATCCAGTTGGCTCCACACGCGCTGCCTCGTTGACTGCCAGCCGGGGTCTTGTCCGCTCAGCAGCGGCGAGTTCGCGGTGATCGCGATCATCGTCGGCCCGAGCGCATGCGCGAGCCGCACCCGGTCCGCCCAGCCGTCACGGGGGCCCGCATCGAGGTTGACCTGCACCGAAGCCGTCGAGGTCATCATCGCCGCACCGGCGGCGGGGGTGCCGCTGGCGGCGAAGAACGCTTCCATCGCGCGGTACCGCGCACCCGGGTTGACTCGCTGCGGCGGCCGCAGCGGATCGGCGCCCAGCGACACCAACCCGAACCCGGCGCCGGCGAACGCAGCGCACAGCACGATGCGGTCGCCGACCATCGCGTCGATCGCGGCGAGCGGGCCCGCGAGCGGCGGACCAGACAGTTCCACGGCGCCGCCGGGTTCGACGGTGACCCGGCTGCCGCCCGGTAGCGGTGGCAGTCCCGCGATGGTGGCGGTGAGCTCATCCCAGCCGGGCCTGCGCGTGGGATCGGTCAGATCGAAGCAGTGCGCCTCGATCTCGAGTCCGACCCGGCCCACCGGGCCGTCGCGCAGACAACCGACGCCGACCTGGCGAGCAGCGGCATCGGCGCTGGTCAGCTCGTCGCAAGGCTTCGGCGGCGGGTGCGCGTCGCTTAACTCGGACGTGATGGTGAAGGTCATTCCAACCATCCCCTTCCGGGAGTGGACCGCTCGCCCCTTCAACCATCTTCCAGACGGGACCGACAAATCCAGCGTTTTTTGGATGACGCCTTCGTTACGAGGACCTTCACCCCGCCCCGAGTTACTGGCCGAGGGTGTTCTGCATGGCCCCGGCCAGCGCATTGACCGCTGGGCCGCCGTTACCGGACTGGCAGACCTTCGCCTGCAGCAGGACGTTCTCGCGCTTGCGCGTGGTGGTGAAACAGCGCCGGTCCGTGCCCGCCTCCTGTTTGACCCAGTCGGCGTCCGTCGCCGTGGTCGGCCCGCCAGTGAAGGTCCACACCTGGGTGGTGAAATTGTCCAGGTGCATCGCGGTGGTCTGCCCGTTGCAGCCGCCGGTGCGGTCGACCACGCGACGGAAGGCGCGGTCGGCGGCGTCGGCCGTCGCGAACACACCGACCGCCTGTTTGACCAGATGCGTGGCGTCCGTCGGCGACTCCTGGGCCACCGCACCGTTGAACGACGCCAGATCCGGGTCGGCATAGACGTCGGGCAGGCCGATGTCCGCCCAGTTGTTGCACGCGGGTAGGTCGACCGAGAAGGTCTGCACCGGCTCGGTGAACAATGACTCGAATCGCATTGTGGCGCCGACGATATTGCCCACCGAGCCCTTGGGCAGCACGGCGTAGTTGACGACGCCCGGATCGGAGGGGCGCGCTGCGGCGGGGCCGGCGGGTGCCATGACCGACAGCCCGATGGCCACGCCGAGGCCCGCCGCGGCGACCGCCCGCACCCGTCAGACCTTCGCGGACAACTTGACGTCGATGTTGCCGCGAGTGGCCTTCGAGTACGGGCAGAAGTCGTGCGCCTTGGCCATCAGGTCATCGGCCACGCTCTGCTCCAGGCCCGGCAGGTAGCCGATCAGGTGAGCCGTGAGCCCGAAGCCGCCATCGGAGTCCGGTCCGAATCCGACCTGCGCGGTGATCGAGGTGGCTTCGTCGATGTCGATCTTGTTGTTCTTGGCCTGCAGCCGCAGCGCGCCGAGGAAGCATGCCGCGTACCCCGACGAGAACAGCAGCTCGGGGTTGACGCCCTCGCCGCTGCCGCCGAGCTCCTTGGGCGGGCGGGTGTCGAGATCGATCTTGCCGTCGGAGGACCGGACGTGGCCGTCACGGCCGCCTCCGGACGCGGTGGACTCTGCGGTGTACTTGACCTCAATGCTCATGGGCTCGATCATGCCAGTCTGCTCGAATTCGGCAAGACACCCGTCTCAGTTCTCGTCGCCGACACGGCTCTTACACCGTTGCGATCCATGCCCGATGGCGTTGTGGGCCAAGCTCTCCCGCTCGTCACACACGCTCGGCTCCGGTGTGCACTCAGATCGACAAAAAGCCGCATATCGGCCGAACCGACGATATCCGTCGAGCCAGTCGTTACGGGCGCGACGGCGCCGTGGTGGTCGGCACCTCGGGTGACTGCGGCGGTTCGGGTGGCGCGAAGCGCGGCCCCTGCGAATTTCCCGGTCCGCCGAACGGCGGGCGGCCGAACGACCCGCCGGGACCCATCGGGGCGCCCGGCGGCGGTCCGCGATGGAAGATCGCGACGTCGCGGTCGTGGCCGCCATGATGGCCGCCGCGGTGATGGCCGCCCGAGTGCGAACCGAGGATGAAACCGGAGAAAAAGATCACCGCGACAATGAAGACGACGCCGGCGACTATGCCCACCCAGGCGGCAGCGACGCCGAGCTTGGAGCGCCGCGTGGCGACGTGGTCTTGGTGGGGTGCCGCGGCCACTGGAGTGGTGGCGGGTTCGGATGGTGTTTCGGTCATGGCTGCCATCATGCGAGCTGATTCGATGAGCCCGTCATGTGGCACCTATGAGCGAGCTGTGAAAGCGACGATTGACACCGGTCAACCCGCCGAATAGTTTCGACTACACGCGTTGTCACTTTGGCTGGAAGGGAACCGCGACCATGCAGCGTCCGATCCCGACGCGACATCCGGAGCGGCCTCGGACCGTGCCTGCCGGCATCCGCGTCATTGCCAAGGCGCTGGCCATCGGTGAACCCACTCCGGCGCAGTGGCGCAGGCTCGGCGAGCGGCTGACCGTCGGAGACGAACCGATGGACCGCCTCGTCGAGTGGATGTCTGGCGTCGGCGTCAAGCAGGCGCGGCCGTTGTTCGACCGGGCGCTCACCTACGGCGTCGATGCGGTTTCCGACGCCCCGGAACCGTTGCGCGAGTTCTTCACGGCCGTGGAGACTCTGCCCGACTGGGTGGACCCGGTGAAGCTGCGCCGCGGTGCAGAAGCGCTGCGTCGCGGCGGCGCCGACGGCATGTACGTCGCACGTGACGTATCGCTTCTCGGCGGCTACCAGTTCTCGGGTTTCAACAAGACACTGCTGCGCACCGGCGCTCTGGAGAAGGGTTCGAACAAACGCTTCGCCGAGACGATGCAGTGGGCGATGGACGTCATCTCCGATGGTGGTCTCGAACACCTGGGCGTCGGCTACCGGTCCACTCTGCGGGTTCGGCTGATTCACGGACTGGTGCGCAGGCATGTGTCTGCGATGCCTGACTGGCGCGCCGACGACTGGGGTGTCCCGATCAACCAGACCGATATGGCGGCGACGCTGATCGGTGCACTCGTCGCACCGGCCGTCGGTGTGGTGGGGATGGGAATCGTGTTGCGGCCCAGAGATTACGACGCCGTCGCCCACTTGACCCGCTATGTCGGATGGTTGATGGGTGTGGAGGACGAGTGGCTGCCGCGCGGATTCCGCGACAGCATCCGCGTGCTCTATCACACCCTTGGCGCACTCGCCGAGCCCGACGAGTCGTCGAGGCAGCTTGCGGTTCCGATGGCCGACGACCCGATGATCTGGCATTACGACACCATGCCCGCGATCCGGCGTCGTATCGCACGCGCGCAACATCTTTCGGTCACCAGTGGCTTTCTGGGGCCCCGCACGATGCGCGCACTGGGCCTGCGCCCCCATGTGCCGTGGTACCCGGTGCTGCGGCTCCCCGTGAACCTGACCCGCAGTGCGGCCGCGGTCGCGCTGCCCGGCGGCATGGCCAGGGCGATCGCCCGCGGCGACCGCGAGCACCAGGCATTGATGCGGACGATCGTCGGCGACGCCGGCGCCACGATCGGCGAGTCGGCCGAACACGTCGGCACGGTCGCCTGAACACCTTCGAATGCCCGAGAGTCCGTGCCGCCCAAACGGCGATGGGGCCGGCCTCGAGGACCGGCCCCACCAGATGTGACGTTGCTCTCAGGGGACAGAGCCTCTGAAGTCAATGCCGCCTTGTGCCGCTTCGGCCCACTCATTCATGTCGACCACGGGGTAAATGTTGAACGCATTGAACGGCGCAAACTTCAACGTCTCGGTGAGGAGCTCGGTCGGATCGTTCGTCTCGACAATGGCGAACCCGCCCTCGCCATCCATTCGGCCGACAAACTGGTGAAAGGTCGTCCCCGCGGGCGGCTGCCACTTCGAGAACAACTCGAGAGCGCGTCGCATGCCTTCCTCGTTTTCCTTACCGGAGCCTCCCAGACGGCTCGTCCAGGTCATGGCGTACTTCATTCGTTCCTCCTAGCACTGTGCTGAACTAGTGGTGTGCGGAGGCGTCGTTCACGGCGTTTCTGCACAGTCGAAGTGTGCTCCGGAATCGGCGTCCCGGTGGAGAAACCGAGACCCTCGGTGGCGATCATTTCACATCGAAAAGTGTTGACCCGCTATGTATTAGCTCTACTACGAACGCCTCAGTCGCCCGAGAACTTCGGATGCTCCGGGCTAGGGCCTGAACGGATTGACCGCGAACCCGTTTCTGGGCGTTTGGCTAGTTTGATTCTTGTTGACAATAGAAGTCGTTGCAGGTCAGCCGCGTTGGCAATGTTGGTGGCGATCAGTAATTCGTGAAGCCACTGCGGACGCTCTGCGGACGGGAAGCGTGCTGCGCGACCCAGCGGCGTCTTTTCGATTAGACGCCACCCCATCCTCTGATGGCCGGCCAACATTGCTGCCGAAGAGAAGCGAGTTTCTCTGGGCCGTCAGGTAGTCGCCGGCTGCCCTTCAGTGATACCAACGATAGATCCCCAGAACCTGGGAAGAGCATCTTTCACCGCCTTGAATCTTCCCTCAGTATCAATTGGGAAACGCTCGGAGAGGATCCGGTAGGTTTCCGGGTTCGCGTGTGTGCCCTGCCAGGGCCAGAATCCGTCCTCCCATGGCAAGACGCTGAACTCGACGATGCCCGAAACGTCTGTGTGCACCGCACCACTTAGTTTTGCGCTCAGCACAATAGGCGCGTTCGCGAGAGGCACGATGCCTGGTATCCGATCCCAGAAGTCCTGAATGTGAAGTGTTGCGTCTCCCGGCTCAGGCTGGTTGACGATGGGTGAACCGAAAGTGATCACCGTCGTCACGAAGTCTATGTCGAGCGCACTTCTTGCCAGGTTCTGGGCATCGATGCCGCCTTGGCTGTAGCCCACTAGGAGGACTTCCTTAATCGAGCCGCATGTGGCGCTTGCTTCACACTTGCTGACCGCTTCGGCGATGGCGTCGACATGCTCTTGTTTCGGTTGATTGGTGACCGCGACCAGATTTTCGAAGACCGCCTGATTACTCTCATCGTCTGTAGTCCCACCCAGATAGACAATGAGGCGGTATCCGTCCGTTCCTCGGACGGTCTGGATGTAAATGCCTTCGTTCTCGGACTCGATGTCACTGGTGTGGTTGCGCAGGGTCTGCCAGAGGTCTTCCAAGCTACGAGGAGCCTCGCCGTAGTAGTCCTCGCCCGGCGGGAGGTCATCGGGTGGGTCGGTGTTGTCAGGCGGGTCGGGGAACGTCTCCTCGGGCGCGATCCGCGTGACGTCCATAAAGTTCGCCCCGCCCGGTGACCTGCCGGTCTGAAGGGCGACGAAAACGCCGTAGACCCCTCCTGCCGCGAGGTCTCGTACTTCACCGCCTAGACCGAGCGCGCTGACCGAGTAGTCCTCAGGATCGATCACCAGGAGGCTGCGCGAGTTGCCCCACAGCGTCGCAAAGATTCTGCCGTCTGGGCCGACGGTCAAGGCCTGAGGTATGGGCCCTGGGTCAACCACTGCGTCAACCGAGTAATCCCTCGCATTCAAGACCGTGATCGTGTTCTCCTCGCTGACGCCGCCGTTGCTGAGGTAGATTCGCCCGTCTGCGCCGACCGCAGGCGAATAAGAGTTGCGGCCGACGTCGACAACTTCGATGGAAAGGTCGAGATTGACGACCAGTATCTCGGTGGTGCGTTGCGTGAGAAAAATGCGTCCATCCAGGGCCGAGGCCGAACCTATTTGGCCATTTACCTCCCACGGCAGATTAACTGTGGCTTCCAATGAGTAGTCATCGAGATTCAGAACGGCCAAAGTGTTGTCGCCTGTTCTTGTCACGTATAGGCGTTGGTCGTCGACCGCAACGATGCCACCGAAGTTCGAGCGATGGTCGACCGGAATGTGCACAACGCCGTAGTGGGTACCGGATTGGTCCGGATTGGCCACATACAATCCGCCGCTGTGGACGTAAAACACGCGACCGTCAGCGACCGGCGTCACCGTGTCCATCGAACCGCCGCCAGCGACAAAGTGGTTGCCGAAGCTAGCGATAAATTTCCCATCTAGGCCATAGACCTCGACACGAGGACCAACGAAGCTGGTTTTGGCGGCGTAGACGCGCGCATCTGGTCCGACCGAAAGCACTATCCCGGCGGTGCTGCTCGACGCCGACCAACTGGCGGTGTCGTAGGCGGGCGCAGGCTCTCTGACACTGCGAATCACTGAGACGGCACCGTCGTAGTTGTTGACGACGATGAGTTCTCCTGTCGGCCCGACACTGACTTCGGAGACGTTGACACCGACTCCGATTGCTGCGATCTGCTCGTTCTGTGGGTTGAGCAGCGTCACGGAGTCATCCCCGCTGTTGGCGACGTAGACGGAGCCGTCGCCTGCGATTTCGATGCCGATGGGACGGGTTCCCACTTGGATAGTCGTACTGGTTTGCGTCCGCGGGTCAAACACGGTGAGGGAGTCCCCTGTCACGTCGGTTACGTAGACATCACCACTGCTGCTTGTAGCGATTGTAAAGGGAGAGCCGCCAACGCCGAATGTGTCTCGGGTATAACCGCTTCCATCAGGAGTCAACGCGGTCACCGTACCGTCAACGGGATTGGTGACATACACCGTTCCGTCGCTCAACACCGCAATGCCGTACGGATTGCCCCCGACGCCGACGATGGTCGACGCGGCCAGGTTACTAGCTGGGTCGAGGATCACTACCGAATCGTCACCGAAGCTGGCGACGTAGACACGCCCGTCCGGCCCAACCGCAAGCCCAACCGGGTTGACTCCAACGCCGGTGACCGAGCGCACCGAGAGGTTCTGTGTGGGATCGATGACGCTGACGGTGTTGTCACCGGAGTTCGCGACGTATACCTTGCCGTCACTGCCCACTGCCAGCGAAACCGGTGAAGCGCCAACAGAAATCGTGCGGTGCAGCGTACCGTTGGAGTTCAACACACTGACTGTGTTGTCGCCGGAATTCGCGACGTACACCCGTCCGTTGGTGCCAATCGCGATCGCCCCTGGCGCCTTGCCGATTTTGGTGACCCGCGTGGTGTTCCCATTCTCAATGACCGACACGGTGTTCGCGCCCGCATTTACCACGTAGAGGACACCGGAGCTTGAGACGGCTATCCCTGAGGGGGTGCTGCCGTATCGCTCGACAGCAGCGATAGCAGCCGCCGTGGTTATCTCGATCGGTGCCTGAACATCCACAGTCGATGTAGCTAGCCCGTCCGATACATCCACAGAGAAGCTAACGGCGCCAGCGCCTTGTGCTTGCCATGCGCCCACGAGCCCCTCAGTTGTAGGCGTGAAAGTCCATTCCCCGGTGGCCATGTCAAGCTCGACGGCGCCCAGCCAGGATGGCGGCATGGTTTTCAGGGTGTAGGCGAAAGTGGTGTTGTCAGGGTCAGTCGCGGTGATGGTTCCGGTGACTACGCCGGTGGTGGGATCGGCGACGTTAGCCGTGAAGAGGGCAACCGGAGCGTCGTTTATCGCGTCTATGTTGATCGTGACCGTGGCCATGTTGCTCGTGGTTGTGTCGTCTTGCGCGACGTAGGTGAATGCGTCGGACCCGCTGTAGTTTGGTTTCGGTGTGTAGCTGAAGGTGCCGTCGGAATTGAGTTGAAAGTCAGCGGCATTCGAGGGGCCGGTCACCAAAGCCGCAGTCATATCGTCGACGTCGGTGTCGTTAGTCAACACATTGCCCGTGGACAATGCGGTGTCCTCGTCAATGCTGAATGAGTCATTGTTGGCGACGGGCGGCCGGTTCGGAGCTACCGCCGGGGCGATGGTGACGGTGATGGTGTCGCTACCCGTATGCGATTGCCCCAGGCCGTGGATATGCCAGCCGGCGACCGCGTCGGAGGCGGTGATGGTAAAGCTGTCGGTGCCGCTGTAGCCATCATCATTAGGTTTATATGTCCATTTGCCTGCCGCGGCGTCGATAGTCACGGTGCCGTTGGTGGGTGCCCCCGCGCCGGTGGTGGGCACGCTATAGGTCAGCGCATCTCCATCGACGTCGGATCCGCCGAGGGTGCCGTGGATTTCGCGGTCATCGACGTCTTGTTGTCCGGTGGTCTGCAAATCCACCACCGGGGTGGAGTTGTTCCAGACCTGGTTGGTTTGGCGGCGCACCGCCTCGATCGCCCCCCAGAACACCGAGTTATACAGCGGCGCACCCGGACCGAAGACCGGTGCCAACGCCGCAGTAACCGCGTTGACCACCGCGCTGATGATCGAACCGGTAAACACCAAAATCGCCTCAACCGGATCCGGCGCCGGCGCCGGCGTATTCAACACCGTCGACCCGGTCGAGAAGTTCGCCGCCATCAAAGGCTGGTTCTCATCAACCCCGGCGGCCGCGTTCGGGCCTGACATCCGCAACCCAAAATCCTCGGCGCCCGAGGCGGCGCCATCGAAAGCGTTCAACCCCGCGGCGTCCTCAATCTCGACCTCCGGCGTCCCTGCCGGCTGCCGATCATTGTCTCCGGAATTCTCGAGCAGCTCGCCGCCGTCGGGTGCTGTCGACGGCAGCGGATCGGGTTCGGGCACGCTCGACGACAACGGTGTGGGTTCCACGGTCGGTCTCGGCGCCGCCGTCGGTGTCGGCTCGGCCGTCGGTGTCGGTTCTCGTTCTGGCGGGGTGTAGCTCGGGATCTCGGCCGCTCCAGTCGGTTCCACGTCAGCGGTCGGGGTAGCCGTTGCTGTCGCGGTGTTCGACTCCGCGGTCTGCTGGGTCGAGCTGCCCGAGGTGACCGTCGAGGCGCTGATCGTCACCTGCGGTGACCCGCCGCCACCGATCACCGTGGTGCTCGAACTACCCGTCGTCGTCGTGGTGATGGTACCTGAGCCGGCCGATCCCGGATCGCCCGGATCACCACCGCCGCTATTGGCCTGAGTGTCAGGCTCGGTGCCGGTCTCGGTGGTCGCGGGTTTGGGGTCTACCGACGAGGTGTCCTCACCCCCGCCGCCGGAAGCACCAGTAGTGCTACCCTCCTCGGCCCACGCCGGCCCCGGCGACGAGGCGATCGCAAAGCCCACTCCCAGCGCCACTGCCAATGTGCCGACCCGCCCTACGTAGCGCCCATACCCCATACCAAAGACCCTCCCCGACTATTACGCGTTCCGAAGCGCAGCTAACAGATCCAGTCTTGCCGGGAAAGCGCTGTAACGAATCAGGGATTTCCCTATACGTCAAAATACCGTCATACGTCCTGACCTGGAAAAGGCCGTGATTACTTTGCATTCAAATAAAATCAAGATCAACGCTTAGCATGACCGGGATCGCCCCCGGCTACTGCGGACGCACTGCGACGAAAGCTGCAAAAACACCATGTGACTAGGGCCTGAACGGATTGACCGCGAACTGGATCACCCGGTACGGCGACCCGCCGCGCGGCCCGGTGTTCCACTGGCTGACGAACACCCGCACCTCGTCGAGCGCCGACCCCGGTGAGATGTACCCGCCGTAGGGCTGGGCGAGGCGGTTG
Source organism: Mycobacterium sp. 852002-51152_SCH6134967 (assembly GCF_001667105.1). Taxonomy (NCBI): domain Bacteria; kingdom Bacillati; phylum Actinomycetota; class Actinomycetes; order Mycobacteriales; family Mycobacteriaceae; genus Mycobacterium; species Mycobacterium sp. 852002-51152_SCH6134967. The sequence goes on along the minus strand of NZ_LZIK01000060.1, from coordinate 129,485 downwards.
TTCTCCGGCGGCCCGAGGTGGTCGGCCGGGTCGGGCCACTCGGTCGCGACGACGACGGTGGTGACCGGCGCGGCGCCCAGACCCGTCGGATCGTTGGCCACCCGCATCTCCATGTTCCCGGTGGTGGCGTTGAAGTACGACAACACGGTCTTACCGTCGATCTGCCGGATGCTCATCTCGCCGACCGCGTCCGGCCACAGCGGTGTGGGCGGACGCCCCCAACCCGAATCTGCCGACCAGCCTTGCCAGCTCGACCGGTCCTCGAAATCCTGGGGTGTGGCCCGGTACAGCACCAGCGGCGCGCTGCGATCGAAGTTGTTGGCCACGATGTACACCCAACCCGTCTCGGAGTCGGTGCGCGGAATCGGGTCGTAGTAGCCGCTGATCTGCGACTGCCTGCCCTCGGCGTAGGACGCCGGGCGCTCGGAGTCCGGCAGGGTCGGCCAATTACCCTGCCCGGGCTCGGGTTTCACCAGCCGCGACGTCTGCGGCACCAGCTCCCGCACCTTGGTGATCATCAGGTAGTTCTGCCGGTTGATCTGCACGACGCCCGCGGGAAGTTGCGACATGCCTTCGGGTGTCGGATCGGCCAGCAGCGGCCGATCGGTTCCGGTCACGCCGTCGTAGCGCACACCGCCAGGATCGTCAATCGACTCCGTTTCGACGTGCAAGGCAATCGGCGAGAACCACCCGCCGTAGCCGACGCCCTGCCCCGCGAAGCTGTCGCCGCACACCTGCAGGATCCCGCTGGGAAATTCCATGAACTCACAGAGATCAGTGGCGCCGATACCGTAATCGCGTGTCGGGGTGCCTGTTCCGGCCGTCGGACCGATCCGGATGACCTGACCCGGCGCCAGCGGCGGCAGCACGGGATCGGGGATCGGCGCGGGCTGTGCGACGGCCGAGGGCGCCGCGACGAGACCCAACGCCGAGACCGACGAAATGGCTGAAAGCAGTCGCGATTTTCCGCCGAAACGTCGGTCCCGACGCAAATCAACCCCGGGCCAGAAGCTCGGCGATCTGAATAGTGTTGAGTGCCGCGCCCTTGCGAAGGTTGTCCCCGGACACGAACAGCGCCAGCCCGCGCCCGTCGGGCACGCCGGGATCCTGCCGGATGCGTCCGACCAGCGAGTCGTCCGCCCCGGCCGCGGCCAGCGGCGTCGGGACGTCGACGAGCGTCACGCCAGGCGCCGCTCCCAACAACTCGGTCGCCCGCTGCACCGAAAGCGGTTGGGAGAATTCGACATTCAGCGACAGCGAATGGCCCGTGTACACCGGGACCCGCACACACGTACCGCTGACCGCCAGGTCCGGGATGTTCAGGATCTTGCGGGTCTCGTTGCGCAGCTTCTGGTCCTCGTCGGTTTCACCGGAGTCGTCGTCGACGTACGACCCGGCCAGCGGGACGACGTTGAACGCGATCGGTGCCACGTACTTCGACGGCGCGGGGAAATCGACCGCGGACCCGTCGGCGACCAGGTCCCGGCTGCTGTTCACGACCGCGCTGGCCTGATCGAACAACTCCTCCACACCGGCCACGCCGCTGCCCGACACCGCCTGATACGTCGAGGCGATCATCCGCACCAGACCCGCCTCGTCGTGCAGCGGCTTGAGCACCGGCATCGCGGCCATCGTGGTGCAGTTCGGGTTCGCGATGATGCCCTTCTTGAGGGTGACGCCCCGCACGTCGCGCGCGAAGTTCACCTCGCTGACCACCAGCGGAACGTCGGGGTCCTTGCGCCATGCCGACGAGTTGTCGACCACGATCGCACCGGCTTCGGCGAAGCGCGGCGCCTGCACGCGCGACATCGTCGCCCCTGCGGAGAACAACGCGATGTCCAGGCCCGCGGGATCGGCGGTCGCGGCGTCCTCGACCTCGATCTCCTGCCCGCGGAAGGAGAGCTTCTTGCCCTGCGACCGCGCCGAGGCGAAGAACCGCACACTGGACGCCGGAAAGTCCCGCTCTTCCAACAGCGTTCGCATCACCTGGCCGACCTGACCGGTCGCGCCGACAACACCTAGATTGACCATTATCGTCCCGTCCCCGCGTACACCATGGCCTGCTCGTCGCCGCCCAGGCCGAACGCCTCGTGCAGCGCGGCGACGGCCTTGTCCAGGTCGGTGTCCTTGACCAGGACCGAGATCCGGATCTCCGAGGTGGAGATCAGGTCGATGTTCACCCCGACTTCGGCCAACGTCTCGCAGAACTTGGCGGTCACCCCGGGATGGCTCCTCATACCGGCGCCCACCAACGACACCTTGCCGATGAGGTCGTCGTACAGCACCCCGGTGAAACCGATCTCCCCCTGCAGCGAGGTCAGTTTCTGCACCGCGGCCGGGCCGTTGTCCCGCGGGCAGGTGAACGTGATGTCGGTCTTGCCGTCCTCGACCTTGGAGATGTTCTGCAACACCATGTCGATGTTGATGTCGGCGTCGGCGACGGCGCGGAACACCTTGGCGGCATAACCCGGCACGTCGGGGATACCGACCACGGTGACCTTGGCCTCACTGCGGTCGTGTGCGACTCCGGTCAGAATGGCGTCTTCCACGGGAATGTCCTCCATTGATCCGGTCACCAGGGTGCCTGGGTTGTCCGAGTATGACGAGCGCACGCGTATCGGCACGTTGTAGCGCCGGGCGTACTCGACGCAGCGCAGCATCAGCACCTTGGCGCCGCAGGCGGCCATCTCCAGCATCTCTTCGAAGCTGACCTGGTCGAGGTGGTGAGCGTTGGGCACGATTCGCGGGTCCGCGGTGAAGATGCCGTCGACGTCGGTGTAGATCTCGCAGACGTCGGCCTTCAGCGCTGCGGCCAGCGCCACGGCGGTGGTGTCCGAGCCACCGCGTCCCAGCGTGGTGACGTCCTTGCTGTCCTGACTGACGCCCTGGAAGCCGGCGACCAGGACGATCACACCCTCGTCCAGCGCGTCACGCAGCCGGCCGGGGGTGACGTCGATGATCTTCGCGTTGCCGTGGATGCCGGTGGTGATCACGCCGGCCTGCGAACCGGTGAACGAGCGCGCCTGTGCCCCAAGCGAGTGGATGGCCATCGCGACCAGCGCGTTGGAGATGCGCTCACCGGCCGTCAGCAGCATGTCCATCTCGCGCGGCGGCGGCGCGGGGCATACCTGGTTGGCCAGGTCGAGCAATTCGTCGGTGGTGTCGCCCATCGCCGAGACCACCACGACGACGTCGTTGCCCTGCTTCCTCGTCTCGACGATCCGCTCGGCCACGCGTCGGATCCGCTCGGCGTCGGCAACCGAGGATCCGCCGTACTTCTGCACGACGAGCGCCACTGATCAAGCCTTTCAGGTGCTGGGAAGGATCCCAACAAGGATAAGGGCTGTGCGCACCGGATTTCTTTCGCCCGTGGTGGGCCCGACAGGAACCGTCGGCGATCAGGGCACTCCGAGGAACGGGAACGGGTCGGCTTCGGTGAAGTTCGCGCTGGCATCGCCGGCGTAGATCGTCTTCTCGCCTTCGCCGAGCGGCAGCCGCAGCGTCGGGGCGCCGGGTGAGAAGTCGAGGTTGCCCAACTCGACCCAGAACGTGTTCGGCGATAGCGCGGACTCGAAGAAGTACCGCAACGCCTTGTGGTCGACGACCGTGCGCCAGCGGGTGGTAGAGATGTTCGGCTCGTCGGGCGTGGAGATTCCGTACGGCACCGACGCGTTGCGCACGACGCTCAACACGGTCGCGGCGGCCAGCAGCGGGTCGTCGGTCCTGGGCACCGCGTCGATGTAGAACGACGCCCGCACGAACCGATCCGCGGCGCGGTTGGTCCCCGGCAGCATCACGGTGCCGCCGATCTGCTTCCAGTACTCGCTGATCGCGAGCTGCTTGTCGAAGGTCGGCGAATTCGTCATCACCCGGTACTGGCTGCCGTGGTGGATGACCTGCTCACCGTCGATGTACTCGACGATCGCGCTGTCGCCGCCGGCATCCGACATCGCCAGATGCAGCGTCGCCATCCGTTCCTCGCCGGGTACTGCGGCGGTGGCCACCCGCAGCGGGGTCGCGCTCAATGCCTGCACGGCCTCGGCCACCGTCGCGAAGTTGTCGAGCACGTACTGGCCCCACAGCGCCAACGAGACCGCGGGACCCGGAGCGGTCTGGGCGGGATAGACCGATTCGGCCAGCCACAGGAGGTTGACCACGAGTCCGGCCTCGTTCACGCCGTCGGTCGTGCTGATGTCGTAGCCGGTCGCGACCACGCTGCCGTACTTCGACGTCCACTCCGCGGAGTCGGGGCCGGCCTGGCCGGTCCGGCGGACGCCGCTCGGCAGCGCCCACAGATTGGTCTGGATCTCCGACTTCCAGTCCATGGAGCGACCGGTGATGTTGCGGTTATCGGTTCCGAGGTAGACGACGCGGGTGCACATGCCCCGCATCGTAGGAGGTGCTCAGTTGGTGCAGGCCTCGGACAGCTCGGCGAGCTTGCGCCGCAACTGGCTGTCGAGCGCCGACATCTCGTAGTAGATCTGCGGCGCGGGCGCACCGGGCGCCGGAGACTCCGTCTCCGCGCGCGCCTGAGGCATCTTCTGGACGAACAGGCCTGCGAGATCGGCGACTTCCACCGCGGTGAACCGCAGCTCGGGGGTGTCGATCTTGCGTGCGCGCTCGGAGAGCCCGTTGGCCCACTCCCGGTAGGCCAGCTCCTCGGCCGCGGTCGGCGGCCCCTCGGCGCCCTCGCTCTTAGAGCTGATCAGGTCGTTCTGCTGCTTGTTGTATTCGAGGAAATCGAGCACCGGACGGCATTCTTCGGGCGGTTGCTGCAGTTGGCTGTAGACCAGGGACACGATCGCGATCACGACGACGGCGATCGCCACCCACCACCGCCGATCAAGAGTCCTCACCGCCGCAACTCTAGCCAGCGCCGGATTCGTCACACAGCTCACGCAGGTCTAGCGGATTTGCATTTTGGTGCGCTCGCGGGTGCGGAGTACAGTGTTCGACGTGCAGCGGGTGCTCCTTCTCGGCAGCCGCGACGGGGTCTGATCAGACCGGCTTCCCGTCGCGGGTGTTCGCGATGCGCCGGTCGAGTCCCCCTTCAAACTCCCGGAGCAATACCGTGACCACGTTCTCGAAACCATCACCGGACTCACCTGACGCGTTCTCGTCGGTCCGCCAGATCACCAAGCCGTCCGGCCCGCCCAATCCCGGCCAGCCGCCGTGCAACACCCAGCGCGGTTCGGCGATGCCGATCAACCGGTATCGCAGCTTCGCCGAAGAGGTCGAGGCGGTCACGCTGGCCGACCGCACCTGGCCGGACAAGGTCATCGACTCCGCGCCGATGTGGTGTGCGGTCGACCTGCGCGACGGCAACCAGGCGCTGATCGACCCGATGAGCCCGCAACGCAAGCGCCGCATGTTCGACCTGCTGGTGCGCATGGGCTACAAGGAGATCGAGGTCGGCTTCCCGTCGGCCAGCCAGACCGACTTCGACTTCGTCCGCGAGATCATCACCGAAGGCGTCATCCCCGACGACGTCACCATCCAGGTGCTGACGCAGTGCCGCCCGGAACTGATCGAGCGGACGTTCCAGGCCTGCGAAGGCGCGCCCCGCGCGATCGTGCATTTCTACAACTCGACGTCGATCCTGCAGCGGCGCGTGGTTTTCCGCGCCGAGCGCGACGCGGTCAAGGCGATCGCCACCGACGGCGCGCGGATGTGCGTCGAGGAAGCCAAGAAGTATCCGGGCACCCAGTGGCGGTTCGAGTACTCGCCGGAGTCCTACACGGGCACCGAACTGGAGTACGCGGTCGACGTGTGCAACGCCGTCGCCGAGATCATCGAGCCGACGCCCGTCGCGCCGCTGATCGTCAACCTGCCCGCGACGGTAGAGATGGCGACCCCGAACGTGTACGCCGACTCGATCGAGTGGATGCACCGGCACCTGGCCCCCCGCGACAGCATCATCTTGAGCCTGCATCCGCACAATGATCGCGGGACCGCCGTTGCAGCAGCCGAATTGGGCTATCAAGCCGGCGCCGACCGGATCGAGGGGTGCCTATTCGGCAACGGCGAGCGCACCGGAAACGTATGCCTGGTGACACTGGGACTCAACATGTTCTCGCGCGGCGTCGACCCGCAGATCGACTTCTCGAACATCGACGAGATCCGTCGCACCGTCGAGTACTGCAACCAACTGCCGGTGCACGAACGCCACCCGTACGGCGGCGATCTGGTCTACACCGCGTTCTCGGGCAGCCACCAGGACGCCATCAACAAGGGCCTGGACCAGATGAAGGTCGACGCCGACGCCGCGGACAAGGACGTCGACGACATCCTGTGGCAGGTGCCGTATCTGCCGATCGACCCGAAGGACGTCGGTCGCACCTACGAAGCCGTCATCCGGGTGAACTCGCAGTCCGGCAAGGGCGGCGTCGCCTACATCATGAAGGCCGATCACGGTCTGGCCCTTCCGCGGCGGCTGCAGATCGAGTTCAGCCAGGCGATCCAGAAGATCACCGACGGCGAGGGCGGCGAGGTGTCCCCGAAGGAAATGTGGGACGTCTTCGCCGAGGAGTACCTGGCGCCGATCCGTCCACTCGAACGCATCCGCCAGAAGGTGACGGCAGCGGAGGTGGATGGCGGCACCGACACCATCGAGGCGGTGGTGATGGTCGACGGCGTCGAGCGGGAAATCGTCGGCGCGGGCAACGGTCCGCTGGCCGCGTTCGTTGATGCGTTGGGCGCCATCGGGTTCGACGTGTCGGTGCTCGACTACTCCGAGCACGCGCTGTCGGCGGGCGAAGAAGCGCAAGCCGCGGCCTATGTCGAGGCGTCGATCGGTGGAACGACGGTCTGGGGTGTCGGCATCGCGACGTCGATCACCACCGCATCGCTGCGGGCGGTGGTCTCGGCGGTCAACAGGGCCGCACGCTGATCACCGGGATCGGTCAGAACAGCGCGAACTGGGCGCCTGCGAGGGTGGTGTCGTAGAAGTCGTCGATCCCGGTACCGCCGACGACGCCGTCGATCCCGCGCATGAATTCGGCGTCGGAGGCCAGCGGGACACCCAACTCCCTGGCGTGGTAGCCCTTGCCCTGAGCGGGTTGGGCCTCGTTGCACAGCACCAGCGAGGTCTCGGTGTCGACGGTGTCGGTGTAGGCGAGCCCGGCATGCAGGATCCGTTCGATGAGCTCTTCGTGGGTGCGTCCGACCTCGGCCGACAGCGCGATCCGCATGCCCTGCACCAGCGGTCGCCCGGCGACGTACCGGCCGGGGTTGAGGTAGGGGCACGGAAGGCGGGACGCGACCGCCTTGAGCGGGCGCAGCTCGTCGTGGGTGACGACGCCGTTGGGCCAGCGCCTGCGGGATACCGGGTGCACCGGCAGCCAGACCTTGCGTTCCCGCGCCCGTAGCAGCACCGGCTTGAGGATCTGGGCGAGCACCAGGGCGTCGTCGAGGGCGTCGTGCGGCCGGATCTGGCTGATCCCCCAGTGCGCGGCCAGCGTCTCGAGCCGCAGGTTCTCGGTGCCCAGGTTCAACCTGCGCGCCAGCTCGACCGTGCACATCACGGTGTCGGTGGGCAGCTCGCGGTTGACCAACTCGGCCTCGGCGGCCAGGAACGAGTAGTCGAAGCCGACGTTGTGCGCGACCAGCGTGCGGCCGTCGAGCAGTTCGACGAGGTGGTCGACGATGTCGCCGAACGTCGGCTGGCCCTCCAACATGTCGGCCGTCAGACCGTGTACGTGTGTCGGACCAGGATCCACACCCGGGTTGAGCAGGCTGTACAGGCTCTGTTCGACGTTGCCGTCGTCGCCGAGGGCGAGCGCGGCGATGCTGACGATGCGGGCCTGCCCCGGTCGGAACCCGGAGGTCTCCACGTCGACGACCGCCCAGCCTGGTCCGGCGTGTTCAGCCGGCCGGCCCCAGCCCGGCCGATTCTCGGCGTCAGAGCCGCTCGGCCGGTGACCTCCGGCGTCCGTTAGGCCCACGTCGTCAGGATCGCACGGTGGTGTGACAAAGCCGGGACCTCGCCGAATCGCCCGTCAGCGTGTCGGCTACCTAAACTGCCGGGGTGGTCACGACACGTGGACGGCTCGCCCTCGGGGCCGGCGCGGGCGCCCGCTGGGCGTCGCGGGTCACCGGGCGCGGTGCCGGCGCGATGATCGGCGGGCTGGTCGCGCTGGCGCTCGACAAGTCGCTGCTGCGCCAGCTCGGCGCGGGCCGTCGCACCGTGGTGGTCACCGGAACCAACGGCAAGTCGACGACCACCCGGATGATCGCCGCGGCGCTGCGCACCATCGCCCCCGCTGAGCCGGGAGGCCGGGGACACGCGAACGTCGCCACCAACGACACCGGCGCGAACATGGACGCCGGGCTGGTGGCCGCGCTGGCCGCTGCGCGGGAGGCACCCCTTGCCGCCCTCGAGGTCGACGAGATGCACGTGCCGCATGTGGCCGAGGCGGTCGCCCCGAAGGTGATCGTGCTGCTGAACCTGTCCCGCGATCAGCTGGACCGCGTCGGCGAGATCAACCACATCGAACGCACCCTGCGCGCCGGACTGGCCCGTCACCCGTCGGCCGTCGTGGTCGCCAACTGTGACGACGTGCTGATGACCTCGGCCGCATACGACAGCCCCAACGTGGTGTGGGTCGCCGCCGGCGGAAGCTGGGCCAACGACTCGGTCAGCTGCCCGCGGTCCGGCGAGATCATCCTGCGCGACGGCGGTAAGAGCCGCGACTGGCGTTCCACCGGAACCGATTTCAAGCGGCCAAGCCCGCACTGGTGGTTCGATGACACCAACATCTATGGGCCGGACGGGTTTTCGCTGCCGATGACGCTGTCGTTGCCCGGCTCCGTCAACCGCGGCAACGCCACACAGGCCGTGGCGGCGGCGGTCGCGATGGGCGCCGATCCGGCGGCTGCGGTGGCCGCGGTATCGGAGGTCGACGAGGTCGCCGGACGCTACCGCACCGTGCGCCTCGGCGAGCACACCGCGCGGGTGCTGTTGGCGAAGAACCCGGCGGGCTGGCAGGAAGCGCTTTCGATGGTCGACAAACACGGTGCGGGCGTGGTGATCTCGGTCAACGGCCAGGTGCCCGACGGTGAGGACCTGTCATGGCTGTGGGATGTCCGCTTCGAGCACTTCGAGGACACTCACGTGGTGGCCGCAGGCGAGCGGGGCACCGACCTCGCGGTGCGGTTGGGTTACGCGGGTGTCGAGCACACGCTGGTGCACGACACCCTCGCGGCGATCGCGTCGTGCCCTCCCGGACACGTCGAGGTGATCGCCAACTACACGGCGTTCCTGCAGTTGAACCGGGCGTTGGAGCGTCGCGGTGGGTGAGTCGGCGGTGCGCATCGGGTTGGTGCTGCCCGATGTGATGGGAACCTACGGTGACGGCGGCAATTCCGTCGTGTTGCGACAACGCCTGCGGCTGCGCGGGTTTGAGGCCGAGATCGTCGAGATCACCCTGGATGACGCGGTGCCTTCCGAGCTGGACCTGTACACGCTCGGCGGAGCGGAGGACTACGCGCAGCGCCTGGCGACCAAGCACCTGCTGCGGTATCCCGGATTGCAACAGGCGGCCGCGCGGGGTGCGCCGGTGCTGGCGATCTGCGCGGCCATCCAGGTGCTGGGGCACTGGTACGAGACTTCGTCGGGTGAACGCGTCGACGGCGTCGGCCTGCTCGATGTCACGACCTCACCGCAGGACACGCGCACGATCGGCGAAGTGGTGTCCGAACCGCTGCTCGCCGGGCTCTCACAGCGGCTGACCGGCTTCGAAAACCACCGCGGCGGAACCGTTCTCGGTGCCGAGGCACGCCCGCTCGGCAAGGTCGTCAAGGGTGCGGGCAACCGCGACGGTGACGGTTACGACGGTGCGGTGCAGGGCAGCGTCGTCGCGACGTACATGCATGGTCCGTGCCTGGCCCGCAATCCGGAGCTGGCCGACCACCTGCTGAGCCGGGTGGTCGGTGAGCTGGCACCCCTGAATATCGACGAAGTGGAACAGCTTCGACGCGAACGACTCGCCGCATCCCGGCGAGTCTGAGCCCGTCAAGCCCGCGACCACCGACAACTTTTCGCGAAATGGTATTCCAGCAGCGAAAGTGCGAGAAGAGGCCTGCTGGAATGCAATTTCGCGGCTCGGAAAGTTACAGCCCGAGGTCGCGCAGGAACTCGGGCTTGTACGCCTCGAGGATCACGTAGCCCGGATCCGGGGGCGGCACCTCCCGCGCGTCGTCGGGCACCTCCTGCCCGCTGACCGGGTCCACCCATTCCTGGCTCGCGGCGTCCCACCGGCTCAGGGCGTACTGCGCGTCCACGCCGTCGTCGGCCACCAACGCGCGCACCGTGCGCTCGGCCTCCTGCGCGTCGGCCAAGGTCGTGGTGTACAGCTGGATGCGATCACCGTCGCGGGTGACGGTGACTCGCGATCCGAGCCGCTCGCGCGCATTGTCGTCCAGATCCAGGGTTCGCAACTTTTCCCAGAACGAGAGCTGGTGCTCGGCGCCGAGCTCCACCTCGACCTTGAATTCGTCGTCCGGCATGAACTTCCTTCCTCGGCTATGCCATCGCGCGTCGGCCGGCCAGCGCGCGGCCGAGCGTCAGCTCATCGGCGAACTCCAGGTCACCGCCCATCGGCAGGCCGGACGCGATCCGCGTGACCGTCAGCCCCGGGATGTCGCGCAGCATGCGCACGAGATACGTCGCCGTCGCCTCACCCTCGGTGTTGGGGTCGGTCGCGATGATCACCTCGGTGACGTCCACCCCGTCGACGCGCTCACCGATCCTGTTGAGCAGCTCCCGGATTCGCAGCTGTTCGGGCCCCACCCCGGAGAGCGGATCCAGGGCGCCGCCCAGCACGTGGTAGCGCCCGCGGAACTCGCGGGTGCGCTCGACGGCCTGCACGTCTTTCGGTTCCTCGACCACGCAGACCAAGGATGCATCGCGCCGGGAATCGCTGCAGATGCGGCAGCGGTCGTCGTCGGAGACGTTGCCGCACACCGCGCAGAATTTCACCCCGTCGCGCACCTTGTTCAGCACGGCGGTCAACCGGTCGATGTCGGGCGGCTCCACCGACAGCAGGTGAAAGGCGATCCGCTGAGCGCTCTTCGGCCCGATGCCGGGCAACTTGCCGAGCTCGTCGATCAGATCCTGGACGGGTCCCTCGAACAATTACATTCCCGGGATACCGAGGTTGCCCATCCCGCCCGCGAGCGGCCCGAGTCGGTCGTGGGCGAGGATGGTGACCTGTTTGGAGGCATCGGAGATGGCGCCGACCACGAGATCCTGCAGCGTCTCGATGTCTTCGGGATCCACGACCTTCGGATCGATCGACACGGCGATCACCTCGCCGCTGCCCCTCATCGTGACCTGCACCAGGCCGCCGCCGGCCTGACCGTGCACCTCGGCGTTGGCCAGCGCCTCCTGCGCCTCCATCAGCTGCTGCTGGACCTGCTGGGCCTGCGCGAGCAGCGCGGACATATCGGGTTGGCCTTGCGGTTGCATGAGTGGTCCCCTTGCGTCTTAGTTGCGGTCCGGTCTCGACTTGGTTTCTGTCCTCGGCTCGCGGCCGTTTGAGCTTTCAGCGTAGTCGTCGGTGCGGTTACGGTGACGGCCGTGCCTGCCCGCCTGCGTGTCGGCGCCACCGGAGCATTGCGCGGCTGCGCCGCGGTGGCGACCGGATTACTCGTCGCCGCATCGACGCTCGTCAGCCCCGCCTTCGAGGCCGGGGCCGCGCCCGCCAACATCGCGGGCAAGATCGTGTTCCTCGACCCTGGTCACAACGGCGCCAACGACGCCTCGATCAGCAAGCAGGTGCCGACCGGCCGCGGCGGCACCAAGGACTGCCAGGCCAGCGGCACGTCCACCGAGGACGGCTACGCCGAGCACACGTTCGCGTGGGAGACCACGCTGCGGGTCCGACAGGCCCTGCACGCGCTGGGTGTGCGCACCGCCATGTCGCGCGGCGACGACACCGGGCTGGGTCCGTGCGTCGACGAACGCGCCGCGCTGGCGAACTCGATCAAGCCGAACGCGATCGTGAGCATCCACGCCGACGGCGGACCGCCGACCGGACGCGGATTCCATGTCCTGTACTCGTCCCCGCCGCTAAACGACGCGCAGGCGGGGCCGTCTCCCCGGTTCGCGGGCATCATGCGCGACCAGTTGCAGGCGTCCGGCTTCGTGCCGTCGACCTACATCGGCTCCAACGGGCTCAACCCGCGGTCGGACATCGCGGGACTGAACCTGGCCCAGTACCCGTCGATCCTGGTCGAGCTGGGCAATATGAAGAACCCGGTCGACTCGGCGCTGATGAAGACGCCGGAAGGGCGGCAGAAGTACGCCGACGCCGTCGTGCGCGGCATCGCGGGGTTCCTGGGGTCGACCTAAGCCTCCGGCGGCCTCTAACGGGTTGATCGCACGCACCAGGTGCGTGGAATCCACCCGTCAAGGCGTCATCCCTCGAGGTGCTTCTTCAGGTTCTCCAACACCTCGGACTGGATCTTGCGCAGCCCCAGCGGTGCGAACGTCTTCTCGAAGAAGCCGCCGATCCCGCCCGAGCCCTGCCAGGACGTCTTGACCGTCACCGAGGACCCGTTACCGGCGGGCGCGACGGTCCAGTTGGTGATCATCGAGGAGTTGGCGTCCTTCTCGATGACCGTGTGACCGGCCACGTCGACCTCGGCCTTGACGTCGCGCACCCGCGACTTGGTCGCCTGCAGCTTCCAGCTGGCCACCGTGCCCGCGCCCTGTCCGCCCTCGACCACCTTGTAGTCGCTGTACTGCGGCGACAGGATCTTCGGACGCACGTTCGCGTAGTCCGCGACGGCCGAGAGCACCGCCTCCGGTGCCGCGTCGATCAAGACGGTGCTCGATGCGCTGACCTGTCCCATCGGGTGCACGCTCCTTGGTAGAAGTTCCATGCGGTCGCATCGCCTGCGACCGCGGACTAGCGTATATCCGTGTCTGTTGCCCGAACCGACGCACGGGCTGTTCATGCCGCGGGCGTGCAGCGGCTGCTGAACAGCTACCGTGCAATTCCGCCCGATGCCACCGTTCGCCTGGCCAAACCCACGTCGAACCTGTTCCGCGCGCGGGCCAAGACCACCGCGAAGGGCTTGGACGTCTCGGGGTTGACCGGTGTCATCGCTGTGGACCCCGACGCGTGCACCGCCGACGTGGCCGGTATGTGCACCTACGAAGATCTGGTCGCCGCGACGCTGCCATACGGCTTGTCGCCGCTGGTGGTACCGCAGCTGAAGACGATCACGCTCGGCGGAGCCGTCACCGGGCTCGGCATCGAGTCCACGTCGTTCCGCAACGGCTTGCCACATGAGTCGGTGCTGGAGATGGACATCCTCACCGGCACCGGCGATGTCGTCACCGCGTCGCCGGAGCAGAACACCGACCTGTACCGGGCGTTTCCGAATTCTTATGGCACGTTGGGCTATTCGGTTCGATTGAAGATCGAGCTGGAATCCGTGCAACCGTTCGTCGCGCTGCGCCACCTGCGGTTCAAAACCATCGAGGACCTCGTCGCCGCGATGGATCGCATCGTCGAGACGCGCGGCTACGACGGTATTCCAGTCGACTACCTCGACGGTGTGGTGTTCTCCGCCGACGAGGCCTACCTGACACTCGGATTCAAGACCACCACACCCGGGCCCGTCAGCGACTACACCGGTCAGCAGATCTACTACCGCTCGATACAGCACGACGGCGCCGAGAAGCACGACCGGTTGACGGTCCACGACTACCTGTGGCGCTGGGACACCGACTGGTTCTGGTGCTCACGGGCGTTCGGCGTCCAGGATCCGCGGATCCGCCGGTGGTGGCCACGTCGGTACCGGCGCAGCAGCTTCTACTGGAAGCTGATCGCGCTCGACCAGCGGTTCGACATCGCCGACCGGATCGAGCAGCGCAACGGGCGACCGCCGCGCGAACGCGTCGTACAAGACGTCGAGGTGCCGGTCGGACGGGTCGCGGAGTTCCTGCACTGGTTCCTCGACAATGTTCCGATCGAACCGATCTGGCTGTGCCCGTTGCGGCTTCGCGATGACGCCGGGTCAGACGGTGCGTGGCCGCTGTACCCACTTCGGCCGAACCACACCTACGTCAACGTCGGGTTCTGGTCGTCGGTGCCGGAAGGCCCCGGCGAAGGCCATACCAACAGGTTGATCGAACACACGGTCGGCCAACTCGACGGTCACAAATCGTTGTACTCGGATTCGTATTACAGCCGCGAAGAGTTCGACGATCTGTACGGCGGTGAAACCTACAAGATCGTGAAGAAGGCATACGATCCAGATTCACGGCTGCTCGATCTTTATGCGAAGGCGGTGCAGAGACGATGACGACTTTCAAAGAACACGCGGCACAGGCGCCGGCCGGAAAGCTCACGCTGGCCGAGATTCTGGAAATCTTCGCCGGTGGAAACCTGCCGCTGCGCTTCAGCGCCTACGACGGAAGCACGGCCGGACCCGAGGACGCCCCGCTCGGCTTGGAGCTGTTGACGCCGCGCGGTACGACGTATCTGGCTACTGCGTCTGGGGATCTGGGACTGGCCCGGGCTTACGTATCGGGCGATCTGGCCACACACGGTGTGCATCCCGGCGATCCCTACGAGTTGCTCAGGGCGCTCGCCGACAAGATGGACTTCAGACGTCCGCCGGCACGGGTGCTCGCCCAGATCGTGCGCTCCATCGGCATCGAGCATCTCAAGCCGATCGCGCCCCCGCCGCAGGAGGCGCTGCCGCGGTGGCGTCGAATCGCAGAAGGTCTGCGCCACAGCAAGACTCGTGATGCCGAGGCGATCCATCACCACTACGACGTCTCCAACATGTTCTACGAATGGGTGCTCGGCCCGTCGATGACCTACACGTGCGCGTGCTATCCGCACAGCGGGTCGACGCTGGAAGAGGCCCAGGAGAACAAGTACCGACTGGTGTTCGAGAAACTGCGCCTCAAGCCGGGCGACCGCCTACTCGACGTGGGCTGCGGGTGGGGTGGCATGGTGCGCTACGCCGCGCGGCACGGGGTCAAGGCGCTCGGCGTCACGCTGTCGAAGGAGCAGGCGTCCTGGGCACGAGAGGCGATCGCTCGCGACGGGCTCGAGGATCTGGCCGAAGTCCGTCACGCCGACTACCGCGATGTGCGCGAGTCCGATTTCGACGCGGTGTCCTCGATCGGGTTGACCGAGCACATCGGCGTGCACAACTATCCCGCCTACTTCGAATTCCTCCAGTCGAAGATGCGCCACGGCGCACTGCTGCTCAACCACTGCATCACCCGACCGGACAACCGAACCGGCTCCACCGCAGGCGGCTTCATCGACCGCTACGTCTTTCCCGACGGGGAGCTCACCGGTTCCGGACGCATCATCACCGAGGCGCAGGACGTCGGCCTGGAAGTGGTCCACGAGGAGAACCTGCGTCACCACTACGCGCTGACGCTGCGCGACTGGTGCCGCAACCTGGTGGAGCACTGGGACGAGGCCGTGGCCGAGGTCGGGCTGGCGACGGCCAAGGTGTGGGGTCTGTACATGGCCGGCTCGCGCCTGGGCTTCGAGACGAATGTCGTTCAGCTGCACCAGGTCCTGGCGGTCAAGCTGGATCGCGACGGCTATGACGGCGGGCTGCCGCTGCGTCCGTGGTGGACGCCATAGTCGAGGCCGTAGCTTCAGCCGTCGATACGCCGGGCGCCCAACTCGTTCTGCAGTAGCTCGAGCGCGGCTTCCTCCGGATCGCGGCGCGGTGTGTCCGAGGTGTCGCTGCCGGCCTCGGCCAGCATGGCTTCCTCGTCGTCGTCGCTGCGGGGCGGCGGGCCGGCCGGGACCGGTTCCGTCGGCGGTGGCGCGGCGGCCGAACCCGCCTCGCAGCGGATCTTCCAGTTCACCCCGAGGGCGTCCTTCAGCGCTTCGCGGATGACGTCGGCGTTGCGCTGTTCGGTCAACCGCTTGGCCAGCGGCGCCGAGTCGTGGCTGAGCACCAGCGTGTCACCCTCGAGCGCGCGGACGATCGCACCCGACAACATCACCTCGGTGGTGCGGCTGCGCTCGCGCACCTTGTCCCGCACCGTCGACCACATGCTGCGCACGGCGGCGGCGTTCGGCTCACCGGTCACCGCGGCAGGCGGCGGCGCCGCCACGACCGGATCGGACGGCGGCCGCACCGGCGGCGGCGACGGCGGTTTGCTCTCGGCAGCCGGCGCCGTCGGCGGGGATTCAGGCTTGGGTTCGGCCTTGGGTACTGGCTTGGGTTCGGGTTTCGGTTCGGGCCGCGGCTCGCTGCGGGGCGGCGACGGCTCGCTACGGGGCGGCGGCGACGAATCGGCGGGCTGCGCCTCGGCCTTACTCCTGCGGGCGTACTGCCGCGGCGGCCCACCCGCCTGAACCGACTGGCCCTCCCCGGCCGGTATCGACATGTCCAGCCTGGTCTCGATGCGCTCGATCCGTTGCAGCAGCGCCGATTCCGTGTCACTAGCGGACGGGAGCAGCAGCCGCGCGCACACCACCTCGAGCAGCAGCCTGGGTGCGGTGGCGCCGCGCATCTCACCGAGGCCGGCGTGTACCACTTCGGCGTAGCGGGTCAGCGTCGCGATGCCGATGCGGGTGGCCTGCTCGCGCATCCGGTCGAGCACATCCTCCGGTCCGTCGACGACTCCACGCGCCGCGGCGTCGGGTACCGACTGCAGGATGATCAGGTCGCGGAACCGCTCCAACAGGTCGGTCGCGAACCGGCGCGGGTCGTGACCGGCGTCGATCACCGCCTCGACGACCCCGAAGAGCGCCGCGCCGTCGCCGGCGGCGAGCGCGTCGATCGCGTCGTCGATGAGCGCGACGTCCGTCGCACCCAGCAGTGCTAACGCCCGCGTGTAGTTGACGTGGTTGCCCTCGGCGCCGGCGAGCAATTGGTCGAGTACCGACAGGGTGTCGCGGGGTGACCCGCCGCCGGCGCGGATCACCAGCGGGTACACCGCGTCGTCGACGGTGACGTTCTCCTGCTCGCAGATGCCTTCCAGCAGCGTGCGCATGGTGCGCGGGGCCAGCAGCCGGAACGGGTAGTGGTGGGTTCGCGAGCGGATGGTCGGCAGCACCTTCTCCGGCTCGGTGGTCGCGAACACGAAGATCAGATGTTCGGGCGGTTCCTCGACGATCTTCAGCAGCGCGTTGAAGCCCGCCGTGGTGACCATGTGCGCTTCGTCGACGATGAAGATCCGATACCGCGACTGCGCGGGGGCGTAGAACGCGCGGTCACGCAACTCGCGGGTGTCGTCCACGCCGCCGTGGCTGGCCGCGTCGAGTTCGACGACGTCGACGCTGCCGGGCCCGTTCGGTGCGAGTGCCACGCACGAATCGCACACTCCGCACGGGGTGGCCGTCGGGCCCTGCTCGCAGTTCAGCGACCGCGCCAGGATGCGCGCCGACGAGGTCTTGCCGCACCCGCGCGGACCGGAGAACAGATACGCGTGGTTGATCCGGCCCGACGTCAGTGCCGTCGACAGCGGCTCGGTGACATGTTCCTGGCCGACGACTTCGGCGAAGGTCGCGGGCCGGTACTTGCGGTAGAGCGCCACGATCAGCAGGCTACCGGCGTGGTGTGACGGCTCGCCGGGCCACCACGGTGTCGCTGGATTGTGCATCTGGCGACGGTTTGGACGCTCAAAGCGTCGTCAGGTTCACAAACGGTGGCGACCCTGTGGATGACTCGGGACCGCGGCCGTGATCCGTCGGTCCCCGCATGCACCGTTCGAGCATGACCGAGCTGCCGTGGCCCTTCGTCGGGAGCGAAGCGTTGGCGACCGGCGCCGTCTCCGAGCGCGCGATGCGCCGCCTGTACGTCCCGATGTATCCGGGTGTCTACGTCCCACGCGACGCCACGGTGTCGGCGCGCGATCGGGCGCAAGCGGCCTGGCTGTGGTCGAAGCGGCGCGGAATCGTCGCGGGCCTGTCGGCAGCGGCGGTACTGGGCACCAAGTACATCGACGGGTCGGAGCCCGCTGAACTCATCCACGACAACCGCAGGGCGCCAACCAAACTCGTCGTCCGGACAGAACGCGTACTGCCGAACGAACTCCTGACCATGTCTGCGATGCGTGTGACAACTGCGGCTCGCACGGCGTTCGACCTCGGTCGCCATCTCGAAGACCGGACCGTCGCGGTGCAGCGTCTCGACGCTCTCGCCAACACCACCGGCCTCAAACACGTCGACGTGGAGGCGGTGATTGCCGCGCATGCGGGCGCCCGCGGCCTTCCTCGGCTGAGGCGCGTACTCCCGCTGATGGACGCCGGTGCGGAATCCCCACAGGAGACGGTGGCCCGGCTGGCGCTGATCGACGCGGGGCTTCCGCCGCCGCAGACGCAGGTTCGCGTATTCGACGGGTACAGGCAGTTCCTCGCCCGGCTCGACATGGCGTATGAGGACTTCCAGGTCGGTATCGAATACGACGGCCCGCAACACTGGACCGATCCGAGGGTGAGGCAGCGCGACATCGACAACCAGTTCGCCCTGACCGAGCTCGGCTGGTCGATCATCCGGGTCAGCCGAGACCTGCTGCGCTACCGGCGCACCACCTACGTGGCCAGAGTCGAAAGCGTGTTGCGCTCGCGTGGGTGTCGGTTGTGAATCTGACGACGCTTTTCGGCGAATTCCGTCGTCAGATGCACAAACGGGCCCCGGAGGCCGACTAGGAGCCGTTCAGCAACGACTCGGTCGCCGAGAGGAGTGCGCAGGTGGCCAGCCCGTCGATCGCCGCCCGCAGCTCGGGCTCGGGCGGCATGGTCGGCGCGATGCGGATGTTCTTGTCTTCCGGGTCTTTTCGATACGGGAACGTGGCGCCCGCCTCCGTCACCGCGATGCCCGCATCCTTGGCGAGCGCCACGGTGCGCTTGGCCGTCCCCGGCAGGACGTCGAGGCTGATGAAGTACCCGCCCTTGGGTTCGGTCCACGACGCGATCTTCGAATCGCCGAAACGCTCGGACAGAATCTCCAACACCGCGGCGAACTTCGGGGCCAGCAGCTCCCGGTGGCGCTGCATCTGCAGGCGCACTCCGTCGGCGTCGCGGAAGAATCGCAGATGGCGCAGCTGGTTGACCTTGTCCGGCCCGATCGACTTCTTGCCTGCGTGCTGCAGGTACCAGGTGATGTTGCCCAGCGAGGCGCCCAGGAAGCTGACCCCGGCGCCCGCGAAGGTGATCTTCGACGTCGACGCGAACACCAGCGGGCGATTCCCGTTGCCCGCGGCCTCGGCCAACCCGAGCACGTCGACGTTGCGGACGAAGTCGTGGGTCAAGGTGTGCACCGCGTAGGCGTTGTCCCACATCAAGCGGAAATCGTTTGCCGCCGTTCGCATCTGGACCAACCGACGCACCGTCTCCCAGGAGAAGGACACCCCGGTGGGGTTCGAGTACACCGGCACGCACCACATTCCCTTGATGGCGGGATCGGCTGCGACGAGTTCCTCGATGAGGTCGACGTCGGGTCCGTCCTCGAGCATCGGCACGGTGATCATCTCGATGCCAAGGCTTTCCGTGATCGCGAAGTGCCGGTCGTAGCCGGGCGCCGGGCACAGAAACTTCAGGACGGGCTCCTGGGACCACGGCCGCGCCGAGTCCGGGCCGCCGTGCAGCATCGAGAACACGACGACGTCGTGCATCAGCTCGAGGCTGGCGTTGTTGCCGGCGATCAGGTTCTGCACCGGGATGCCGAGCAGTTCGCCGAAGATCGCGCGCAGTTCGGGCAGCCCGTGCACACCGCCGTAGTTGCGGACGTCGGTGCCGTCGCCGTCGCGGAAGTCGTCGGAACCAGGCAGCTTGAGCAGTTTGTTGGACAGGTCCAGCTGTGCCGCGGAAGGCTTACCCCGGGTCAGGTCGAGTTTGAGCCCCTTGGCCTGCAGTTCGGCGTAGTTGCGCTTCTGCTGCTCGTGTTCTGCGGCGAGTTCGTCCCGGCCGAGCGACAGAAATGACACCGAACGCCTTTCGACTGAAGTGCGGGAAAAGAAGGGGACCCCGCGCACCCGCCAGAGCCCATTGACCCTTGCTGCCTTCCGGCCCTGGGGGAGTTCACAGGATGGACGCCGCGCGGGGTCCACGGCGAGTCTAATACCCGAGCCGGTCGCATCCGGATCGGCTCTGGTCTGAGGTCGGCTACCATGGCCCGCGGAGGATTCGCCTAGTGGCCTATGGCGCTCGCCTGGAACGCGGGTTGGGTTAATAGCCCTCGCGGGTTCAAATCCCGCATCCTCCGCACTCGGCCCGGGGTGCGGCGTGTCGGCGGTTTCGACGGTCAGGCCCGGTCGCACCCCGGGGCCAAACAATCGTCTAGGAGGAGAATGAGCCGCACTCTCGCGGTGACCTGGCACGCGTTGTTCAGCGTCGTAGCCGGTGTTCTGTACTTCTTCTTCGTCCTGCCGCGCTGGTATGAGCTCTCCGGTGAGATTCCGCACACTTTCGGCACCGTGATGCGCATCGTGTGCGGCGCGTTGATCGGGCTCGCCGCGCTGCCGGTGGTGTTCACCCTGCTGCGGACTCGGCGGCCGGAATTCGGCACACCCCAGATGGCGCTGAGGCTGCGGACCGTGTCGATCGCGCTGCATGTGCTGGCCGGCGTGTTGATCATCGGCGCGGCCGTCAGCGAGATCTGGCTGTCACTCGACAGCGCAGGTAGGTGGCTCTTCGGCATCTACGGCGCCGCCGCGGCAATCGGGCTGCTCGGCGTGTTCGCCTTCTACCTCGCTTCAGTCGCCGAGATGCCGCCGCCTCCGCCGAAACCGCTGAAGGTCAAGGAGCCGAAGCAGCGCCGCTCTCGCCGCAAGGGCGCGAAGGACGAGCCAGAGGACCAGGCCGAAGACCGGCCCGAGGCCGTCGACGACGCGGGAGACAAGGCCGAGGTGGCTGACGAGTCCCCCGAGAAGGACGACGCTGAGGAGGTCGAGGCCGCCGAAGACGCCGAGGTCGAGGCGAAGGCCGACGAATCCGAGTCCGCTGCCGAGGAATCCGGGGCCGAGACCGCCGAAGAAGCCGAATCCGACGACGGCAAACTGCGCAATCGCAGACCCGAACCCGCACGTCGTCGCCGTCGGCGCTTGCGCGGGGGCGTCGCGATAGACGATTAGTCGTCTCGGCATCGGGCAATATGGGCCTATGGGCAAAATCCCCTTTCGGCGTCCATTCACGACGCTGCTGATCGCATTGGCCATGGCGTTGGCCGTGGTGGCGCCGGTGTTTCCGGCTGCGGCCGCCCCCGGTGACCCTGTCGCGGCCGCCGCTCAGGTCGAACCGTCCGTGGTCCGGATCGACACCGAGATCGACTATCAGGGCGCATACGGAAACGGCGCCGGATTCGTGATCGATCCCAACGGCCTGGTCCTGACCAACTTCCACGTCGTGTCGGGCGCGGACCGGATCACCGCGAGCGTCGGAGGCCGGTCCTACCCGGCTGAGCTGCTCGGCTACAACCGCAAGCGTGACATCGCGGTGTTGCAGCTGATCGGCGGGATCGGCCTGCCGGTCGCCCCGATCGGTGATTCCGCGCTCCTGGCGGCCGGTGAGCCCGTCGTCGCGCTCGGCAACGCCAACGGGACGAACGGACCGCTGACCCGCGAGGTCGGCACGATCACCGCATTCGGCCGGACCGTGAACGCCGAGGACTCACTGACCGGCAGCAAGGACGAACTCGCGGGTCTCTTCGAGTTCGCCGCACCGGTCGTCGCGGGCGACTCGGGCGGCCCGGTGGTCAACGGTGCCGGTCAGGTCGTCGGCATCACCACCGCGGCTTCGGTGAACTTCCGGTTCGGCCCGGGCGGCGAGGGCTTCGCGATTCCGATCAACGACGCATTGCCGATCGCCAACCAGATCCGGTCCCGCGCACCATCTGCCGACGTGCACATCGGCCCGCCGGTGCTGCTCGGGGTCGGGGTGCGTTCGGCGCAACGCGGCCCGGGCGTGCAGATCGCCGACGTGCTGCGCGGTGGGCCCGCCGACCGGGCGGGTCTCGCCCCCGGCGACGTGCTCGTCGTGCTCGACGGCGTCCCGTTGGATTCGGCGACGACACTGACCTACGTGCTGGACCGCCACTATCCCGGCGACGTGGTCGACCTGACCTGGGTCGATCGCGGCGGGCTGGAACGGACCGCCAAAGCCACCCTGACGCCCCTCTAATCGAGGAGTCGTTCTAGGCCGGCGATGAGCACCTCGAGTTCGAAGTCGAACTGGTGCTCGGCGTCGTGGCGCTGGGATTCGGCCGAGGCGAGCACGGCGCGCAGCGCCGGATAGGTGTCTTCCGGTTCCCACTCCAGGGCCGCCGACGTCTCGGCACGGTGCCGGTGCATCCCCGACGGCGTCTGCGCCGCGCTGCTGTGGGCCGCCGACTGCGCGATGTTCGACGCCGCGGTCAACCCGTACCGGGCGGTGTCGGGCGTGAAGCCGGCGGTGAGCAGGGCGTCGAGCACTCGGTCGGCGAGCGCCAACGCCGCGACGGCGCCGATACCCCGTAACCGGGTGAAGTCCGTGGCCGCGCCGACCTGCGTCAGCCCGTTGCGAAACGCGACGGTGTAGGCGCGCAGAATCGCCCGCCAGTCATCGCCGTCCGGCAACTCGACGCTGGTGAGCTCGCGTTCGAACAGGTCGGTCACCACCAGCGTCAGCAGGCCCTCCCGATCGCCGACGTAGTAGTGCAGGGCCTTGCGGCTGACTCCGAGAGCATCAGCGACCGCCTGCATCGTCAAGTCCGCACTCGCCGCGTCCCTGGCCGCCGCGACGATCTGGTCGCGGCTGATCCGGGGTGGGCGACCCCTCGTCCGGCCGCTCATCACGATCAGACTAGGGCCTCACGAGGCAATTTTTCGCCGCTCGGTAAAAACATCCGCGCGAAGCGCCGGGCTTTCCTATGCTGTGCGGGTGCCAAACACTCCCTATCGCGTCGTGCAGTGGACCACCGGCAACGTCGGCAAGAGCTCGGTCCAGGCGATCGCCACGAACCCGAACTATGAACTCGTCGGCCTCTATGCGTGGTCGCAGGACAAGGCCGGCCAGGATGCCGGAGAACTCGCCGGCATCGCGTCCCTCGGCGTGAAGGCCACCAACGACGTCGACGCCCTGCTCGCCTTGAAGCCCGACGTCGTGGTCTACAACCCGATGTGGATCGACGTCGACGAACTGGTCCGCATCCTCGAAGCCGGCGTCAACGTCGTGTCGTCGGCATCCTTCATCACCGGACATAACCTCGGTGACGAACGCGACAGGCTCGAAGAGGCATGCAAGCGCGGCGGTTCGACACTCTTCGGGTCCGGGATCAGCCCCGGCTTCGCGGAACTGCTCGCCATCGTGGCCGCAACGGGCTGCGACCGGGTCGACAAGATCACCATCGCCGAGTCCGCCGACACCACGCTTTACGACTCCCCCGACACCGAGCGGCCTGTCGGCTTCGGTACCGCGATCGACGATCCGAACCTGCAGCCGATGGCCTCCAAAGGCACCGCGGTGTTCGCCGAGGCGGTCCGGCTGGTCGCCGACTCGATCGGTGTCGAGCTCGACGAGATCAAGTGTGTGTCCGAATACGCCCAGACCACAGAGGATCTGGTGATGGCGTCATGGACGATCCCAGCGGGCCACGTCGCGGGGGTGTACGCCAGTTGGCAGGGAATCGTCGACGGCAAGACGGTGGTCGACATCAACGTCCGGTGGAAGAAGGGCCAGACGCTGGATCCGGACTGGCAGATGGACGCCGAGGGCTGGAAGATCACGATCGACGGCCGGCCGACGGTCACCATGCAGGTCGGCTTCCTGCCCCCGCAGGACATGATCGAGAACGCCAAGTCGATCGAGGACTTCTTCGTGCTCGGTCACATCATGACCGCGATGCCCCCGATCCACGCGATTCCCGCGGTCGTGGCGGCGCCTCCCGGCATCGCCACGTACAACGACCTGCCCCTGCCGCAGGCGCGCGGGGTCGGGCCGCGGCGGTAACGGCTCAGCCGTCTACCTGCAGGACGTTCGCCTTGAGCTGGGCCGACGGCGGACCTTCCAGGACGACGTCCTGCAGAATCTGGGCCTGCCCGTTCTCCACGGTGAACTCACCCTTCTGCGGTGCGTTACCGCCGACCACCTCGTAGAAGACGGTGAACGGGGTCTTCGGGAGAGGATGCATGCCAATGTATTTCGGCTCGATCGAATACTTGTAGAAGCATCCGGGCGCTCCGGGTGCGCAGTGCTGGTCGGTGACGACGACGTTGATCGTGAACTCGAACGGCGTCGGGACCTTAGGCGGCGGGGCCTGTGTCGCACGCTGCGCTGAGGCAGCTTGTGTCTGCTTGGCCTCCTTGACCGATCCGAGGACCATCACCGCTGCCACTCCGACACCACTGCCCACGAGGGCGAACAGTGCCAGGCCCGCCAGCCATCTACGAACGGTCGTCGAAACGCGCATGCGAACAGCAGACCCGGTTCAGGGGCCGATCGGCGGTATTTCGGCGTGCCGAGCGAGTCGTGTCAGCCCCCGGGCGGTGGTGCCACCGTGGTGGTTGTCGGTGAGGGGGTCTCGGTCACGGTGACGGTGTTCGTCTCGGTCGGCGGCGTCGTGGTGGCCGGAGACTCGGCCGGCGGCGTGGTCGTGGCCGGTGTTTCCGTGACCGTGGTGGTCGGCGGTGGAGGCGCAACCGCGGTCGTGGTGACGACGGTCGTCTGCGTCTCGACGGAAGTGGTTCCGGCGGTTCCCGGGCTGAGGACACCGCACGCGATCCGCCGATCGGCGGCGGCCGGGTCCTCCATGATTGCGCTCTCGTGCAGCACGATCGAGGACCCCTGTGGGGTCGTGAGTTGCTCCTCGGTGAACGCGTCGCTGGTCGCGACGAGCTTGCCCGCACCGTTGGACCGCACCAGCAGGGGCGGTAGATCGCCGCTGGCGGGCATGCCCGTGTGGCCGGGCGCCTGGAAGTGCTCGCCCGCGGATGCAAACCCGTCACCGGCCTCGCAGACACCGATTTGGTGGATGTGCATGCTGTGGAAGCCCGGCGACAGGATGCCGTCCTCGACGGTTTCGACGGTCACCGTGGCGTACCCGTCGGAGAAGTCGATGCTGGCATCGGCGACGTGCCTGCCGTCGACCGTATTGATCTGGGTGGTCAACCCCTGGGCGCTGGCCGAGTCCGTGGTCGTCGTCGTGGTGGTGGCTGAATCGTCGGACGCTTGATTGGCACAGCCGACCGCAACCGCGAGGACACCCAAGGCAACACTGACTTGTTTGATCATGAACACCCCGTACCCGTGTGACGCGCCACACAAACCGCGAATTCAGCCCTCATCGGGTCGTCCTCTTCTCACCCGCAGGTTTGGCGGCGGCGGTCGACCTGAACCAGGTTGCCGGCGGTGCAATCTCCTGCACACCTGCGACGAGATCGTGAATCTGCCGGTACAGGTCAGTGGTCGCCCGGGTGGTCAGTTGTGCCGCGACATCAAAGTCGAAGTTGTTGATCGGAGAGTTGCTGCCGGGAACGCCTGCGGCACCGCGCTGGCTGGTCTCAGCGCCTCTGTTGAAAGTCGAGTGGCACTCTGCAAACCAGGCGGAGGACGTTCAGGTGGACAGCCGCCGAGCGGATCGCTGCCTCGTTCGATAAGGCGTCCTCAACCACGTTGGCGGGAAAGGTTATTGACGCTTCCGTCGCCTTGGACTCAGCATCGGCGTGCCCGCCGCATATCCTTCACAACGCAACTATCGTCAAGGGGTGGACTGCGCCGAAAGTAGGAAGAGAGAACGCTTTGAGGGGGAATCCCTGGTGAATGACCGTACCGCCGTGCTCGTGCTGGGCATGGCCCGATCCGGAACTTCCGCCGTCACTCGAGTGCTCTCGCTGTGTGGGGCCACGCTGCCCTCCGACCTAGTGCCGCCCGACAAACACAATCCGAATGGCTACTGGGAGTCGCGGCGCGTCCTCAACACCAACGAACGCATCCTGCGGCACCACCGTATCGCGTTCCACGATCCCGCCCCCGACGAGATTGCCGCTTCCGCGTGGGCCGTCAACTCTGTTCGCCGTTACTTGAAATCAATACAGCCACAACCTCTGCCGGTGATCAAGGACCCGCAAATTATCACCCTGACGAAGGTGTGGGAGGAAGGGGCCACAAAGGCCGGCTACACCCCAGTGGCGGTGATCCCGATTCGTCATCCCCAACCAGTCATCGCCTCGATCCGTAATGTAGACATCAGACCGTCTGCGGAATTGGCCGCGGCGTTGTGGTTGAAGAACACCCTGCTCGCGGAACGCAACACCCGCGGTATGCCGCGAGTGTTCGTGGACTATCACAACCTACTCAAAGACTGGCGCCGCGAAGTGAAGCGTGTCGCGCACAAGTTGCAGATCGATCTGGATGCCAACAGTGCCGTGGACGAATTCCTCACTTCTCGGCCTGCCAACGGACAGATGCCGAGGTTGTTCGGTACCGATTGGATCAACACCGTTTATGAGGTGTTGTGCGCCGCCGCCCTTGACGAACCCGTCGACCATGAAACTCTCGATGAAGTGTTCGAGGCGTACCGGGTATGCGAGCATGACATGCGGACCGCTTTGGCCGATGCGCGGCGCATCACAGCGGTGCAGCGGTTCTTCCCTCCAACTGTCATGGACCTCGGACGCAAGGTGGCTGCGCTGCTGCACAAGGTCCGGAACTGAAGAAGCGCCCCAGACATCACGCGGACAACATTGGGGCACAGAAGGGTTTGTAATCGGGTGCTGAACGCCGCCCACTATGCAGGCGGCACGCATGGCTGCGAGTACACGGGGTTCGCAGTGGCGATCTACACCCTATTTCCGTCGTCGTCCCAGTTGGCCGCGACCATCTTGCTGGGCTGCACGCGCGGCGGTTCCCCCGGCATCTTCGGGTAACTCGGCGGGTACGGCAGATCGCCCAGCCCGCGCTCCTCGTCGGCCTTGACCATGTCCAGCAGCTTCTTGATCGACTGCGGCTTGCGATCGATGTCGGCCCACGGATCCGGCCGTCCCGCAACGAAATCGGGCACGGATGAGATCGTGTAGTCGTCGGGGTCGGCGTCGCGAAGCTCGTCCCAGGTCAATGGAGTGGACACGGTGGCGACGGGGGTCTTGCGCGCCGAGTACGGCGAAGCGAACGTTCGGTCCCTCGCATTCTGGTTGTAGTCGATGAAGATGCGCTTACCTCGCTCTTCCTTCCACCACGAGGTGGTCACCGCGTCGGGCGCCCGGCGTTCGACCTCGCGGGCCAGCGCGATTCCCGCACGACGGACGTCGATGAAGTCCCAATCGGTCTTGATCCGGAGGAAGACATGCACACCGCGCCCGCCCGACGTCTTCGGATAACCGATCAAACCCAACTCGTCGAGCAGCGGTTTGAGCACATCGACCGCGACGGAGCTGGCGTCGGCGAACCCCGTTCCCGGCTGCGGGTCCAAGTCGATGCGCAGTTCGTCGGGATGCTCGGTGTCGGGGCACCTCACCTGCCACGGGTGCAGGGTGATCGAGCCCATCTGGGCCGCCCATGCGATCGCCGACGCGTGGGTGACCTTCAACGCGTCGGCGGTGCGCCCGGATGGAAAGGTGACGGTGCAGGTTTCGAGGTAGTCGGGATGCTTTTGCGGTACCCGCTTCTGGTAGATCTCCTCGCCGTCGATGCCGTCGGGAAAGCGTTGCAGGTGCACTGGCCGGTCGCGCAGCAGCGCGACCATCGGTTCGGCGACAGACAGGTAGTAGTCGAAGAGCTTGCCCTTGGTGCCGTCCTTGCCCAGCTTCGGGAAGTACACCTTGTCGCGGTTGGTCAGCCGCACCTTCGTGCCGTCGACGTCGACTTCCTCTGCGGCTTTGGGCATCTCAGGACTCCAGTACGTCGTAGAGATCGAAGGTGAGCGGAACGTCGAGCTGGTCGAAGGTGCAGCTCTTCGGGTCGCGGTCGGGCCGCCAGCGCCGGAACTTCACCGCGTGCCGGAAGCGTTGGGCGGCCCCGCCGTTTCCTTCCATCTGGTCGTAGGCGACCTCGCAGACCTTCTCCGGCCGGATGGGGACCCAGCGCTTGTCGGCGGCCGAGTTCCAGCGGCTTGGGTCGCCTTCGCGCATCTCGTCGCCCTCACGAAGTGGCTCCAGCTCGGCCAACAGCTTGATCCGGTCCTTGGCCGTGAAAGCCGCTGCGCCACCGACCATCTGCAGTTCTCCGTCGTCGCGGTACAGGCCGAGCAGGATGGAGCCGATACCCTCGCCGCTCTTGTGGATGCGATAACCCATCGCCACACAATCGGCGTCACGGGCGTGTTTGACCTTCACCATCTCCCGCTTGCCCGGTAGATAGGGCCCGTCGAGCCGTTTGACGATCACGCCATCGAGGCCGGCCCCCTCGAACTCCTCGAGCCACTGCGCGCCGAGTTCGGGGTCTTCGGTGGTGCGGGTGACGTGACACCACTGCTTCTCGTTCACCGCGTCGCGCAGTGCTTCGCGGCGAACCCGGAAGGGTTGCTTCATCAGCGACTCATCACCGGCGGCCAGCGCGTCGAAGCCGATGAAGTGGGCGGGCGTCTGCTCCGACAGCATTTTGATGCGGCTGGCGGCGGGGTGGATGCGCTGGCTCAGCGACTCCCAATCGAGGCGGGTGCGGCCACCGAACTCGCGGGGGACGACGATCTCGCCGTCCAGCACACACCGCGGTGCCAGCTCGTCACGGACGGCCTCGACGACGTCGGGGAAATACCGGCCAAGGTCCTTACCGCTACGGGACAGCAATACGACCTTGTCACCGTCGCGGAAGACCAGGGCACGGAAACCGTCCCACTTCGGCTCGTACGACCACATCCCGGCTTCGGGCGGGACCTTCGCCTGGGCCTTGGCAAGCATCGGCTCCAGCGGCGGCAGCACGGGGAGGTCCACCTGGCCCATTATTGCGTCCACGGCGAGATCCACGGGTGTTGGCGGATTAATTGGCGGGCCGCCGCGCTGCTATCCGACCGTAGGCATCGTGGAGGCGCCACCAGTCGTACGGGGGACCCTGCGGTCGCCCGGGCGGGACATCCTGCCAGTGTTCTTGTCGTCCAAGAGGCGTGATGTCCAGGAACGACCAGACCGGCCCTATCTCCTCGATGCCGCGTCCGTTGACGAAGTACGTGCGGTAGGCACGGTCGCCGTCGCGGATGAAGACGTTGAGGCCGAACAACTCCTCGACGCCGAAGTCCCGAGAGAATTCGTCTCCGACGAGAGTGAAGAACGAGAGCCGTTGCCAGCCCATCCGCGCTTTGAGCTCGGCGATGCGCTCCAGCGGAGCGGCCGTGACAAACACCAGGGTGGTGTCACGTGCGGCGAGGTGCGCCGGGTGCACCACGGTGTCTGCGAACAGCGAGCAGCCCGAGCATGCGCCATCGGGCCAGTTCTCGACATCGGGGGCGTAGAAGAAGCGGTATACGATCAGCTGCCGCCGTCCGGCGAACAAGCCCAAGAGGTCGACTTCGCCGTCGGTTCCCGCGAAGCGGTAGTCCGCGCGCACCTCAGTCATGGGCATCCGCCGGCGCTGTGCGGCGAGCCGGTCCCGCTCCTTCATCAACGCCTTCTCTTCGGCCAGCAGACCTTGACGGGCCGCCTGCCATTCGTCGTGCGAGACGATGTCGGGCACCGCGATATCGGACTGCTCCATCGATGGTGCCGGGATAGCCGGGCCTTCCTGCTTCGCCATATCGGGGTCCATACCCATGTAGACCGCCCGTACTCGGCAATGTCATCGTCAGGTCATGGATTGCGACAATGGCGTCATGGAGCTGCCCGTGATGCCGCCGGTGTCGCCGATGCTGGCGAAATCGGTGGTGTCGATCCCGCCGGACGCGTCGTACGAACCGAAATGGGACGGCTTCCGGTCGATCTGCTTTCGCGACGGCGACGAGGTGGAACTCGGCAGCCGCAACGAGCGGCCGCTGACCCGCTACTTTCCCGAACTGGTGAAGGCCGCCACAGCTGAGCTACCCGAACGGTGCGTCATCGACGGCGAGATCATCGTCGCCTCCGGCGGTGGGCTCGACTTCGAAGCGCTGCAGCAGCGCATCCACCCCGCCGACTCACGGGTCCGGATGCTGGCCGAGAAGACGCCTGCGTCCTTCATCGCCTTCGACCTGCTCGCACTCGACGACATCGATTACACGCAGCGGCCTTTCGGCGAACGCCGCGCCGCGCTCGTGGACGCTCTCGCCGACGCCGGACCGAAATTCCACGTCACTCCGGTGACGACGGACCTCGCGACGGCGCAACGCTGGTTCGACGAGTTCGAGGGTGCCGGCCTCGACGGCGTCATCGCGAAGCCGTTGTCGCTGACCTATCAACCGGACAAGCGCGTGATGTTCAAGATCAAGCATCAACGGACCGCGGACTGCGTCGTCGCCGGCTACCGCCTCCACAAGTCCGGTGACGATGCCATCGGGTCGCTGCTTCTCGGGCTGTACAAGGACGACGGCATGTTGGCGTCCGTCGGCGTGATCGGCGCGTTCCCGATGGCCCGCCGTCGCGAACTCTTCACCGAATTGCAGCCGCTGGTAACCACGTTCGACAACCATCCGTGGAATTGGGCGGCGCACATGGTCGGTGAGCGGACCCCACGCCGCAACGAGGGATCACGCTGGAATGCCGGCAAGGACCTCTCGTTCGTACCGCTGCGGCCCGAGCGGGTGGTCGAGGTGCGCTACGACCACATGGAAGGTGAACGGTTCCGCCACACCGCGCAGTTCAACCGCTGGCGCCCCGACCGCGATCCACGGTCGTGCACGTACGACCAACTCGAGCAGCCGGTCACCTTCTTGCTGGGCGACATCGTCCCCGGCCTCGACTGACCGGAAACTTTCGCCATCTCGGCGATGCCCGTGCGCCTAACGTGTGATGCTGCCTGGATGGCGATCACACGCGCGACGGCGGCGGCGGCGATGCTCATCGGTGCCGCGATCGGATCGGCGGGACCGGCATGGGCGGACGGGCGGCTCGAAGGTGAGTACCGGCTGGTCAACGGGGCGACCTCGAATACGTGGTCGATCACCACGCAGTGCAACTCCGAAGGTTACTGCGGTGGAACGATTTCGAGCTCAACCGGGCTGATCGCGCAGATCAGCAGGCAGGGCGACGGCCCGTGGACCGTCGAACGCCACGACGTCTTCAACGCACGTCCGTGCGCCGACGGCAGCACCGGCCCGGCCGATGTGACCTATGAGTTCGATCCGGCGACCTTGGCGGGCAACCTTCGCTACAGCTGGAAATCCGGGACGTGCAACGACCCCAATCCCGGTCAGAGCGAACAACCGATCAGCCTTCAACCGATCTAGCCAGTCGGCGCGTCAATCCTGCGCCGCGCGTTGGAAACTGAGGGTTTCGCCGCGCACGCCACCCATCCACAGGTCCTGGCAGGCCTCGGCCATCTCGTCGAGCCCTTCGATGACCGCTCCGAACACGTTGCCCGGGACCCAGCCCTGGTCGCCGTTGATCAGCAGGTTGTTGCGGCCGTAGAACAGCGCCAGGTCGACGATCGCGCCGGTGGTGCCGGTGCCGGTGGTGTTCTCGTAGCCGTAGGCGGGGTTGCCCAGTTGATCGGAGTCGAAGGAGAACCAGCACAGGTCACCGGGGATCGGCGTGACTGTGGTGTTCTCCCTGCCCGGGTCCTTGGCCGCGAATCCCGGTAGCAGCGTGTAGATCTCGTTGCGGGCATACTTGCCGTGGAACACCTGTGACGAAAGCACGCGCCCGTCAGATAAGGCGTCCCACACCGCCGCGCAGGTGCGTGGCGCCGCGTCGTCGAGCATGCGGGCAACGCAGCTGACGCCGCGCTTGTCGAGGGACACGGTGATCAGCCTGCTCATCGAACTCCTTGTGTCGTCAACGCCGGCGTGCGCCGGTGCCAGTCGGTGGCCATCTCGTGGGCGCGGCCCACCCGCAGCACCACCGCATCCGCGTGCCGGGGGCCGACGATCTGCAACCCGATCGGCAGGCCCGCCGCAGTGAATCCGCACGGCACGCTCAACGCCGGTTGCTGAGTCATGTTGAACGGGTAGGTGTATGGCGTCCAACTCGCCCAGTAGTGAGACCGCCAGCCATCGGGCACGTCGCGACCGATGCTGAACGCAGGCAGCGGAAGCGTCGGCGTGACCAGCACGTCGTAGGTTTCGTGGAACCGGCCCATCGTCTGTCCCAGTTGCATGCGCACGGCCGTCGCGTCGAGGTAGTCCGACGCCGAGAACGACGCACCCACCGCAGCTATCCGGCGCAACCCCGCATCCACCCGGTCGTCGACCGCTTCGCCGTACGCCTCCAACACCTTTGCCGCGCCGGCGAACCACAGCACGTGGAAGGCCTCGATCGGGTCGCGGAACCCGGGGTCGACCTCCTCGACCCGGGCACCCGCATCGGCCAGCACCGCCGCCGCGGCCCGCACGGCGGCTTCGACCTCCGGATCGTTGCGCACGTAGCCGAGCCGCGGCGAGAACGCCACCCGCAGGCCCGCGACGCCGTCGTCGAGCCCGGTCAGGAACGACTCACGTGGCGTCGGCATCGCCGACCAGTCCCGGGCATCGAATCCGGTGATCACATCCATCAGCGCGGCGGTGTCGACGACCGTCCGCGTCATCGGGCCCGGGTGCGCCAGCGTGCCGAACGGGCTCGGCGGATAGTGGGGTATCAGGCCGTAGGTCGGCTTGAGCGCGACGGTTCCGGTGAACGCCGCCGGAATCCGCACCGATCCCCCCGCATCGGTGCCGACCGACCACACCCCCATGCCGAGGCCGACCGCCGCGGCGCTGCCGCCGCTCGAACCGCCCGCCGTCTTGGTGGGATCCCACGGATTGCCGGTCACACCGTATCGGGGCGAGTCGGTGACGCCTTTCCACGAGTACTCCGGTGTCGTGGTCTTGCCGAGCAGGACGGCTCCGGTCTCCCGAAGTCGCGCCGTGCAGGGCGCGTCCTCGTTCCACGGTCCCGGCTCGTCGATGAGCCAGCTACCCCGAAGCGTCGGCCATCCCCTGGTCCACAGCGCGTCCTTGATCGACGTCGGCACGCCGTCCCCGGGCCCGAGCGGCTGCCCGGCGTGCCAGCGTGCCTCCGAGGCCCGTGCCGCGGCCAACGCCCCCTCGGGGTCGACGAGCACGAAGGCGTTGACCGCGCCGTCGTACGCGTCGATCGCGGCCAACGCCTCCTGCGTGGCCTCGACCGGAGAGACGGTTTTGGCGCGGTAGCCCTGGACCAGTTCGGC
Source organism: Mycobacterium sp. 852002-51152_SCH6134967 (assembly GCF_001667105.1). Taxonomy (NCBI): domain Bacteria; kingdom Bacillati; phylum Actinomycetota; class Actinomycetes; order Mycobacteriales; family Mycobacteriaceae; genus Mycobacterium; species Mycobacterium sp. 852002-51152_SCH6134967. The sequence goes on along the minus strand of NZ_LZIK01000060.1, from coordinate 96,309 downwards.
GGCGGTCGGGATCATCGCGGGCCCCGCGTCGCCGCGCTTGCGGCTCCGCCCGGTACGTAGCCGAGTTTTTTGTCCACCACGTTCATTAATGGCTCGCCGGCCAGCCAGCGCTGCGCGTTGTCCACGAATTGCTCGGCCAGGGCTTCGCGCCAACCCACCACGTCCCCGGCCATGTGTGCGGTGATCGTCACGTTAGGAGCGTCCCACAGCGGATGGTCGGGCGGCAGCGGTTCGGTGTCGAACACGTCCAGCGTCGCACCACCAATCCGGTTGTCGCGCAACGCCGAAAGCAACGCCGACTCCGCCACCAACGGACCGCGGCCGATGTTGACAAGATGGGCGTCGGGCTTCATCGCCGACAGCACCGAGGCGTCCACCATGCCGCGCGTCGCGTTCGTCAGCGGCGCGGCGAGCACCAGGTGATCGCACCAGCCGACCTCGTCGGCCAAGCTCGCACTGGCCACCACGACACCGAAGTCGGGGTCGTCCGTCGTTGCGACGCGGCCCGCCCCGCGCACCTGCATGCCCACCGCGCGCAGGAGCCGCGCGATCTCGCGCCCGATGCTTCCGGTGCCGACGACGAGCGCGCGGGCCCGCGCGATGGCACGGGTCTCGCGGTGTTGCCATCGGTGCTCGCGCTGCAGGGCGAAGCTGGTGCGGCTGTCCTTGGCGTGGGCGAGCACCGCGCCGAGCACGTACTCGGCGATCGGGCGGTCGAACACGCCGCGGGCGTTGGTCACCACCACGTCGGAGGCGCGCAGTTCGTCGAACAGCAGCGTGTCGACGCCCGCCGCGGTGACGTGGATCCACTCCAGCTCGCCGGCGTCGTGCCACGCGTCGCGCACCGCGGTCGAGAAGAAGTCCCAGAGCAGCAGCGCGCGGGCGCCGCGAACCGCGTCGGCGAGGTCGTCGGCGGTGCAGTAGCGCAAGTGGACATCGAGTTCGTCGAGGCCCGGTGGGCGGTCAGTGGGCTTCTTGCACAGGACAGCGACGACTGGTCGGGTGGAATCACTTCTGACCTGCGACGACGGCATATTTTGCACGATCTCGCGGGGGCCTGACACGACCCGAGGCTAGGGACACGCCGTAGGATTGTCAACAATCTGTTGCTGGTTTGGTCATCTGGCCTCACACTGTGCAAATGAGGATCGGGGAATTGGTGCCGCCCCCACCATTGCAGCAGGTAGGCATAGGCGTCGTAACACCATATGATTTCGCGCTCGACCGGGAACTCTGGCGTTGGGTGCCCGACGACGTCAGCCTGTACGTGACCCGGCTCAGATACGCCCCCCTGCCGGTGACCGTCGACATGGCGGTGCACATCTCCGACCCCGAACACGTGATCGCGGGCGCGGCGAACGTGCTGGCGGTCTCTCCGATCGTCACCGCGTACGCGTGCACCGCGGGCAGCTTTGTCAAGGGGATGGCCGGAGAAGCCGCGCTGGTCGCGGCGATGCGGGCAGCCGGCGCCCCAGCCGCGGTGACCACCAGCGGCTCGATGCTCGAGGCGCTGCGACACCTCGGCGCCGGGCGTGTCGCGACCGTCACCCCGTACACCTCGGACCTGACGATCGGGTTGACGAGCTATCTGATGGAGGCCGGTATCGAGGTCGTGGCCACTTCGGGACTGGGTCTGACCTCGCAGATCTGGTCGGTGCCGTATGCGCGGACCGCCGACTTGGTCCGCGCCACCGACGTCGCGGACGCCGAGGCCATCGTCATCAGTTGCACGAACCTGCCGACCTACGACCTGATCGCCGATCTCGAGGCCGAATTGCAGAAACCGGTGGTCACGGCCAACCAGGTGACGATGTGGGCGGCGCTGCGCATGGCCGGGCGCAAGGGCGTGGGAGCGGGTCAGCGCCTGTTCGAGGCGTAGTTGCCGATGTGCCGGTTGCTAACATTGTCGACAATCTGCCGATCGAAAGGGCGTCATGGCGACCGTAGGACTGCTCTATCCGGGGCATAGCGCCGAGGACGACTTCCCCGCGCTCGAGGGCAGGGTCGACGGTGCGCTGCGCCTGCCCGTGGCCATCACCTCCGTCGGTGAGGACGCCCACCGCGTCGACGCGTTGCTGGATCTCGGAGGCGACGAGCGCCTGGCCGATGGTGTGCGCCAGCTCGCCGGCGCACGCCCGCAGGCGGTGATGTGGGCGTGCACGTCGGGCAGCTTCGTGTTCGGCCCCGAGGGGGCCCGCCAACAAGCCGCGAAAGTCGCTGCCGCTGCGGGTGTTCCGGCGTCGTCCACCTCGATCGCGTTCGTCGACGCGCTGCGCCACCTCGGCATCGAGCGCGTCGCGATCGCAGCGTCGTACCCGCACGACGTCGCCGAGCACTTCGTGCGGTTCCTGGCCGCCGACGGCATCGAGGTGGTGGCGATGGGCAGCCACGGCATCATCACCGCCGCCGAAGTCGGCACGCTGGAGCCGCAGCGGGTGGGACAGATGGTCACCGCTGCCGATCACCCGGACGCGCAAGCGGTGTTGGTTCCCGACACCGCGATGCACACGCTGGCGATCATCGACCGCCTCGAGGCCGCGGTCGGCAAACCAGTGCTGACCGCCAATCAGGTGACGGTGTGGAAGGGCCTGCAACTCGCCGGTGCAGTGCCTGCGATCGCGGGCCTGGGCCGGCTGTTCGAGGAGCGGCTGTGACCGAGTTCCTGGCGCCGGTGGAGCAGGAATCGACGCCGAGCATCGTCGCCGACAAGCTGCGGCAGGCCATCGCGCACGGTGAGCTCGCCCCGGGCACCCAGCTGATCGAAGCCGACCTGGCCCGCAAGCTCGGCGTCAGCCGCGGACCGCTGCGCGAGGGGATGCAGCGGTTGACGCAGGAGGGTCTGCTGATCGCCATCCGCAACCGCGGGGTATTCGTGATCGACATGACGCCCGAGGTGGCCTCCGACATGTACCTCGCGCGCGAGGCGATCGAACGCGCCGCGACCCGCCGAATCCTGCAGGGCGACTACGCGTCTGCCGGCGACGAGCTGCTGGCGATCGTCGAGGAGATGGCCGCGGCCGCCGACGTCGAGGAGGGCAGCGAGGCCGACATACGGTTCCACGAGCGCCTTGTCGAACTCGCGGGCAGCGAGCGGCTGTCGCGGATGCACCAGACGTATCTCGTGGAGACGCGAATGTGTGTGCACGCGCTGGCGGACACCTACGACAACCCCAACGATCGGATTGCCGAGCACCATGCGCTGGCCAGCGCTATCCGGGCCGGCGACGTGCAGCTGTCCGACAAGCTGCTGATCGCGCACATGGAGGATGCGGTCGACCGGCTGGTCGTGCGGGTCTCGCGCGGCATTTGAGCCTCACGCCAGGGCGATGCCGACGTACTTGGTCTCCAGGAACTCGTCGATGCCCACCGAACCGCCTTCGCGGCCCAGGCCGGACTGCTTGACGCCGCCGAACGGAGCGGCGGGGTTGGACACCACGCCCTGATTCAGGCCGACCATGCCGGTCTCCAACGCCTCGGCGACCCGCAGCGCCCGGCGCAGATCGTTGGTGAAAACGTAAGCCACCAAGCCGTATTCGGTGTCGTTGGCGGCGGCAACGACGTCGTCCTCGGTTTCGAACGGCGTCAGCGGCGCGACCGGGCCGAAGATCTCCTCGCCTGACATCCTCGCGTCGCGCGGGACGCCGGTCAGCACGGTCGGCGAGTAGAAGTAGCCGTCACCCGAAACCGCTGTGCCGCCGGTCAACACACGGGCACCGCGGCCCACCGCGTCGTCGACCAGGTCCTGCACCTTGTGCAGTGCGGCGTCGTCGACCAGCGGGCCGACGTTGACCCCCTCCTCGGTGCCCCGGCCCACGCGCAGCGCCGCCATCCGCTCGGCCAACCGACGCCCGAACTCGTCGATCACCGACGCGTGCACGAAGATTCGGTTCGCCGCCGTGCACGCTTCTCCCATGTTGCGCATCTTGGCCGCCATCGCCCCGTCGACCGCCTCGTCGAGATCGGCGTCGGCGAACACGATGAACGGTGCGTTGCCACCGAGTTCCATCGAAGTCCGCAACACCTTCTCTGCGCACTGCTCGAGCAGAATCCGGCCCACCCTCGTCGACCCGGTGAACGACAGCTTGCGCGCCAGCCCCGAGCGGATCAGCGGTTCGGTCACCGCGTTCGCGTCCATCGCGGTGATGCAGTTGACGGCGCCGGCAGGCACACCCGCTTCGTCGAGGATGCCCATCAGCGCCAACATCGTGAGCGGGGTCTGGTGTGCCGGTTTGATCACACTGGTGCAACCGGCGGCGATCGCCGGTCCCAGCTTGCGGGTACCCATCGCCATCGGGAAGTTCCACGGGGTGATCAGCAGACAGGGCCCGACGGGCTGACGGGCGATCAGGAAACGCGCACCACCCGATGGCGCGGTCTGATAGCCGCCGTCGATCCGGGTGGCCTCTTCGGCGAAGTGGCGGAAAAATTCGGCGGCGTAGGTGATTTCACCTCGAGCCTCGGCAAGGGGTTTGCCCATCTCCAGCGTCATCAACAACGCCAGGTCGTCGACGCGGGCGTGCAGTAACTCGAAGGCGGCCATCAACATGTCGGCGCGGGCCCGCGGCGGGGTCGCCGCGAACTCGCGCTGGGCCGCGACCGCCGCATCAAGTGCCGCACGCGCATCGGCGGGCGTGGCGTCGGCGACCGCGCACAGCGTGTGCCCCGTCGCCGGGTCCACGACGTCGAAGGTGCGCCCTCCGCTCGCATCGATCCGCTTGCCGTCGACGAACAGTCGCTTGTCCACCGTCTCGATCACGTGCCGTTCGCGATCCACCACGCCTCCCTGCGTCGGATTGTTGACAATCTACAGTGCACCGCTGACGATCATGGCATGAACTCGGCCTCCGAAGCCCCGCAGCTCTCCTCAATCCTTCGACAGGCGACCGGCGTCGTCGCCGCCCGCGGCGAAGGGGTGCTGCTCTACGACGAACACGACCGCTCCTACCTCGACTTCACCGCCGGCATCGGGGTGACCAGCACCGGACATTGTCATCCGCGGGTGGTGGAGGCCGCCCAGCGCCAGGTCGCCACGCTGATCCACGGGCAGTACACGACGGTCATGCACCGCCCGCTGCTCACCTTGGTGGAACGGCTGGGAGAGGTGCTGCCGACCGGGCTCGACCGGTTGTTCTTCGCCAACTCCGGAAGCGAGGCGGTGGAAGCCGCGCTGCGACTGTCCCGTCAGGCCACCGGCCGGCCGAACGTGATCGTCTTCCACGGCGGGTTCCACGGTCGCACCGTCGCGGCGGCCTCGATGACCACCTCCGGCACCAAGTTCCGCTCCGGCTTCGCGCCGTTGATGGCCGGAGTTCACGTTGCGCCGTTTCCGGACCCCGGCCACTTCGGCTGGCCGGTCGAGCAGGCCACCGATTTCGCTCTGGCACAACTGGATTACCTGCTGCAGACGATCAGCGCACCCGCCGATACCGCCGCGTTCTTCGTCGAACCCGTGCTCGGCGAGGGCGGCTACGTGCCCGCCAATGAGCGCTTCTTCGCCGGGTTGCGCGAGCGCGCCGACGCTCACGGCATCCTGCTGGTCGTCGACGAGGTGCAGACCGGCTTCGGGCGCACCGGCCGGTTCTGGGGCAGTCAGCACTTCTTCGGCGATTCTCAAGTGCGTGCGGACATCCTGATCACCGCGAAGGGCCTCGCGTCGGGCTTCCCGCTGTCGGGCATCGCGGCGCCGGCGGCGTTGATGGAGCGGGCGTGGCCGGGTTCCCAAGGCGGTACCTACGGCGCCAACGCGGTGGCGTGCGCGGCGGCCGTGGCAACGCTCGACGTGATCGCCGACGAGCGACTGGTCGACAACGCCGCCGAACGCGGAGCGCAGTTGCGTGAGGCCTTGCAAACGGTTGGCGACAAGTTCGACGCGATCACCGACGTGCGCGGTCTCGGGCTGATGCTCGGTGCCGAATTCCGGGACGCCGCAGGAAGACCCGACGGTGCGACGGCACTGGCCGTGCAGCAGGAGGCCGCTAGGCGCGGCCTGCTGCTGTTGACCTGCGGCGCCTGGGGACAGGTCGTCAGGTTCATCCCCGCGCTCGTCGTGACCGCCGGGCAGATCGACGAGGCGGCGGGCGTCTGGTCCGACGCGGTCAACGCCGTCCTGTGACTCAGCGACTGGGCTCGAGCTCGTAGTCCAGTTGCGGCGGCGCTTCCGGCGTGCCGGGTATCTCGGTGCCGTTGATCGGGCATCGCGCCGTCTCGGGAAGCTTTGTCAGGGCGATCGCGCCGACAATGCAGGCACCCATCATGTAGTACGCAGGCACGAGGTTGTCGCCCGTCACACCGATCAACCAATCGTTGACCGCCGGGGCCGTGCCGCCGAAGAGCGCCGTCGACACGTTGTAGGCGATCGCGAAACCGGCGTAGCGCACCTGTGTCGGGAACATCGCCGGGAACGTCGCCGAGATGGTCGCCAACTGCGGGACGTAGAGCAACCCCAACACGGCAAAGCCGATGACGGCGCCGATCACCCCGGTCGACATCAGCATGAACATCGGAATGCCCGCGATGAACAACCCGATCAAGGAGATCCACCAGACGGGCTTGCGCCCGAACCGGTCCGACGCCAGGCCCGCGAAAGGCAGGAAGATCATCATCGACAGCATCCCGATGATCGGCACGACCAACGACATGTCGGTGGACAGGCCGATCGACTGCTCGAGATAGGTGGGCATGTAGGTGAGCAGCGTGTAGTTGACGACATTGAGCGCCACTACCAGACCGCCGAGGCGCAGGATCGGTCCCCCGTACTGGGCGAGGAGGTCCTTGAATTCGGCGCCGATGTTTTGTTCCTGTCTGCCAGTTTGCTCCAGTTCCTTGAACACCGGCGTCTCGTCGAGCCGGGTGCGCAGGTACAACCCGATCAGACCGAGGGGAGCGGCGATCAGGAACGGCAGCCGCCACCCCCACACATTCATCGGGTCGTCGGACAGGATCAGCGAGAACCCGAGCATCAGCAGCGCGCCCGTCGAGAAGCCGGCCAGGGTGCCGAACTCGAGGAAGCTGCCCATCACGCCGCGACGGCGGGCCGGAGCGTATTCGGCCATGAACGTGGCGGCGCCGCCGTACTCTCCGCCCGTCGAGAAGCCCTGGATCATCCGCAGGATCACCATCAGCACCGGCGCCCAGATCCCGATCGTGGCGTAGGTCGGCACAAGACCCACGCACAGCGTCGCGCCGGCCATCACCAGGATCGTGATGGCCAGGATGCGACGCCGCCCGAGGCGGTCGCCCAGTGGTCCCCAGACGAAACCGCCGAGCGGACGGACCAGGAAGGACACGGCGAACGTCATCAGTGCCAACAGCGTCGCGGTCGCCCCGTCACCCGGGAAGATGGCCGTCGAGATGTAGGAGACCCCATAGGCGTAGAGCCCGTAGTCGAACCATTCGGTGTAGTTGCCGACGGCCGAGGCCGCGATCGCTTTCTTCACTTCACCCGAGGAGGGTGCGTCCTTGTCGGTTTCGTCCTGCGGGCTGGTGGAACCATCGGGGTCCACGTGCGGCCTCCTAGCGTCCGTCGGGCACGACCCTGGGACGCCTGCACGGCGAGCGCCGGCGATGGGCCGTGTTTCTCGGTGCACAGGCAAACTACCAGCGCACGGCGGGGGATACCCGCTTTGCACGAAAGATGACCGGCGTGAAGGGAGTCCGAGGGTGACACACCCCAGCGGCGGACGCCCGCCGGTTAGATTGCGATCATGACCGCCGGCAGGTTCGCCCCGAGCCCCTCGGCGGACCTGCACATCGGAAACCTGCGCACCGCGATCCTGGCGTGGTTGTTCGCCCGCTCGACCGGCCGTCGCTTCGTCATGCGCGTCGACGACCTCGACGACCGCACGTTCGACGACGTAGGGCGGCGCCAACTTTCCGATTTGGCGGCGATCGGGTTGACGTGGGACGTCCTGGAGTGGCAGTCCGAACACCGCTCGCGTTACGACGACGCGATCGCAGGATTGGAAGGCCGCGGCCTGCTCTACGAATGCTATTGCAGCCGAAGGGATATCGCGCAGGCTCCGCGCGCGCCGCATGCGCCGCAGGGGGCCTACCCGGGCACATGCCGCGACCTCACCGACGCCCAGCGCGCGACGCGACGCGCCGAGACAAGGCGCCCGCCCGCGCTGCGGTTGCGCACCGACGCGATCGTGCACACCGTCCACGACGTGCTGCACGGCGCCTACACCGGCATCGTCGACGACTTCGTGGTGCGCCGCGGTGACGGGGTGCCGGCCTACAACCTCGCGGTCGTGGTCGACGACGCGGCCCAGGGTGTCGACCAGGTGGTGCGGGGGGACGACCTGCTGCCCTCGTCACCTCGGCAGGCGTACCTGGCGCGGATGCTCGGTTACGCCGAACCGGTGTACGCCCACGTTGCACTGGTGCTCAACGAGGACGGCGCCCGGTTGGCCAAACGCGACGGGGCGGTGACGCTGGCCGAGATCGGCGTACCGCGGGCGCTCGCCCAGATCAGCGAGTCGCTGGGCTGGCGAGCTCGCGACGTCGAGGGCATGCTCGCCGAGTTCGATCCGGCCGCGCTTCCGCGCACACCGTGGATCTATCGGCCCGACTAGATCCTGTGCGAGCGACCGCTTTTGGTACGCCGCCGTGCGGCGTGTCGGGGACAGACACGGTCGCTCGCGGGAGGGGGGAAGGGCATCAGACGACAGGCGAGCATCCCTTGGACGCACGTTCGGCTGCCGCGAGAAGGCCGTCGCGGAACTGCGGATGCGCGATCGCGGCGAGCGCCTCACCGCGTTCGCGGACGGTCGCGCCCTCCAGCTCCGCGGCGCCGTACTCGGTGACGATCACGTCGACATGGTGTCGCGGCGTGGTGATCACCGCGCCAGGCCCGAACCACGGCACGATCCGCGAATGCAGTTTCCCGTTCTTCTCATACGTCGAGGGCAGACAGATCAGCGAGCGGTCGGACAACTCGAGACCGGCGCCTGCGACGAAATCCTCTGCGCCGCCGACACCGCTGAACTGGTTGCCGTCGATGGTGTCGGCGACGACCTGGCCGCCGATGTCGATCGCGAGCGCGCCGTTGATGGACACCATCTCGTGGTTGGCGGCGATCACCTCGGGTGCGTTGACGATCTCCACCGGCAGGAACGCGACGTCGTGATTGCCGTCGAGCCAGGTGTACAGATCCGCCGAGCCGAACGCGAACGTCGTCACGCTCACACCGTCGTAGATGCCCTTGCCGGTGTTGGTGACCTTTCCCGCACGATGCAGTTGCATACAGCCGTCGGTGAACATCTCGCTGTGCAAACCGTATTCGCCGCCGTCGCCCTCGGCCAGCAGCGCCGCGATCTGGCTAGGGATCGAACCGATTCCGGTCTGCAACGTCGCGCCGGGCCGGATGAAGGCGACGGCGTGCCGCGCGATCGCGACATCGGCCTCGGTGGGGGCCGCGCCCGGAAGTGCGAGCGGCGCGTCGGCCGAGTGCACGAGGATGTCGATCTCGTCGACGTGCAGCGCATGCCGGTGCTCGTCGCCGAGTCCGAACGTGCGCGGGTAGGCCTCGGATGCCTCGACGATCAGTATGCGATCGGGATCGGCTCCGGCGCGGTGCAATTCGTTGACCGTACCGCCGGCGTGCAGGGCCAGCGAGCACCAGCCGTCGGCGTCCGGCGGTGTGGCGACGGTCGTCATCACACGCGGAGACTGGCGTTCGAGCAGCGGGCCGAAGCGGCGAAAGTCGGCCGGCGCGAACTCGACATCGGCGCCCGAGTCCCGCAGGGCGCGTTCGAGCGGACCGTAGAAACCCGACAGATAGCGCACGCCGGGGCGGGTGAACAGTTCGGTGCCGACGGCGAGCAGTGCACCGTAGACACAAAGGTTCGTCCAGTCGTCGCGTTCACCCAGCGCGCGCAGGAACGCCGGCGGTTGGCCCGGACCGAGCGGTATGCCCAAGGTGTCGTCGGTCGCAAGTCGCGCGGCGGCCTGCTCGGCGGTGAGCTCGATCGGCATGGCGAGAACCTACCGCGCCGAGTGTGGGATCGACACACGCCCACCGGCCTCGACGCGTGCGGGTAACCCACGTTCGCGCTACAACTCGTGCTGGCCCCACGGTGAGCCGTAGGCCGTCAACAGATCCAGGAACGGCACCGCATCGAAGGCCTCAGGGCCGAGAACACCGCTGCCGCTCCAGGTGCCGTTGGCCAGAAGCTCAAGCGCGACAACCGGATTGATCGCCGTCTGCCAGACCACGCACTGATGTCCGTATTCGGTCATCGACCATTCGTTGTCGACGACGTGGTACAGGTAGGTCGAGCGGGGGTTACCGTCCTTGCCGGTTCCCGTCACCCACAGCCCGGCGCAGGTCTTTCCACGCATCTTCGGCCCAAGGGCGGCGGGATTGGGCAGGCATGCGGCCACCACGTCGCGGGGGCTCACCTCGACGCCGCCGACCGTCACCTTCTCGGTGCGGTCGAGCCCGAGCTTGTGCAGCGTTTTGAGGACGTCGATGAATTCGTTTCCGAGCCCGTACTTGAACGTTGCGCGTTTGCATTTGACCCAGCGCGGCATCAACAGCACCTCCTCGTGCTCGACGTTCACGCACTCGACCGGACCGATGCCGTCGGGAAAGTCGAAAACCTCTGGCTCGCTGAAGGGTTCGGTGGTGAACCACCCCCTGTCGGCCTCCCAGATCACCGGCGGGTTGAGGCACTCCTCGATGGTGGTCCAGATCGAGAACGACGGGGCGAAGTCGTAACCGTCGACGGTGAGGTTCGACCCGTCGCGGGTACCGAGTTCGTCGATCTCGGCGAACAGGTGATCAGCGGCGTAGCGCGCGAACACATCCGACAGCCCGGGCTCGACACCGATGCCCACCAACGCCAGCCGACCGGCGTCGCGCCAGCGCTCCTCGGCGGCGAACTGCTCGTCGCCCAGCTTGACCCCGGTGAGCGCGTAGGGCTGCTCGGGGTGGCGCCGCGACAGGCTCATCGCCATGTCGAGGTAGTCGGCGCCGCCGGTCAGCGCGCCGTCGAAGATCGGCATCACGAATCGCGGGTCGACCGCGTTCATCACATGGGTGATCCCGTGGGTGCGGACCAGGTCGGCGACGGCGTCGGCGGAGGTGGCGTCGACCCGCGCGGAGACGAACCGCGCATCGCCCGCCGCGTCGGCGGCGTGCTTGGCCCGGTCCTCGTCGTAGTCGGCGACCACGAGCGTGTCGAAGAAGTCGCGCCGCGTCGCGATCGAGCAGAACGCCGCGCCCACACCGCCGGCGCCGATCAGCAGAATGCGCATGCGCTGGACGCTATCCCGCCGAGTGTGGCGTTGATGCACGCTCCGACGCCCGACAGCGTGCGGGTAACCCACGTTCGCGCCAGAAGTGTCAGCGCGTTCGGGTCGCGTAATACCGGCCGAGCACGTCGGCGCGCAGCTCGTCGAAGTCACCCGTTTCGATGGCCGCGCGGATGCGGTCGACCAGCCGCACCACGAACCGCTCGTTGTGGATGGTGCACAGCGTCGCCGACAGGATCTCCTTGGCCTTGAACAGGTGGTGGATGTAGGCCTTGGTGTAGTGGGCGCAGGTATAGCAGTCGCAGTCGGCGTCGATGGGGGTGAGGTCCCGGCGGAACCGAGCGTTGGTGATGTTGAAGCGGCCGGTTGTCGAGTACACGGCGGCGTTGCGGGCGACCCGCGACGGAGACACACAGTCGAACGTGTCGGCGCCCGCGGCGATCGCGTCGAACAGATCGTCGGGCTCGCTGATGCCCAGCAGGTGGCGGGGCTTGTCGGCGGGTAGTTCGTCGACCACCCATCCGACAATCGTGGCGAGGTTCTGTTTTTCCAGGGCGCCGCCGATGCCGTAGCCGTCGAATTCGAGGCCCTCGGCGGGCCCGGCCTGTGCGCCGATCGTGACCAGACCGCGGGTGGCCTGTCTGCGCAGGTCCTCGTACTGGGCGCCCTGCACGACCCCGAACAACGCCTGCCCGGGCTTGTCCGGACGCGCCTCGTGCTGCCGCCGGTGCTCGGCCAGACAGCGCACCGCCCAGTCATGCGTCCGCTGCACCGACCGCTCCTGGTATCCGCGGGTGTTGACCAGCGTGGTCAGCTCGTCGAAAGCGAAGATGATGTCCGCGCCGAGCTGATGTTGGATCCGGATCGACACCTCGGGGGTGAACCGGTGGGTGGACCCGTCCAGATGCGACCGGAACGTCACCCCGTCATCGTCGACGTTGGCCAGTCGCTCCTTGCCTTCGGCGATGATGTCGTCGGCCTGGACGCGCTCGGCGTCCATCGCCAGCACTTTGCGAAAGCCCGCGCCTAGCGACAACACCTGAAAGCCGCCGCTGTCGGTGAACGTCGGGCCCGGCCAGTTCATGAACGCCGACAATCCCCCGGCTTCATCGACGATGTCCGGGCCGGGCTGCAGGTACAGGTGATAGGCGTTCGCCAGAAGAGCCTGCGCACCAAGTTCTTTCATGGCTTCGGGCAGCACCGCCTTGACGGTCGCCTGCGTGCCGACGGGAATGAACGCCGGGGTGCGGATCTCACCGTGCGGGGTGCGGATGACGCCGGTGCGGCCGGCCCGGCCGGGCAGTTGCGCCGTCACGCTGAAGAACGGGGCCGACGACTCTTTCGGAGCGGGAGATTTCGGCACGGCCACGCCGTAGATTCTGCACTGTGAGAAATCGGTGGATGCCGACGTGCTGTGCCGCGGCGATCGTGCTGATGTCGGCCGCATGTTCGAGCAGTCCCGACGATTACACACCGCCGAAGGGCGAACTGGTCGCGGGCACGGCGCAGGTCTCGGTCAACGGCAACGACGAGGGTACGACCGACGCGGTGCAGTGCGACACGACGGGATACCTCACCACCATCACCACGGGCGACGAGACGTCCGGACTCACCGCGATGGTGTCGAACCAGGAAGCCCTGACCGTCGAGTCGGTCAGGATCAACAACATCGGCGGATTCACCGGCAGCTACACGGCCGGGGTGGGCGCGTCCGAGACTGCCGAGGTTTCCATGACGGGCCGGACCTACGACATCTCCGGTGAAGCCGACGGCTTCGACACCGACAACCCCAGCTTCCGGGCCGACGGCACTTTCAGCATCCAGGTGTCCTGCTGAGCAGGCGCTGGAGCGGATGATCGATTTTTGCCAGAAACGCTGTCGGCCGGTTTCCCGCGAACCCATACTGCTTTCGGATGATCCGATCTTGACGGGTCACACACATAAAGGAGAACAGGGTGAAGCGTGGGTTACTGGTCGCCGTCGGCAGCGCGGCGATCGTCATCGCAGGTCTATCCGGCTGTTCCTCGGGTGAGAAGAAGTCTGAAACCTCGGGTGAGACATCGACCGCCGCTTCGGCCGAGGGCAAGACCACCGTCACGATCGACGGTCAGGATCAGGCCGTCCAGGGCACCGTCGTGTGCAGCGACATGGGCGGGAACACCAACATCGCGATCGGCGACGCCACTACCGGCATCGGCGCCGTCGTCAGCTCCGGCGACGAACCGACGGTGCAGTCGGTCGGCCTGGGCAACGTCAACGGCGTGACGCTGGGCTACCAGAGTGGAGCCGGCCAGGGCGAGGCCAAGGCCGAGAAGGACGGCAAGACGTACAAGATCAGCGGCACCGCCACGGGCGTCGACATGGCCAACCCGTTGCAGCCGGTCAACAAGCCCTTCGAGATCGAAGTCACCTGCCCGTAGGGCAGATCATCGAGCGTGAGAGAAGGCGGCGTCCCGACAAGGGGCGCCGCCGCTTTTCATCCGGTGTAGCCGGCGGCCGATTGGCGCAACTGCCAGATCTGCGCCGGGCACAGCTCGTTGACCGCCTGGTTGATCAGGTAGGCGCCCTGATACTTGTCGGTCGTGTGGAAGTCGGCGGTCACCTGGTCCACCAGCTGGCCGTAGCTCATCTTGCCCGCCACCCGGTCGCAGATCGTCCTGCCGTAGCCGATGGCGGCGTCGGCGTTGGGGAAGTTGTATCCCGGACGCACGTGCACGTTGACCAGATACGCGACCGCATCGGCGTTGGCCGTCGGAGCGGAGATCAACGCAGCCGCGCCCGCGGCGGCGACCAGGGTAACCATCACCGGCTTCATGGCTTAAGAGCCTATTCCGTGTCCACCGTCGATGCGGGGCACTTAGGCTAGCCACCTATGAGGCTCATGGCTGCAGCTGCGCTCGCGTGCGGATTCGTCGCCGCACCGCTGATGACCGCCGCGAATGCGCCGGCGTCCCCCGGCTACTGCGACGGCGCCGACTGTGTTCCCTACGTCGACCGGAGCGCGGTGGAGGGTACGCACTGCGTGCAGAACACCCGCTACAACTTCGGGATCGACGCCTCGGGCAACACGCTGGCGTGCAACTCGCGCAGCACCTGGGTCTCGTCGCCACCGCTGGTCGGCATCCGCACCAACCGTCTGCCGTGTGGGGATGCGACCGGAGTGGCCCAGACCCCCGACGGCATCCCGCTGAGCTGCAAACAGGGTGCGTGGACACCCGACTATCAGGTGATCTTCTACGGCTGACGGCCATCGGTGCGCGCGGCGCGCTCGCCTTTCGTCGTCCTCGTGTGTGATCTGCGCCTCGCTATTGTTTTGAGACCCAAGCGTATGCGTGACATACGTGAGGAATCGGGGCAAGCGGGGTACAACCACGGGCGTGGTAATCGATGTGCGTCTGCGGCCGGCAGACCCTCTGAGGATCGAGGTTCCGGCCACCGCGGATCGACTGGCACAGATTCGCCGCAGTTTGGTCGGGTGGATGGAACCGATCGGCGTGCCCGACGACGTGAGCGCCGACATCGTGCTCGCGGTCAACGAGGCCGCCACCAACTGCGTCGAGCATGCTTACCAGGACTCCCCCGAGGGAGAGATGGTGGTCGAGGCGACTGTCGAGGACGCGCGGATCGTGGTCTGTGTTTCAGATCACGGGCAGTGGCGGACCCCGAGCACGGAGCCGACGACCCGCGGGCGCGGCCTTCCGATCATCCGCGCGGTCGGCAACGGTGTGGAGGTCATGAAATCGACGTCGGGCACGACCGTGCGCATCGACTTCGACGTGACCGACGACGAACGCGGCGGTCAGGAATTGGGCAGTCGAACCACCTGAACGAAGAACTCGTCGATCTGGCGGACGGCGTTCATGAACTGATCGAGATCGACGGGCTTGGTGACATACGCGTTGGCGTGCAGTTTGTAGCTGCGCAGGATGTCTTCCTCCGCCGATGATGTGGTGAGCACCACCACGGGGATATGGCTGAGCTCGGCGTCGGACTTGATCTGCTCGAGCAACTGCCTGCCGTCGTATTTCGGCAGGTTCAGGTCGAGCAGGATCAGGTCGGGCCGCGGCGCGTCGGCGTACTTGCCTCGGCGGTAGAGGAAGTCGAGTCCCTCCTCGCCGTCGTGCGCGACGTGCAAGGTGTTCTTGATCTTGTTGTGCTCGAATGCTTCTCGGGTGATCAGCTCGTCACCCGGGTCGTCCTCGACGAGCAGCACGTCGATCGCCCGGCCGTCCAGTGTCATACAGTTGATCCTTCCATTTCGGCCGCGACGGGCTCGTCGACGACGCAGGGAATGGTGAAGCGGAACCTGGTGCCCTCGGTGTGGCCGGTGTCGATCCAGATGTTACCGCCGTGGTGCTCGACGATCTTCTTGCACAGCGCCAGGCCGATACCCGTTCCGGTGTAGACCTCACGGCCGTGCAGGCGCTGGAAGATCACGAAGACCTTCTCGGCGAACTCCTCGGGAATGCCGATCCCGTTGTCGGTGACGGTGAAAAGCCACGCGCCCTCGCGGGTGCCCTCGCCGACGGTGCAGTCGATGACGATCCGCGGCGCGGCGTCGGGCCGGCGGAACTTCACCGCATTGCCGATCAGGTTCTGCCACAGCATCGTCAACAGCGTCGGGTCGCCCTTGACGGTAGGCAGCGGCTCTCCGGTGCGCACCACCTCCGCACCGGATTCCTCGATCGAGGCCGACACGTTGTCGATCGCGTCGGCCAGCACGGCATCGAGGTCGACGTCGGCTTCGGTCGAGCCGAGCCTGCCGACGCGGGAGAAGGTGAGCAGGTCGTTGATCAGCACCTGCATGCGTTTGGCGCCGTCGACGGCGAAGCGGATGTACTCGACGCCGCGCTCGTCGAGCTTGTCGCCGTAGCGCTTCTCGATCAGCTGGCAGAACGAGGCCACCTTGCGTAGCGGCTCCTGCAGGTCGTGTGAAGCCACATAGGCGAACTGTTCGAGTTCGGCGTTAGACCGTTGCAGTTCCAGGGCTTGGTCGCCGAGTTGCTCTTTGGCCGACCGTGAGGCGGCCAGCTCGTCGACGATGCGTTGGCGCATGTCCTCCACATCCGCAGCGATCGCCTGAATGTCACGCGGGCCGCGCACCGCGATCTTCTCGTCGAAGTTCCCCTCGGTGATCCTGCGGCACGAGGCGGCGAGCTGCTCGAGGGGGCGGGTGACGGCCTTGCGCACCAGGACCGCCAGCACGATGCCGGCGACGAAGAACGCCACGAGGATCGCGATCAACAGGGTGTCTCGCCAGGTCTGCACGGCGGCGAGCTCGTCGACCGCATCCTGACGGGCCTGTGACAGGTCGCGGTTCTGGGTGTTGAAGAGCACGCGCAGGGCGTCGAACCCTTGTTTGCCCCGCTCGGCGGTGGCGGCGTCCAGAACCTTCGGCATCCCGGGTGTCACCGAGGCAATCAGCGGGTCCGCGTACGTCGAGCGCCACTCGGCCGCGGCCTTCTCGATCGCTTCCAGGTCGCCGATGAGCTTCTCCCGGTGGCCGATTCCGTCGCGGATCTGCCGCGCCGCCTCATTTTCGACCTGCTGACCCTCGAAGTAGGGGTCGAGGAATTGGAGATCGGCGGCGATCGCGTAACCGCGCACAGCGGTCTCCTGGTCGCGAAGGGCCGCCTGCAACTGATACGCCGCCACCCGGGCGGGTTGGATACCGAGGTTCAGCTCGCGCGAGACCTCGTCGGTCCGGTTCAACAGCAGCGCACCCACGATCGCGCCGGCGATGACCACCACGCCCATCAGGGACAGCACGAGGTTCTGCCACCCCTGGACGGTGAGGCGACCCCTCATCCGGTGATCGTCCGCTCCACCCGCACCACCGCGATGTCGTCGCTGATACCGCCCACCGACTGCGCGCGGCGCTCCACGTCGTCGATCAGGGCGGTGACGAACTCGCGACCGGGCAGGTGCGCGTAGCCCCTGGCGACTTCGAGCAGGCCCGCCTCGCCGAGGCGTTCGGTTCCGCGACCGGAGCGACCCTCGAACAAGCCATCGGTCAACAGCACCAAGCCGTACCCTGGGGGCAGTTCAAAAAGGTTCAGCGGCCACTCGAGTCCGTACAGGCCGAGCGCCGGGCCGACCTCCGGTTCCAGCCACTCCACGGTGTTGTCCCCGTGCAGCAGCATGCCGGGATGACCGGCGGACACGACGTTGAAGCTGAGGTTGTCGGTGGACATCGCAACGCTGAGCACCGTCGCAAAGATGCTCGACCCCGGGCGTTCGGTGCTCAAAATCCGTTCCAACTGGCGCATGCGTTCGTTGCCGCGCAAGCCGGCGAACGTCAGTGCGCGCCAGCCGATCCTCAACGCCACGCCCAGCGCGGCCTCGTCGGGTCCGTGGCCGGCCACGTCACCGACCATGACGTGCAGGGTGCGGTCGGGGGTCTGCACGAAGTCGTAGAAGTCGCCGCCGAGCAGTGCGTGCTGACGACTGGGGCGGTACTCGGCGACGATGTCGATTCCGGGTTGATCGAGGAGCAGCGGGGACGGCAGCAGGCCACGCTCGAGGCGGGCGTTCTCCATCGCGCGCAGCTCGCTGGCGTGCAGTTCCACCGACGTCAGCTCGGCGCGTTTGCGTTCCACGGCGTAGAGCAGGGCGCGGCGCAGCGTCTCCGGTTCGACGCGACCCTTGACGAGGTAGTCCTGGGCGCCGGCAGCGACGGCCGAGATGCCGAAGTGCTCGTCGTTGAGACCGGTCAACACGACGATCGGCATGGTGATGTCGCGCCTGGCGACGCGGTCGAGGGCCTTGATGCCGTCGGCGTCCGGAAGGTTCAGATCCAGCAGCACGCAGTCCGGGCGGGAATCCTCCAGATGCTGTTCGGCATCCTCCATGGACGGCGCCCACACGACGTTGATGTTGGAGTCGGCGTCGGCGATCAACTCCTCGACCAGGATGGCGTCGCCGCGGTCGTCCTCGACGAGCAGCACCGAGAACGGGCGCAGCCCAGCACCACCCCCGGCCGAGGCCCAGGGGTCCTGGTCATGAAGCGCGCGCATATACCAATTCTCTCGGGTTGGTCACCGCGGTCGCCTCGACCTCTGCTTCAGTGACGGATTCTGACAATAGTGCCTGAATCGTTGTGGCGGTGGCGGAGGGATTTGAACCCTCGGACGGGGGTTACCCGTCACACGCTTTCGAGGCGTGCTCCTTAGGCCGCTCGGACACGCCACCGTGTGGCAGCTTACCGGGCGCACACCGGTCTACTCCAATCACTGTCGGGCAGTTGTTTCTGTTCGCGAGAGCTACACCAGGGTCGTGAACCACGGGCCGACCGCGACCCTGGTGTACGTCTCGCGAGACACAGGCGTCAACGCTGCCGGGAGAAGAACGCCTCCAGCGGCGCCGCGCATTCGTCGGCCAGCACGCCGCCGCGCACCTGTGGTCGGTGGGTCAGCCGCCGGTCGCGCACCACATCCCACAGCGACCCGACGGCCCCGGTCTTGGGCTCCCAGGCGCCGAACACGACCCGCGCCACGCGCGCCATCACCAGCGCGCCCGCGCACATCGTGCAGGGTTCGACGGTGACCGCCAGCGTGGTGCCCTCCAACCGCCAGCCGTCGCCGAGCACCGCCGCGGCGGCCCGGATCGCGAGGATCTCGGCGTGCGCGGTGGGATCGCCGAGGGCTTCGCGCTCATTGGCGGCGCGCGCCAACTCGGTGCCGTCGGCTGAGACGACGACCGCCCCGATCGGCACGTCGCGCGGACCGGCGCTACGTGCAGCTTCGAGGGCGGCGCGGATCAGTGCCTCGTCGTCGGGCTGCGCGATCACCGGCCCATACGGTCGAGTACTGCCGACAACTTGTCGGCGAAGCCCATCTCGCGCGCGATCCGGCCCAGCTGTTCGTCGGCGTAGAGGTCGGACTCGTCGAGGATGACGCCGAGCACGGCCTCGGGCAGGCCGATGTCCGAGAGCAGACCCAGGTCGCCCTCCTCGAACGGTTCGGCCTCCTCGAGCTCCTCGGGCTCGATGTCGGCGTCGAGCATCTCCAAGGCTTCGGCGGCGATGTCGTAGTCCAGGGCGGCGGTGGCATCCGACAGGAACAGCCGCGCGCCAGAGGGGGCGGGGCGCACGATGACGAAGAACTCGTCGTCGATGTCCAGCAGCCCGAACACCGCTCCCGCGCTGCGGATTTCGCGTAGTTCCCGCTCGGCGTCGGTGAGGCTGGTCAGGGCCGCTTCGCGCATCGGCGCGCATCGCCACTTGCCGTCCTCACGGACGACAGCAACGCCGAAGCCGTCGGGAGTGTCCGTGGACTGCTCCCGCGCCTGTGCACGCTGTGCTCCCATGTCGGCCTACGGTAGTCGTCGACCATGCCCTTTTCCATGTCCTTAACGCGTCCACACCCCCCTTTTCCAGTATCGACGCCGATCCCGACGTGGTCGACGGCGCTCGATATGCCAACCTTGACGGGTGACCAACACCCCGGTTTGCGTGCTCGGCCTCGGGCTGATCGGTGGCTCGGTCATGCGCGCAGCTGCGGCCGCCGGACGCGAGGTGTTCGGTTACAACCGGTCTCTGGAAGGCGTCCAGGCCGCGACCGCCGACGGGTTCGACGCAGGCGAGGACCTTGACGCCGTGCTGAAGCGGGCGGCGGCCGACAACGCGCTGATCGTGTTGGCGGTGCCGGTGCCCGCCCTGGGCCAGATGCTGGGCCACATTCGCGACACCGCCCCGGACTGTCCGCTGACCGATGTGACAAGCGTGAAAACCGCTGTGCTGCAAGAGGTCCAGACATATGGTCTGCTCGAGCGATTCGTCGGCGGGCACCCGATGGCGGGCACCGCGCACTCGGGTTGGGCAGCGGGCGACGCCCGGTTGTTCGTCGAAGCGCCGTGGGTCGTCTGCGTCGACGATCACGTCGACCCGCATATCTGGACGCTGGTGATGGACCTGGCGCTGGACTGCGGCGCGGTCGTCGTCCCCGCCCGCTCCGATGAACACGACGCGGCCGCCGCGACGATCTCTCATCTGCCCCACCTGCTGGCCGAGGCACTCGCCGCCACCGCCGGTGAGGTGCCGCTGGCGTTCGCGCTGGCGGCCGGTTCGTTCCGCGACGGCACCCGCGTGGCCGCCACCGCGCCGGATCTGGTGCGGGCGATGTGCGAGGCCAACGCCGACGAACTGCTGCCGGTGTTGGACCGCACGCTGGAACTGCTCACCGACGCCCGCGACGCGCTCGCCGCGCGCAGACCGCTGACCGAACTCGTCGAATCCGGGCACGCCGCCCGGATTCGCTATGACAGCTTCGACAGGCCGGGGATCGTCACGATCGTCGTCGGCGAAGAGCAGTGGCGCGAGGAACTGGCCGCGGCGGGCCGCGCAGGCGGGGTGATCAGATCCGCTCTGCCAACCCTGGATAGTCGAGGATGAACCCGTCCGAGTCGACGCTGATCGTGGTGTCGGCGACGGGCGAGTGCAGCTTGATTCCGTCTTCGGCGCTGCTGTAGCTGATCACCGCCGTCTCCACCGACAGTTCCGGCAGTCGCACGTACACCACCGGGCAGCTGATGGAATCGGTCCGCTGATACAGCCCGGTACGTCGAATCGGCAGGGCGTTGAAGAACGGGCTGAAGATGACGTCGACGTCCAGCGCGCCGTCGTACGCGGCGCGACGGGTCTCCCCGGTGTGCTGCTGAACCAGCCACATGTTCTCTTCGTCGCGGGCGATCGAGAGTTGCCGCTCGCGCTCGGCGAGTGTGACGGTCATGGACAGCCGTTTGGTACCGCCGGCCTCGTCCGTCACCAAGTCGTAGGAAGCGGAGAACGCCGGGTGAAAGGGTGTAGCGGCGGCCACGATCCTGCCGTAGGCCTTGATGCGGTTGCCCGACACATGCACCCGGACCGATTCCATTCGAGGGACGTCGTGCGCCCGCCACGTCAGGATCGCCGGCCATGTCTTCTCGGAGCCGCCTGCTTCACTCACCCCTATACCGTATGCGAACCGTCCCCTCGTTCGTAACGTGCTGGGTCTTTGCTTTTTGGGCCGCGCTGTGATGTTGCGCGGGGACGGGATTCGAGAACGACTTCGTCGCCGAGAAACGGCTGGGGCATGCGCCGCCGACTTCGCAGTCGCCCGGTTCCCGGCACCGAGGCCCACACCGCGAACGCGAGCGCGGCATCGAGCAACAACGCCAGCGCCGTCACCATCAGCGCGCCGACCAAGGCCAGATGGAACTCGCGCACCTTGATGCCGTCGATCAGGTAGCGGCCCAGCCCGCCGAGACTGGCGTATGCGGCGACGGTCGCGGTGGCCACGATCTGCAGCGTGGCGGTCCGCAGCCCGCCCAGGATCAACGGCATCGCGATCGGCGTCTCGACGCGCAGCAGGATGCGTCGTTCGGTCATGCCCATGGAGCGGGCGGCGTCGACGACGGTGGGGTCCACGTTGGCGATGCCTGCATAGGTGCCCGCCAGCAGCGGCGGAATGCCCAGCAGCATCAGCGCAACGGTCGGCGGTACCAGCCCGAGTCCCCACAGCAGCACACCGAGCAGCAACACACCCAGCGTCGGCAGCGCGCGCAGTGCGTTGACACCGGTGACGACGATGAAGGTTCCGCGACCGGTGTGCCCGATCAGCATGCCGACCGGAATGGCGATCAGCGCCGAGAAGAACAGTGCGAGCACCGTGTACTCGAGGTGTTCGACGGTGCGGGCGAGCAACCCGGCGGGCCCACTCCAGTTGGCCGCGGTGAACAGGTAGGACAGCGCCTCCTGCAAAAACCCCATCGGACCCGTCACGACGCCGCCTTGAGCCTGCGCCACACCGGCACCCCGCGGGTCGCGCGCGTCCACGGTGTGAGCGCCTTACCGACCAGCATGATCAGGGTGTCGATGACGATCGCGAGCACGAAGATCGCGATGATGCCGGCGATGATCTGATCGCTCTTGTTCGCCTGGTAGCCCTCGGTGAACCAGGTGCCCAGCCCGCCGATGCCGATCACTGATCCGACCGCGACCATCGAGATGTTGGTGACGGCGACCACGCGCAAACTGGCGATCAGGACCGGAACCGCCAGCGGCAGTTCGACTTTCACCATCCGCGTCAGGGGCCGGTATCCGACCGCCGTCGCTGCGTCGCGCACCGTCGGCGACACCGCGTCCAGCGCCTCCGGCACCGCCCGCACCAGCAGGGCCACGGTGTAGAGCGTCAGCGCCACGATCACGTTCGCCTCGTCGAGGATGCGTGTGGGGATGATCAGGGGCAGGACGACGAACAGCGCCAGCGACGGGATGGTGAAGACGATGCTGGCGGTGATCGTGGTCAGGCGCCGCGCCGTGGTGGTGCGCTGGATCGCAGCACCCACCGGTACGGCGATGATCAGGCCGAGCACGATCGGAATCAGCGAAAGGCGCAGATGGATCACCGTCAGTGCCCACATGTCGTCGAGGTGCGTGAGCAGATAGCGCATCCGCTAGCCCAGCTCCGGGACCCGGCGTTGCTTGTCGAGTTCGCCCAGCACGTCATCGGCCCTCACCCCGCCGATCAGCCGGCCGTCGTCATCGACGGCGACCCCCATCCCGCTCGGCGACGACAGCGCGGCGTCGAGCGCGTTGCGCAGCGTCCCGTCGGGCCGAAAGAGTGAACCACCGGCGATCGTGCTGTCGTAGAGCGACTTTCCGCTGCGGCGCAGGGCCACCCCGTCGGCATTGATCCAGGCGAACGGTTTCCGGTCGTCCTTGGTGACCAGCCTCCAATCGCCGGGCCCCAACTCCAGCGCTTCGACATCGCCTTCGTCGACGTGACCGATGTCGTGCAGCGGCAGGCCCGACGCGTGGAAGAACTGCAGGCCGCGGTATCCACGGTCGGCGCCGACGAACGCGGCCACCTCCTCGTTGGCCGGATTGGACAGGACGAACGACGGCTCACCGTACTGCTGCAGCACCCCGCCACGGCCGAACACGGCGACGCGATCGCCGAGCTTGACCGCCTCGTCGATGTCGTGGGTGACGAAGACGATGGTCTTGCGCAGTTCGCTTTGCAGACGGGCGATCTCGGCCTGCAGCTCCTCTCGCACGACGGGGTCGACGGCGCTGAACGGTTCGTCCATCAGCATGATCGGCGGGTCGCCGGCCAGCGCGCGCGCCACCCCGACACGCTGTTGTTGACCACCGGACAGTTGCGCCGGATAGCGGTCGGCGAGCTTGACGTCCAGACCCACCCGTTCCATCACCTCGAGTGCGGATCGCCGTGCGCTGCGCCGTGATTCACCCTGCAACACCGGGACGGTGGCGACGTTGTCGACCACTCGTAGGTGGGGCATGAGGCCCGCGCTCTGAATCACATAGCCGATACCGAGCCTCAGCTTGACCGGGTCCGCCTTTGTGACGTCGCGTCCGTCGACGGTCAGGGTGCCCGAGGTGGGCTCGATCATCCGGTTGATCATCCGCATGGACGTGGTCTTGCCGCAGCCCGACGGGCCGACGAAGACCGTCAACGTTCCCTCGGGCACCTCGAGGGTGAGGTCGTCGACCGCGACGGTGCCGTCCGGGTAACGCTTGGTGACGTTGGAGAACTCGATCACTTCTGCACCGGTTTGTCGAATCCGTTCTCCGCGATCCACTTCTGCGCCGCTTCGTCGGGGTCGATGCCGCGGTTTCCCTCGACCGAGGTGTTGAGCCCGATCAAAGCCTCGGTGGTCAGCTTCGCACTGACCGCGTCGAGCACCGTCTTGAGTTCGGTGGACATCTTCTGCGACGCAACCAGCGGCACGACATTGGCCGCGAGGAACACGTTCTCGGGGTCTTCGAGCACGACGAGATTGTTCTTCTCGATCGCCGGCGACGTGCTGAAGATGTTGGCGGCGGTGATCGCCCCGCTGGTGAGCGCCTGCACGGTCGCCGGCCCGCCACCGTCGCTGATGGCGACGAAGTTCGCCGGTGCGATGTCGAGCCCATACCGTTCCTTGAGTCCCACCAGGCCGGTGACCCGCGTCTGAAACTCCGATGGCCCACCGACTTTCACTTCCGGCGAGTGCTCGGCGAGGTCGCCGATGGTCTTGAGGTTCCACCGCTGCGCGGTCGCCTCGGTCACCGCCAGGGTGTCCTTGTCCTCGGCCGGAGATGGATACAGGATCGACAGGTCACCGGGCAGCACCTTGAGCAGTTCGAGCAGGACGCCGTCGGGGGTGGTGGCGGTGGTGTCCTCGTCGAAGTACTGCAGGAGGTTGCCTGTGTACTCACCGATCAGGTCGATCGAGTGGTCCTGCACGGCGGGGATGTAGGTCTCGCGGCTGCCGATCCCGAACTGCCGTCGCACGGTGAAGCCGTTGGCCTCCAGCGCCTGGGCGTAGATCTCGGCGATGATCTTGGACTCCGTGAAGTCCGCGGACCCCACCGCGATCGTCTTGAGGTCACCGGAGATCTCGCCGCCGCCGAGCGGGTTCGAGCTGCCACAGGCCGTGCTCATCAGGAGCGCGAGAACCATCACCGCCACGGCGAACGGCAGGCGCCGGCGTCGCGGCATCGAGGTCATGATTTCGACAGTATCGGCATCGCCGCAGCTACGCGCGGTTTGTCCGGCCCACGATTCGACCGTCGACGTCAAATGCCGTTTGTCGGGGCCGGGAAGGGGCAAACTTGGACCCATGAGCACCGATCCGTACGGTCCGTCAGCGCAGAACGAACCGGAGCCCTACGGTCCACCCAATCCCGGGCCGCCGGTTCCGCCGACGGACGGCGAGATCGCCGATCGCACCGCACCGTCGGTCAAGAAGGTCCATTTCACCCGCGCGGCCGCGCTCTGGTCGGCAGTGATCGCAGGCTTCCTCATCCTCATCCTGCTGCTGATATTCATCGCGCAGAACACTGAATCGACCGAGTTCGCCTTCCTCGGTTGGAACTGGTTCATGCCGAGGGGTGTGGCGATTCTGTTCGCCGCGGTGTGTGGCGGCCTGATCACGGCGTTGGCGGGGGCAGCACGCATGGTGCAACTGCGTCGCGCCGCCAAGAAGAACTACAAAGCCGCGCTCCGTTAGCGCAACGACTCGAGTCCGGCGTCGATCAACGGAGCGACCGCGTCGTCGACCATCGTGACGAAGTCGGCAGGCGCGCCGCCCACCCTGCCGCGGTAGGCGATGCCGGCCGCGATGATCGCGAGCTTGAAGTACGCAAGGCCCATGTAGAACTCCCAATGGTCCAGCGGCTGACCAGATGCCACCGAATACCGTTGCGCGAGTTGGTCTGCCGACGGGATCAGCGGTGACGCCCACGCGGCGTCGGCGTGCACGAGGTTGAACATGGGGTGGCGGTACACGCACATCAGGGCGGCATCGCTGATCGGATCGCCCAGGGTCGACATCTCCCAGTCGAGCACCGCGAGCACCTTGCTGCCGTCGGTGGCGTCGAGCATCGTGTTGTCGATGCGGTAGTCGCCGTGCACGATCGCGCTGCGGCTCTGCGCCGGGATCGTCTCTCCGAGTGCGGTGTGCAGCCGCTTGACGTCGTCGTCGCGTTCGTCGTCCTCTCGGCGCACCAGCTCCCACTGCCCACCCCAGCGCTTCACCTGGCGCTCGAGGTATCCGGTGGGCTTGCCGAAGTCGCCGAGACCGACCTCCTCGGGGTCCAGGGCGTGCAGGTCGGCGAGCACCTTGATCAACGCGTCGACACAGGCCTCGATGTCGGACTTGTCGCCGAGGGTCTCGAGTTCGGATGTGTGCCGGATGACTCGCCCTTCAACGTAGTCGACCATCTGGAACGGTGCGCCGAGCACCGAGTCGTCGTTGCGCATGGTCACCGCGCGAGGGACGGGCACGGCGGTGTCCTGCAACGCCGAGATCACCTTGTACTCGCGGGCCATATCGTGTGCCGACGGCGTCAAACCGTGCAGCGGCGGTCTGCGCAGCACCCACTTCGACTGGTCGTCGAACACCAGGAAAGTCAGGTTGGACCGGCCGCCGGAGATCAACTCGGCGCGCAGGTCACCGGAGCGGGCGATGCCCTCCGAACGCAGATGACGGTCGAGTGC
Organism: Mycobacterium sp. 852002-51152_SCH6134967; assembly: GCF_001667105.1. Classification (NCBI taxonomy): domain Bacteria; kingdom Bacillati; phylum Actinomycetota; class Actinomycetes; order Mycobacteriales; family Mycobacteriaceae; genus Mycobacterium; species Mycobacterium sp. 852002-51152_SCH6134967. Next base: position 70,069 of record NZ_LZIK01000060.1, on the reverse strand, counting down.
GTGGAGGTCGAGCCCTTCGAGTCGGGCGGGCTTGGACGGGTGCGGCTCAGCGGTCATTGGAAAATGTCTACCACTGTTGATTTCTGGGCAGCAGGTCCCATACGTGCTCGGTGGAGTTGATTCCCGCGACGAAGAACGTCTCGCGCGACGACGACCACAACACCCGGGTGATGCCGGCGTAGTCGACCTGCACGCACAGCAGGCGCTCGGTGCTCATGACGTCGTGCACCAGGGCGTTGATGACGCCGCCGTGGCTGAACAGCGCGACGGTGTCCTCCCGGTCGGCGGCCTTGACGATGTCGTCGACCCCGGCCTTGACCCGGGCGATGAACGCCGACTGATCGACGCCGCTGGGCAGCTCACCGTTGGCGAGGCGACGCATGTCCTCCTCGGAGATCTCCTCGACCGGCGTGTAGTGCGAGAGGTCGCGGTCGTACTCGGCGAGCCGGTCGTCGATGTCGATCGACAGGCCGAGCGCCTCGGCGACCGGCTCGGCGGTCTGGATCGCCCGCTTCTGCGGACTGCTGACCAACCGTGAGATGGGGAAGCGCGCCAACGCGTCGGGCAGGCGTTTTGCCTGTTCGATGCCTTCCTCGGACAGGTCGGGGTCAGAGCCCTGGCCCGGCTCGCTGCGAAGCGGCAACGCATGTCGAATGATGAGCAACTGCACCGTGCCACCATATGGCCATGAGTGCCGACAAGGATTTCGCGACCGAGCTCTTCGACCTCTCCGACCGCGTCGTGCTGGTCACCGGCGGAAGCCGGGGGCTTGGCAAGGAGATGGCTTTCGCCGCTGCGCGGTGCGGCGCCGACGTGGTGATCGCCAGCCGCAAGTACGACTCGTGTGTGGCGACGGCCGAAGAGATCGCCTCGGCGACCGGCCGCGCCGCGCTGCCCTACCAGGTGCACGTCGGGCGCTGGGATGAGCTCGACGGATTGGTCGACGCGGCCTACGCACGGTTCGGCAAGGTCGATGTGCTCGTCAACAACGCGGGGATGTCGCCGCTCTACGAGTCGCTTCCCTCGGTTACGGAGAAGCTGTTCGACTCGGTGATCAATTTGAACCTGAAGGGCCCGTTCCGGTTGTCGACGCTGGTCGGTGAGCGCATGGTCGCCGATGGCGGCGGCTCGATCATCAACGTGAGTTCGAGCGGTTCGCGCCGGCCCCGCCCCGAGCAGCTCCCCTACTCGGCGGCCAAGGCGGGGCTCAATGCGCTGACCGAGGGTCTGGCGCTGGCGTACGGCCCGACGGTGCGGGTCAACACGCTGATGCCGGGCCCGTTCCTCACCGACATCAGCAAGGCCTGGGATATCCCCGCTACTCAGAAGGGCGCGCAGCACTTCGCGTTGCAGCGGCTGGGTGAGCCACCCGAGATCGTCGGTGCCGCACTGTATCTGATGTCGGACGCGTCGAGCTACACATCGGGTTCGATCATCCGCGTCGATGGCGGCATGCCTTGACCGTCTTCCGCCGAACGTGGGTTACCCGCACGCCCTGAGGCCGGCAAGCGTGCATCGACCCCACACTCGGCGGGGGATGCGGCTAGGGCGTGACGATGTTGAAGGCCGGGTCGGGCCGGTCCAGCACACCGATCAGCGACTGCAGGGCGCCGGTGTCGCCGGAGATGTCCAAGCCCGGTGAGCTGTCGTCACCGGCCGCGAGCGCCAGCAGCCGCAGCTTGGTGGCCACTTTGACGGTGGCGTGGGCCGATTGGTTGGCGGCCACCTTGCGGTGCACCAGCACGCCGTTGCGCAGCGTCAACCGGTAATTGGTGTCGGTGTCGAGGAAGGTGACGTCGACGGCGATGTCGAGATCCCATGCCCGCGGGCCGTTCACGCTGATCGCGAGCGCATCGAAGATCTGCTCGGGGGTCAGTTGCGCGACCATCGAGGTCGACGTGGTCTGGGTCGGGGTGCCGAAGTTGCCGTCGCGAAGTTCGGTCGCTCCGGAGAGAAAGAAGTTGCGCCACACCGCGTTCTCCGCGCCGTAGGCCAACTGTTCGAGTGTGTCGGCGTAGAGTTCGCGAGCGGCGCCGTGATGCTCGTCGGTGAACATCGCATGGTCCAAGAGCGTTGCTGCCCAACGGTAGTCGCCCTGCTCGAAGGCCTTGCGCGCGACGTCAACCACGCTGTCCAGGCCACCCATCGCCTCGACGTAGCGAGGGCCTGCGGCTTCCGGCGGATGCGCCCACAGCCGTCCCGGGTTGCCGTCGAACCAGCCCATGTAGCGCTGATAGACCGCCTTGACGTTGTGGCTGACCGAGCCGTAGTAGCCGTGTGCGTGCCACGCGTTCTGCAACGCAGGCGGCAGCGCGAAGTCCTCGGCGATCTCGATGCCGGTGAACCCCTGGTTGAGTTGGCGCAGCGTCTGGTCGTGTAAGTACGCGTACAGATCCCGTTGCAGCGACAGATATTCGACGATGTTGTCCCGGCCCCAGGTCGGCCAGTGATGTGACGCGAACACGACGTCGGTGCGGTCGGTGAACGTGTCGATTGCCTCGGTCAGGTAGCCGGCCCATCCGTGCGGGTCACGCACCAGCGCGCCGCGCAGTGTCAGCAAGTTGTGCAGGTTGTGGGTGGCGTTCTCGGCCATGCACAGCGCGCGGAACTTCGGGAAGTAGAAGTGCATCTCGGCGGGCGCCTCGGTGCCCGGCGCCATCTGGAACTCGATCTCGACGCCGTCGACGGTGTGGGTCTCGCCGGTCTGACGGATGTCGACCGTCGGAACGATCAGCGCCACTTCACCCGTCGACGTCACCTGTCCCAGCCCGCATCCCACCTGCCCCTGCGGTCCGCGCGTCAGCAGTGCGCCGTACATGTAGCTGGCTCTACGGCTCATCGCGGTGCCCGCGTACACGTTCTCCTGCACGGCGTGCTCGGTGAAGTGCTCGGGCGCGATGATCGCGACGCGGCCCGCGTCCACGTCGGCCTGTGAGGTGACGCCCAGGACGCCGCCGAAATGGTCGACGTGGCTGTGGGTATAGATAACCGCTGTGACGGCTCGATCCCCGCGGTGTTCGCGGTAGAGCGCCAGCGCCGCCGCGGCGGTCTCCGTGGAGATCAACGGGTCGATGACGATCACACCGGCGTCGCCCTCGACGAAGGTGATGTTGGACAGGTCGAATCCGCGCACCTGGTAGATGCCCTCGACCACTTCGTAGAGGCCCTGTTTGGCGCATAACCGGCTCTGCCGCCACAAGCTGGGATGCACCGACGGCGGCGCGTCCGCATCAAGGAACGAGTACGTGTCGTTGTCCCAGACCACCCGGCCGTCGGCCGCCTTGATCACACAGGGATCCAAAGCCGCGATGAACCCGCGGTTGGCGTTGTCGAAGTCCGCGGTGTCATCGAACGGCAGGGCCGTGAGGTGCTCGCGGTGTGCGGACTCGATGACGCCGGTGGGGGGTTTCTGCTGCATGGCGACACGATATTCATCCCCACGTCGGCGCGGGGCTGGTTCACTGACCCCATGCAAGTACGCCGAGTGGTGACCGGTCACGATTCGTCCGGAAAGTCCGTCTTCGTCAGCGACGACAGCGTCGCACCGATTCAGACGAAGTTGATGCCGGGCTTCGAGAACCATCTGCTGTGGGGTAGCGACCAGACGTGCCGCTTCCCCGACGACGGTTCGATGCCCCAGTGGCACAACTACTTTCCGCCTATCGGTGGTTTTCGGTTCGCGATGCTGACGCTGCCGCCGTCGCACGGCGCCCAAGCCCCGGAGGCCCTCGACATCGACGAGGCGATGGCCGAGATGGAGGACAAGCTGCCGGGAATGCTCGGCTACATGGACTACACGGACCCGGGCATGCACACCACGGACACCGTCGACTTCGAGGTGGTGCTCGAGGGCACCGTCGTGCTCGAACTCGACGACGGTGCCGAAGTGACCCTGCAAGCGGGCGATACCGTCGTGCAGAACGGGACGCGGCACCGCTGGAAGAACCCCGGCGACACACCGGCCCGGATGGCCGTGTTCATCTGCGGCGCCGAGCACGCGAACGTCCCGCCGAAGTAGCTTCCCGTCAGCCCTGGTGCTCGGCCAACCACCGATCGGCCCGGCGTTTCGAAGCGCGCGAGAGCCACGCGTCCTGGACTAGTTCGGTCAGTTCGACCTTCCCGATCTCCCGTAACCTGCTCGCGCGCACCAGAACCGAGGGATGGCCCTCGAAGCGGTCGGTGGTGAAGAACGGCGAGTCGGGATCTTGGACGAGCGCCAGCTTGTCCATCTCCGATTCCACCCAGATCATGATCACGTCGGCGTAGCGTTCGCCGGTCTCCGGATCCTCGGCGTCGGGCTGAGGAGTGCGGAAGAACACGAACGACTTGCCGCCAACCTGGTAAATCGGGTTGCCCTTGGGGCCCTCGATGCGCTTGACGTGCGGCATCGAAGCGGCGATCGCATGGACGTCGGCGACCCGCGCCGGCCGGTCACGCACGGCGTTCCAAGGCGTGCAGGATGACGTTGGTGAGCGAGCCGTTGCGCACGGTGGCCGTCATGTAGGTGCAATGGGGCTGGCGCCGCCGGTCGGTCGGCGAACCCGGGTTCAGCAGTCGCAGACCGGTTTTCGTCGTCGTATCCCACGGGATGTGACTGTGGCCGAATATCAGCACGTCGGTGTCCGGGTAGGCCTTGGCCATGCGCGCCTCGCGGCCGGTAGCCGCACCGGTTTCGTGGACGACGGTGAAGCGCAGGCCGCCGAGTGTGACATCGGCTCGTTCGGGCAGTCGGCGGCGCAGTTCGGCGCCGTCGTTGTTGCCCCAGCACGCGACGAGCCGCTTGGCCCGGGCCTCGAGCGCATCCAGCAGCGACGGCTCCACCCAGTCGCCTGCATGTACGACGACGTCTGCCTTCGTCACTTCGTCCCACACCCGCGTGGGCAGGTCCTTGGCGCGCTTGGGGACGTGAGTATCGGCGATCAACAACAGCCGCATGGCTGCCAATCTAGTGGCGGCCGACAACGCCGCCGAAACTGAGGCTGTGCGCGATATCCGGCCTGAAGCTCGAACACAGCTTCAGAGTCGGCGGCAGAGAAAAAGCGCGCCCGAAGGGATTCGAACCCCTAACCTTCTGATCCGTAGTCAGATGCTCTATCCGTTGAGCTACGGGCGCATGGTCTTTCTTCAATGTTCAGTTGTGCGGCTGACGGGTCAGCCGTGGCGGAGGCGAGAGGATTTGAACCTCCGGTCGCCTTTGAGGGCGACAACTCATTAGCAGTGAGCCCCATTCGGCCGCTCTGGCACGCCTCCCGACGATTACCGCCGATCCGACAGCGTACACATGGGCTACCGCGCGAGGCAAAGCGCATTCGGCCGACCCATAAACTGGTGCAGTGACCGTCCGGCTGCGTCCCGAACTGGCTGATCTGCCCGCCTACACCCCCGGCAGGACCGTTCCCGGCGCAATCAAGATCGCCAGCAACGAGACCGTGGATCCGCCGCTTCCGAGCGTGCGGGCCGCGATCTCGGACGCCGTCGGGAACATCAACCGCTACCCGGACAACGGCTACGTCGAGCTCCGCGAGCGACTCGCCAAACACGTCAACTTCGCCCCCGAGCACATCTCGGTGGGCTGCGGGTCGGTCAGCCTGTGTCAGCAGTTGATCCAGATCACCTCGACCGTCGGCGACGAGGTGCTGTTCGGTTGGCGCAGCTTCGAGATCTACCCGCTGCAGGTGCGAACGGCGGGGGCCACACCCGTGCCGGTGCCGCTGACCGACCACACGCACGACCTCGACGCCATGCTGGCCGCGATTACCGACCGCACCCGGCTGATCTTCGTGTGCAATCCGAACAACCCGACGGGCACCGTCGTGGCGCCCGACGCGCTCGCCCGCTTCGTCGCCGCGGTCCCGCCGCACATCGCGATCGCGCTGGACGAGGCCTACGTCGAGTACATCCGCGAGCCGATGGTGCCCGACAGTCTGGGTCTGGTTCGTGCCCATCCCAACCTCGTTGTGTTACGAACGTTTTCGAAGGCCTACGGCCTGGCGGGTCTGCGGGTCGGTTACGCCGTGGGCGACCCGGACCTGATCACCGCGATCGGGAAGGTGTACGTGCCGTTCACCGCGACCAGCGTCTCGCAGGCCGCCGCGATCGCATCCCTCGACGCCGCCGACGAACTGCTCGAGCGCACCGACACCGTCGTCGCCGAACGCGCCCGGGTAACCGCGGAACTGCGCGCAGCCGGCTACACCGTGCCCGACTCGCAGGCCAACTTCGTTTGGCTCCCCTTGCCCGGGCAGGCGCAGCAGTTCGCCGAGGCATCGGCGGACAACCGCATCATCGTGCGGCCCTACGGCGACGACGGAGTACGCGTCACCGTCGCCGCGACCCACGAGAACGACGCGTTCCTCGATTTCGCCCGACAATGGATAGGACAGCCATGAGCGACGCCCGCGAGACCTTCGCCGAGCTCAAGGAGCGCACCGGCACCATCTCCGACGCCGAACTCGCCGAGTTCTGGGCGGCGCTTACGCCCGCCACCATCGACTTCATGATCGGCGAGTGGAAGGGCGGCGAATTCCACACCGGCCACAAGGCCAACGGGTTCATGGAGCGGCTCAACTGGTTCGGCAAGACCTTCCACTCCGCCACCGACGCCAAACCTCTGGTGTGCCTGGACGCCGACGGCAACAAGTTCTCCAACACCGAGGCGATGAAGGGTGAGGCCAGCCTGTGGATGGAGGAGTTCCGCGGCGAGGTGACGGCCTCGATGGTCTACGACGGCGCGCCCGTGCACGATCACTTCAAGGTCGTCGGCGAGAACGCCGTCGTCGGCATCATGAACGGCAAGGGCGCGCTCGACACCAGCTCCGGTACACCCCGGCACCTGTACTTCTACCTCGAGCGGCTGTAGCGCTCGCGAGATGAACACCAGGGTCGTAAGGGGCAGCGGATCCACAGCCCTGGTGTACGTCTCGCGAAACGGCTAGGCCTGCCGACCGGTGTAGGCAAGCAACCGGGTCAGCGCCCCGGCGTCGGCGGGCACGTCGATCGGATCGTCGAAACCGGCGTTGACCCGGCCCTCCGGCGTGATGATCCTGCGCGCCAGCCCCAGCACGTAATCTGACAACGACTCGGGGGCGTTGACGTCGCGCCCGACCGCCGCCGAGTAATCCCACGCGTGCACCAGAAACTCGATCGACAGCACGCCGACCATCATCCGAGCCGGCACGTCGTTCCCGCCGAAGTCCACGGTGCCGTCCAGCCCCCGACGCCGCCAGGCGTCCAGCGCTGAGCGCGCCGCGAACACCACCTGCTGCTCGATCGGCGCGTCGCGGTCGCGCTCGGTGAACTCCGCACCCGCCATCGCGCCGAGCGTGGTGATGGAATTCAGCAGGTGGTCCGTCAACGCTGCGACGTCGAACTCCCGGCACGGCGTCTGCTTGTGCAGATCGTCGGCGGCGACGCCGTGCAGCACGTGCTGTAACACGGCGAACGACTTCTCCGCGCTGCGCAGTTCGTCGGTCGGCGGCGAATCGGGTCCGGCACGCAAGTCGTCGGGCATGACGCCACGCTACGTCGCCGATGGGCATATCGTTGCCGTGATGAAAACGCACGTGCGAGTGGCGACAGTGGCGCTGGTTCTCGTCGGGGTCGCGACGGGATGCCAGCGCACCACGGAGGGCTCCGTCGCGATGACCACCGAGCCGGGGCCGCCGTTGACTTCCCCGGCGCGGCCGACGTCGCCGTCGATTCCGGGGCTGCCCGACATCGGGCTTCCCGACATACCGCTGCCCACACGCAACACCGACGTCCCGGTCGTCCCCGCGCCGCCGAACGCGTTGTCCATGCAGTGCTCGGAGTACAACGGGCTCGACGAGGCGACCCAGGTCGCGGTGATCCGCGAGATCCTCAACCAGGAGGGCAACCCGCTCGGCCCCGACGGGGAGGGCATCGGCCAGATGCTGGTCGACGCCGCCTGCCAGTTCCTGCCCAGCGCCACCGTGAACGAGGTGCTCCTGGGCAAGCCGCCACCGTGACGAACTAGCGTGTTGCCCCATGGGCGAGACCTACGAATCCGTCACCGTTGACATCTCCGATCACGTCGCGCGGGTGACGCTGATCGGGCCAGGCAAGGGCAACGCCATGGGCCCGGCGTTCTGGGCCGAGTTGCCCGAGGTGTTCGGCACGCTCGACGCCGATCCGGAGGTGCGCGCGATCGTGCTGACCGGCTCGGGCCGCAACTTCAGCTACGGGCTCGACCTGGCCGCGATGGGCGCCACCATGCCCGGCCGCGATGCCGGCGCCAAGGGCCGCCTCGGATTCCACACCACGCTGACGAAGATGCAGGGCGCGATCAACGCGGTCGCCGACTGCCGCACCCCCACCATCGCCTCGGTGCACGGCTGGTGCATCGGCGGCGGCGTGGACCTGATCAGCGCCGTGGACATCCGCTACGCCAGCGCCGACGCAAAGTTCTCCGTCCGCGAGGTCAAGCTGGCGATCGTCGCCGACGTGGGCTCGCTGGCGCGGCTCCCGCTGATCCTGTCCGACGGGCACCTTCGCGAACTGACGCTGACGGGCAAGGACATCGACGCCGCCCGCGCCGAGAAGATCGGTTTGGTCAACGACGTCTACGACGACGCCGACGCCTCGCTTGCAGCGGCGCACGCCACAGCCGCCGAGATTGCCGCCAACCCGCCGCTGACGGTTCACGGCATCAAGGACGTGCTCGATCAGCAGCGCATCGCCCGGGTGTCGGAGAGCTTGCGCTATGTGGCCGCGTGGAATTCGGCGTTTCTGCCATCGAAGGATCTGGGTGAGGCGGTGACCGCGATGTTCGAGAAGCGCCCGCCGAAGTTCACCGGCGAATAGCGTTGATTCCCAGCACATTCCCACCGCGTTCCCGGCTCACTTTCAGGAATCGGTAGTACTGAATCCCTTCTAGCGCAATAGATTTCAGCGACATCGCTGTGCGATGCGTCACCTTGGGCACCATTTCTGGCCGCAGCGGCGTTCTGCACGACATGACAGATACAACAGATTTCGCGTCGCTCGATCGCGGCGCGATCCAACGAATCAGTGCACCCCGAATCGAGGGCACCGCGGTGGCGTTCACCTCGAATCGCTACGTACAAAGTGACGTCGCTTCGATGCTCACCGGCATCGGCGGCCCGGAGTTCCTCCGGTTCGCGCAGAGCAGTGGTGTGCAGAGCCGCAGTCTCTCGCTTTCGCTGTCTCGCTACCCGAAGTTGTCGGGCTTCACCGAGGCGAACAACGTCTACATCGAGGTGGCTGTCGACCTCGGGGAGCGGGCCGTGCGGTCCGCGCTCGAGGCGGCACACGTCGCACCGGATGAAGTCGACGCCATCGTGTTCGTGTCGAGCACCGGCGTCGCTGTGCCCACCGTCGACGCTCGGGTGGCATCCCGGATCGGGTTGCGACCAGACGTCAAGCGGATTCCGTTGTTCGGATTGGGTTGTGTCGCAGGCGCAGCCGGCATGTCACGCGTGCACGACTACCTGAGGGGCTTTCCCTCCGACATCGCGGTCCTGCTGTCCGTCGAACTGTGCTCGCTCACGTTGCAACGCAACGACACGTCGATCCCCGCGCTGATAGGTGCCTGCCTGTTCGGCGACGGCGCGGCGGCGGTCGTGGTCTCGGGCGCAGACCGCATTCCTCCGACGATCGCGCACGCGCCCGCGCTGCTTGCGACCAGGAGCCGGCTGTTTCCGGACACGGTCGACGTCATGGGGTGGAATGTCAGCTCAAATGGCTTCGGGCTGGTGATGTCTCGTGAGGTCCCGCACATGGCGGCGAACTACCTCGAGGAAGAGGTCACTGGGTTCCTCGGTGACCACGGCCTTGAGGTGGGCGACATCGCCGCGTGGATCTGCCATCCCGGCGGTCCGAAGGTGCTGGATGCGATCGACAACGCGATCGGCCTGCCGCCGGAAGCCAACATTCACAGCCGAAACTCGATGCGGGAGAACGGGAACTTCTCGTCGGCGTCGGTGCTCGATGTACTGCACCGCACGCTCGCATCGCCACCCGCCCCAGGATCGTTCGGTGTGTTGCTGGCGATGGGTCCGGGCTTCAGCTTCGAGCTGCTCCTGCTGAAGTGGTGAGGAACCGACATGGTGTACTACCTGTTCATCCTCGCGATCGGACTGGAACGACTGGTCGAGTTGGTGGTGTCACGGCGCAACACGCGGTGGTCTCTTGCCAACGGCGGCAAGGAATTCGGCCAGGGCCACTATCCGGTGATGGTCGGCATGCACACGCTGCTGCTCGCGTCGTGTGTCACCGAGGTAGCGGTCCTGCACAGACCGTTCATCCCCCTGCTGGGATGGCCGATGGTGGCCATCGTATGCGCGAGCACCGCGCTGCGGTGGTGGTGCGTCGCGGTGTTGGGCAGACGGTGGAACCCCCGGCTCATCGTGATCCCGGGAACGCCGCTCGTGCACCGCGGCCCGTATCGGTGGCTGCACCACCCGAACTACACCGCGGTGGTGGTCGAGGTCGCGGCCCTGCCGCTGGTCCACTCGGCGTGGCTGACCGCGGTCGTCTTCACCGCCGCCAACGCCCTGGTGCTCAACGTCCGCATCCGGGCCGAGAACGCCGCGCTCGGGTACGGGTGAGTCAGGGCCGAGGAGTCAGCGGCGGGGAACCGGGGTCCAACCGAGTTCGGTCCTGGCCTTGGCGTTCGACAGCGGAAGCCAGGTATCCCCGAACGCGGTGACGCCGTAGGGCGCGGCGAGTTTGACCGCCGCACGCGGGATTCGCAGCTGTCGAGGCCGCCCGAGCTTCTCGCCCAGCTCCCGGATGTAGCCGTTGAACGACTGCGGCCGGTCGTCGACGATGTTGTAGATCTCGCCGCCCCGTCCGTGGTCGAGCGCGGCCGCAGTGGCCCTCGCGACGTCGTCGATGTGGATCCAGGACACGATGCCGTTACCACCCATGTCCAGCGCCAGGCGGAATCGCGCCATCCGCGCGAACAACTCGTCGTGCGGCACACCCGGGCCGTAGAAAGCGCCGTAGCGCAACACGATTCCCTCGGTGTCACTGTGTCTACGTGAAGCCAGGACCTTCTGCTCCATCCCGCGCAGCGCGGCCAGCATCGCCTCTCCGCCACGCGGGGCCGGTCCGGGGTAGGGATCGCTCTCGTCCAGCAACGCCGGACCGGTCGTCGGATAGCCGTAGGCAAACATCACGGATCCGGCGACGACGCGTCGGACGCCGGCCCGCTGCGCCGCGGCCAGCAGGTTCGCCGCACCGGTCCCCCACAGTTTTCTTGCGGGCTCAAAGTCGCTGACCCGCATCGGTCCCCGCTTCGGCAGCGTAGTCAACAGCGAAACCACCACCTCCGGACCGATATCGGCGACCGCTTTGTCGATATCGTCGCCGTCGAACACGTCGGCGACCACGGGCCTGGCCCCCGCAGCCGTGATCGCGCCCGTCCTGTTCGGCGACCGCGTCAGCCCGACGACCTCGTGGCCTCGGGCGCGGAGTTCACGCAGCAGCGGGACACCGGGCACGCTCGTCGCGCCGGCAACAAGTACTCGCATCACGGCCTCCTATCGGCGATGACGCTGGCGCGCAACGCGATCGCCAGGATCACGGTGGTGAACACCAGACCGCCGGCCTCCAGCCACCCGATCCAGTCACCCGCACCGTGGTGCGGGTCGATGATGTGGCTGAGCGAGTGCAGCGCCCAGTGCAGCGTCGCGAATGCCAGGGCCGGAGTGCGCCACCGCGTCCACCGTACCGCGGCGAGCAGCATGAGCCCCTGCGGCACTTCGAACGTGGCGACGTCGAAGATGAAGTGGTCGTTGCGCGTACCGAAGTTGCCGAGCGTGTCGAAGAACGCGCCGGGGGCGAACATCATGAACAGCCCCACGGACAAGGCGTAGAGCCCGAAGACGATGAGCGTCACCTCGACAAACCCCGCCCTTGTGCGCGTCGGTGTCGATGTCATACGGTCACGCTAGTTCGCCACTGGCCTCAAGATAGGCACCACTTTGACAGCGAGATCGGGTACCACTTCGGGTCCGGAGCTGCTGCTGGAACTCGACCGCGACGCCAACGATCCGCTGCACCGCCAACTGGCTGACGGGTTGCGGACGGCCATCCGGACGGGCCGCCTCACGCCGGGCACCCGCCTGCCGTCCAGTCGCCTGCTCGCCACCGACCTGGGAGTGTCCCGTCGGCTCGTGGTCGATGCCTACAGTCAACTCGTCGCCGAAGGGTTCCTGCACAGCAGGCACGGGTCGGGCACCGTGGTCGCCACGGTGGACACCGTCGACCGGCCTTCCCGCGGTGAGGCCGGGCCGACGGCTCGCTACGACATCGACTTCCTGCCGGGGTCGCCGGATCTGCACAGCTTCCCTCGCGACGCTTGGCTGCGGGCGCTGAAGCAGGGCCTGGCCGAGATCGGCGCGGATGCATTCGGTTACGTGGCGCCTCAGGGGCTGTTCACCACGCGCGTTGCGGTGGCCGACTATCTGCGACGCGTCCGCGGTGTGCTCGCCGAACCGCAACACATCGTGCTGTGCTCCGGAGCGACACAGGCCATCGCGTTGCTCGCGCGGTCATTGCCGACATCCTCACTGGCCATGGAGGACCCCGGATTCTGGCTGCACCGAATGGTGCTGCGTAACAACGGTATCGAACCGGTTCCTGTTCCGGTCGACGAAGACGGGCTCGATGTCGGCGCGCTGGCGGCCAGCGGTGCCGACGCAGTGCTGGCCACCCCCGCGCACCAGTCCCCGACCGGGGTCGTCCTTTCGGCCCTGCGGCGCACTGAGCTGACGGACTGGGTCCGAGCCGGCCATCTGGTGATCGAGGACGACTACGACGCCGAATACCGCTACGACCGGGCACCCGTCGGCGCGTTGCAGGGAATCGCACCCGACCGCGTCGTCTACGTCGGCTCGACCAGCAAGACCCTGGCGCCCGGTCTTCGCATCGGCTGGATGGTGCTGCCCGCACATCTCGTCGGCCCGGTCAAAGTGGCCAAAGGTCTTGCGGACACCGGAAGTTCGGTGATGGACCAGTTGGCGTTCGCGCAGTTGCTGGGATCGGGCGGATACGACAGGCATCTGCGCCAGATGCGTCGCCGATACCTGACCCGCCGCAATGCTCTGCTGGGGGCCCTGGGCCGACACCTACCGCAAGCGACCGTCCTCGGCGCCGCGGCCGGTGTCCACCTGACGGTGCGCTTCCCCGACCGATTCCCGATCGACGACCTCGTACGGCTGGCCGCCGAACGGCGCGTGCGGGTCGAACCGCTCGCACCGTGCTACGCCGACCCGGCATCGGCGCCACCGGGCCTGCTCCTCGGCTACGCCAACCTCACTGAGTCCCAGATCGATTCGGGCGTGCGGGTGTTGGCGCGCATCGCGCACCGCATGTCATGAGCGGTGGCGGAGGGATTTGAACCCCCGGACGGTGTTAGCCGTCTCTCGCTTTCAAGGCGAGTGCATTAGGCCGCTCTGCCACGCCACCGCCGACAAGAGTACGGGGCGGCTCACACCGTCGCGACGGGGAATCCCCTCAGACGCGGCCGAGCTTGGCGTTCATCGACCCGTTCTTGAGTCCGACGCTGATCCGCCTGCAGTTCTCACCGATCGCCGCGACCTGGGGCCGCGACAGCCGGTCGAGAAAGTGCGCCCGCACGCTCTCGCCGTAGGTGACCATCGCGTCGCGTACCGCAGTCCGCCCGTCGTCGGTGATGCTGGCGAGCACACCACGGCCGTCGTCGGGGCTGGCCCCCCGGCGCACCAGGCCCTGCATCTCCAGGCGACGGATCTGCCGGGTGACCCGGCTCGGCAACGACATCAAGCCCTCGGCGAGATCGCCCATGCGGGCCGATCCCGTCGGTGACTTATCCAGGATGTCGAGCAACCTGACGTCGTTGAGCGTCAGATGATGCTTATCCACCAGCGACCGATTCAAGGTCGCATACAGCCGGAGCGCGGCATCCAAAAAATTTTGCCAGGACCGCTGCTCCGCGATGTCCAGCCCCGGCATATCCCCCGCGGTACGACCCGCAATAATCCCCTCCATGCGGTCATAGTAAACGGCCATCACATTGCTGGCGACTAATTCGTGAGACTGTCGACGCAGGCTAGTAGCGTTATCCGGATGCATGCAATCGTCGCCGGCCCGGAGGGTCGATTGACCTGGCAAGAGGTTCCCGACATCACGCCGGACGAGGGCGAAATTCTGATCAAGGTCGCCTCTGCCGGCATCAATCGGGCCGACCTTTTGCAGGCCGTGGGCAAATACCCGCCGCCGCCGGGCGCCAGTGAAATCCTCGGCCTCGAAGTCTCGGGAACGGTCGCGGCGGTCGGCGAAAAGACTTCCGATTGGGCGGTCGGACAACAGGTCTGCGCGTTGCTGGCGGGCGGGGGCTACGCCGAGTATGTGGCCGTGCCGGCCGGGCAGGTGATGGCGGTTCCGGACTCCGTGTCGCTGCACGAAGCAGCCGGTTTACCCGAGGTGGCCTGCACCGTGTGGTCGAACCTGGTGATGACCGTGGGCTTGACGGCGGGCCAGCTCGTCCTCATCCACGGGGGTGCCAGCGGCATCGGCACCCACGCGATCCAGGTGGCCCGCGCGCTCGGCTGCCGCGTGGCGGTGACCGCCGGGTCGGCCCACAAGCTGGACCTGTGCGCCGAACTCGGGGCCGAGGTGACGATCAACTACCGCGACGAGGACTTCGTCGAACGCGTCAGGGCCGAGGGCGGCGCCGACGTGATCCTCGACATCATGGGCGCGGCCTACCTCGACCGCAACATCGATGCGCTCGCCAACGACGGGCGAGTGGTGATCATCGGGATGCAGGGCGGTGTGAAGGCCGAACTCAACATCGGCAAGCTGCTCGGCAAGCGCGCGGGCGTCATCGCCACCGCTCTTCGCGCGCGCCCGGTGAGCGGCAAGGGGAGCAAGAGCGACGTCGTCGCCGAGGTGGTGGCCAACGTGTGGCCGATGATCGAGCGCGGTGAGGTTGGTCCGATCATCGGTGCCGAGTACCCGGTGCAGGAAGCCGGGGCGGCGCATGAGCTGCTGCAGTCGGGCGAGGTGTCGGGGAAAGTGCTTCTGCGCGTAACGGATTAGCGCTGCCGTCAGCCCAGCGAAGCGAGCGCGCGCACCAGCTGATCGACCTCGGCGGTGGTGGTGTAGTGCGCCAGTCCCACCGTCACCGCGCCGCCGATGTCGTTGACGCCGATCACGTCCAGCACGCGCGAACTCGCATTCGATATCGCCAGGATGCCGTTGTCGGCCAGGCGCTGAACCACCCGCTCCGCGGGCACGCCGTTGACCGCGAAACTGAGTACGGGGATTCGCGATTCGGGCGCACCGATGACCATCACCGTCGACAGCGACCGCAGCGAGATCAGCAGATAGTCGAAAAGCCGGCTCATATAGGCGTTCGCGGAGTGCATCGAGATCGCGAGGCGTTCGCGGCGCGTACCGCGCGCGTTCTCGTCCAGGGAGGCAAGGTACTCGATGCTGGCCACCACTCCGGCCAGCAGACCGAACTGGTGCGCACCGACTTCGAGCCGCGCCGCTCCGCGTGCGTCCGGATCCAGCGATACCGAACCGAAGGAGCCGATGAGCGCCGGATCGCGAAAGACCAGGGCTCCGATGGGCGGACCGCCCCACGCCAATGCGTTGACCGCCACCACGTCCGCGTCGATCTCGTCGATGTCGATCAACTGGTAGGGCGCGGCCGCGGAGTGGTCGACGACCACCAGTGCGCCCTGATCGTGTGCCAGTTTCGTCACCGCGCGCAGGTCGGTCACGGTACCCAAAGTCGAAGAGGCAGAAGTGATTGCGACCAAGCGGGTCGGCTTGGTGACCAGGCTCTCCCATTGCCAGCTGGGCAGTTCGCCGGTCTCGATGTCGACCTCGGCCCACTTCACCTTGGCGCCATAGCGATTCGCGGCGCGCAGCCATGGCGCGATGTTCGCCTCGTCATCCAGACGGGTGACCACCACTTCGTAGCCGAGGCCGACACGCGACGACGACGCGTCCGCCAGCGAGGTCAGCAGGATCGCCCGGTCAGCGCCCAGAACCACACCGCGGGGATCGGCGTTGACCAGATCGGCCACGGCCAGCCGCGCGGCCTCCAGCACTGCGGCGCTGCGCTGCGCCGAGGGGTGCGGACCGACCGGGGTGGCCATCGACCCGCGGAACGCCGTGGACACAGCTCGGCCGACGGTGTCGGGCAACAACATGCCGTGCCCGGCGTCGAAACGCACCCACCCGTCGCCCAGAGACGGGTGCAAACCACGCACCCGGGCGACGTCGTATGCCATGCCAGCCCACCTTCGAGCGTCCGTGAGTTCGCGAACCCACACGATTCTGGCCGATACTCGGCCCGACCCGCCATGTCGGACTGGGTCTGCTGGGCAGCCATACTAGTCCAGTGACCTTGGCATTCGGAGTGCTAAACCCGTTGTCGTTGCTGGTCACGTCTGCCACATCGCCAGAACGCGGCCTCAAGTTAACCCGCCTGGTTATTCGCCATGGTGGCCGCCGATGAACCGTTTGCTGGATTGCCGAAGTTGTTTGAGCGACCGGTTTGCGGTCACCGACCGGGGTTCGCCTGTGCGCAGCGTGCGGACCGTCCCGTGCACGACCCGACTAGTGTCGCTAGTTGGTTCGCGGTCGAGGGCATCGCGAGGCTTGCGCGACGAATGCCGTGGAGATTAGAGGGAACGCAGGGAGTATGACCGACGACGACAACATCGAGATCATCAGCAGAGCCGACACCGGAGCCGAGACCGACGAGGAAAAGGACGGCAGGTCGCTGACCGACCTCGTCGAGCAACCGGCGAAGGTGATGCGGATCGGCACCATGATCAAGCAGCTCCTCGAGGAGGTGCGCGCAGCTCCGCTCGACGAGGCCAGCCGCAACCGGCTCCGGGAGATCCACCGCACGAGCATCACCGAACTCGAAGACGGCCTGGCCCCCGAGCTGCGCGACGAGCTCGAGCGGCTCACGCTGCCGTTCACCGAAGAGGCCGTACCCTCGGATGCCGAGCTGCGTATCGCGCAGGCCCAGCTGGTGGGCTGGCTGGAGGGCCTGTTCCACGGCATCCAGACCGCGCTGTTCGCCCAGCAGATGGCGGCACGGCAGCAGCTGGAGCAGATGCGGGGCCAAGGCGCGCTGCCACCGGGAGTGGCGATGCGCGGCGGCGGTCCGTCGCATCCGGGGACCGGGCAGTACCTGTAGGGGCATGCGTTGGTCCCACATATCGAGACCCGCAACGCGTGGGTGGAGTTCCCGATCTTCGATGCGAAGTCACGCTCGCTGAAGAAGGCGTTCCTCGGTAAGGCCGGCGGCGCGATCGGCCGCAACGACTCCAACGTCGTGGTCATCGAGGCGCTGCGGGACATCACCATGTCGCTGGAACTCGGCGACCGGGTGGGTCTGGTGGGGCACAACGGTGCGGGCAAGTCGACGCTGCTGCGCCTGCTGTCGGGTATCTACGAGCCCACCCGGGGGGTGGCGACCGTGAGCGGCCGGGTGGCGCCGGTGTTCGACCTCGGCGTCGGGATGGACCCGGAGATCTCCGGCTTCGAGAACATCATCATCCGCGGCCTGTTCCTGGGACAGACGCGCAAGCAGATGACGGCCAAGATCGACGAGATCGCCGAGTTCACCGAGCTCGGGGACTACCTGTCGATGCCGTTGCGCACCTACTCGACCGGTATGCGCGTGCGTCTGGCGATGGGCGTGGTGACCAGCATCGACCCCGAGATCCTGCTGCTCGACGAGGGTATCGGCGCGGTGGACGCCGAGTTCCTGAAGAAGGCGCAGACCCGGTTGGCCGAACTCGTCGCGCGCTCCGGGATCCTGGTGTTCGCCAGCCACTCCAACGAGTTTCTGGCCCGGCTGTGCAACACCGCGATGTGGATCGACCACGGCACGATCAAGATGACCGGCGGCATCGAGGACGTCGTGCGTGCCTATGAAGGCGAGGACGCCGCCCGGCATGTCCGGGAAGTGCTCGAAGAGACGCGACAGGGATGACGGCCGACGAGGGCTTGCCCGAGGAGCCAACCAGCTCCGTCATCTGCGCGGTGGTGGTCACCCATCGTCGTCCCGACGACCTGGCGAAGTCACTGGAGTCGGTGTCGGCCCAGACCCGCGCGCCCGACCACCTGATCGTCGTCGACAACGACGACGATTCCCGCGTCGCCGAACTGGTTGCCGGACAACCCATCCCCACCACCTACCTCGGATCACGCCGGAACCTCGGCGGCGCGGGCGGTTTCGCGTTGGGCATACTGCATGCTCTGGCGCTCGGCGCGGACTGGGTGTGGTTGGCCGACGACGACGGCCGCCCGGCCGACTCGGAGGTGCTGGGCACGCTGATCGAATGCGCCGCCCGCCACGGACTTGCCGAGGTGTCGCCGATGGTCTGCGATATGGACGATCCCGGGCGGCTGGCCTTTCCCCTGCGTCGTGGACTAGTGTGGCGTCGCCGTGTCGACGAGTTACGCACCGGATCCGGTTCAGATCTGTTGCCGGGCATCGCATCACTGTTCAACGGCGCGCTGTTCGCCGCGACGACGCTGGAGGCGACGGGCGTGCCTGATCTGCGCCTGTTCGTCCGGGGCGACGAGACCGAAATACACCGCAGGCTGGTGCGCTCCGGGTTACCGTTCGGCACCTGCCTCGACGCGGTGTACCTGCATCCGCAGGGCGGTGACGAGTTCAAACCGATCCTCGGCGGCAGAATGCACACGCAGTTTCCGGAAAACGCTGCCAAGCGTTTCTATACCTACCGCAACCGCGGATATCTGTTGTCCCAGCCGGGGCTGCGTCGTCTGCAGTTGCAGGAGTGGGCGCGCTTCGGTTGGTTCTTTCTGGTGTCGCGCCGCGACCCCGCCGGGTTGATGGAGTGGATCCGGTTGCGGCGCATGGGCCGCAAGGAGAGGTTCGGGAGGCTTCAGCCGTGACGTTCACCGACGCCGCTGCGCAGTCGAAGACCATGCGCCGGGCCTGGGGCGACCTGGTTGAGGGCTTCGGGAAGCACGAACTGTGGTTGCATCTCGGCTGGCAGGACATCAAACAGCGCTACCGCCGCTCGGTTCTCGGCCCGTTCTGGATCACGATCGCCACCGGTGCCACCGCGGTCGCCATGGGTCTGCTCTACTCGAAACTGTTCAAACTCGAGCTCTCCGAACATCTTCCGTACGTCACCCTCGGTCTGATCGTGTGGAACCTGATCAACGCGGCGATCCTGGAGGGCGCCGACGTGTTCGTCGCCAACGAGGGGTTGATCAAACAGCTGCCGACACCGCTGTCGGTGCACGTCTACCGGCTGGTGTGGCGACAGATGATTCTGTTCGCCCACAACATGATCATCTTCGTGATCATCGCGATGATCTATCCCAAGCCGTGGAAGTGGACGGACCTGGCGGTCATCCCCGCGCTGGGTCTGATCGTGCTCAACTGCATCTGGGTGGCGTTGTGCTTCGGCATCCTGGCCACCCGCTACCGCGACATCAGCCCGCTGCTGGTCAGCCTGGTGCAGCTGCTGTTCTTCATGACCCCGATCATCTGGAACGAGTCCACCCTGCGACAGCAGGGTGCCGAGCAGTACACCAAGGTCGTCGAGCTCAATCCGCTGCTGCACTATCTCGACATCGTGCGGGCCCCGCTGCTCGGCGCCGACCAGGAACTGCGCCACTGGGTAGTGGTGATCGTGCTGACCGTGGTCGGCTGGACCTTCGCGGCGTTCGCCATGCGGCAGTACCGCGGCCGTGTCGCCTATTGGGTGTAGCTTCCTCGCCGCGGAACTCAGGCGTCGCTTACGGCCGTTATGCGGATATGAGCATCCCGCCATATCAGCCGCCGTCCTCCACGCCGTCCGCACCGACGGGCACGCTGACCTGCCCGAAGTGTGCGGGCTCGATGCGGACCTACGAACGCAACGGCATCCACTTGGAACAGTGCGACACCTGTCGCGGCATCTTCCTCGACTTCGGTGAGCTCGAGTCGCTGACTCAGATGGAGAACCGGTTCGTGCAGGCCGCACCGCCTCCGCCGCCTGCCCAGCCGGGATACGGATACGGTCCGGGCTGGGGCCATCGCGGCAACAAGTACTACCGCAAGCAGGGGTTCGGCCGGCTGTTCTTCTCCAGCTAGCCACCCAACTTCAGCCCATCCGCGCGCAGGCCGCCACCAACAGTTCGTCAGGGTGGTGGGCCGCCGCCTGCACCACGGCCGCGCGCGCGAACGCGTCGAGCACCGGCCACGGGTCTGCGTCGGGCAGCGCGGGGCCGCCGGCGGCGCGGTAGGCGTCGACGAAGCTTTGCCAGTCGGCGTCCGGGATCAGTCCCGCCGCCCAGAATCCGGCCGGTCGAGCCAGGTCCCACGCCGGATCGCCGGCACCCAGGTCGTCGACGTCGAGAAGGACCCATGGCGAATCTGCGTGCGGGCGCGCCAGTTGGCCCAGATGCCAGTCACCGTGCACCAACGTGTGCGGACGGTCCGGTGAGCCGGGCCGCCACACCGCGTCGGGCAGGGCGGCCGCGGCCCGTCGCACCGTCGGATCGCCGTCGGAGCGCAGCACGTCAACCGCGCGCCGCAGCCGTCGCGGCCAGCCGTGCGGGGGCACTCGAGACGACCATGGCTCCCGGTGCAGGCTGGCCAACAGCTGTCCGGCTTCTGACCACGGCACCGACTCTGGTTGCGGGGCAAGGGGTTGCACGCGCGGCCATCGAGTGCGCCACCGCGCTGCGACCGGCTCGGGAAGCGTTGATAGCGGCGAGAGCAGGCAATCCGAGCTCGCAGCGATGCCGAGTCGGACCGTCAGTGCCCGCGGGTTGGTACCCGGCCGGTGCAGCTTGTAGACGACGTCGCCGTCGACGACGATCTCCGCACCGGACCGGGTCTGCACACCTGAAACCTAGCGACGCGACGGCTGCACATCCCGCGTAAGCTGCCCGGGTGGCCGAGCCCCCGATGCAGCCGACCCTGAGCCTGGGCACCCAGATCTGGCGGTTCATCGTCACCGGCGGTTTCTCGGCGATCGTCGACTTCGGCCTGTACGTCGCCCTGCTCGCCGCCGGTCTGCACGTCAACGTGGCCAAGACGCTCAGCTTCATCGCGGGCACCACCACGGCGTATCTGATCAACCGCCGGTGGACCTTTCAGGCGCCGCCGAGCACCGCGCGGTTCATCGCGGTGTGTGCGCTCTATGCGGTGACCTACGCCGCGCAGGTCGGCATCAACTACGTTCTGTACGTGGCGTGGGACGACAAACCGTGGCGGGTGCCGGTCGCGTTCGTCATCGCCCAGGGCACGGCGACGGTGATCAATTTCGTCGTCCAGCGTGCGGTCATCTTCCGGCTACGCTGACGCGACACCGCTGCCGGCCGCGCGATATCCAGCGGTCATGGCGCCGGCTGTCCGCACGGTACCCTCGTCACGATGTCCGAGAACTTACCGACGACCTCGCGTGCCTTGACCGGCTTCGGCCGCACGGCACCGTCGGTCGCTCAGGTGCTGAGCACGCCGGACATCGACGTGATCGCCGGCGCGGTCCGCGAGGCCGCCGACCGCAGCGCATCCAGCCCGTCGTTCCTGCACCGGGGCGTCCTCGCCCGCGGCCTGGGTCGCTCCTACGGCGATCAGGCATGCAACGGCGGTGGCCTGGTCGTGGACATGACCGCGCTGCACAAGGTCCACTCGATCAGCGCCGAGACAGCCGTCGCCGACATCGATGCGGGCGTCAGCCTCGACCAGCTGATGAAGGCCGCGCTGCCGTTCGGGCTGTGGGTACCGGTGCTGCCGGGCACGCGGCAGGTCACCGTCGGCGGGGCGATCGCCTCCGACATCCACGGCAAGAACCACCACAGTGCAGGCAGCTTCGGCAATCACGTGCTGTCGATGGACCTGCTGATGGCCGACGGCGAGATTCGCACCCTCACCCCCGACGGGCCGGACGCCGAACTGTTCTGGGCGACGGTCGGCGGTAACGGCCTCACCGGGATCGTGGTGCGCGCCCGAATCGCG
The DNA here is from genome assembly GCF_001667105.1 of Mycobacterium sp. 852002-51152_SCH6134967. NCBI lineage: Bacteria > Bacillati > Actinomycetota > Actinomycetes > Mycobacteriales > Mycobacteriaceae > Mycobacterium > Mycobacterium sp. 852002-51152_SCH6134967. Next base: position 48,081 of record NZ_LZIK01000060.1, on the reverse strand, counting down.
ATGACGCGCACGGAAACCGCGTACTTCATCGCCGACGGTGTGTCCACCAGCGATTTGGATGAGACCGTCGCCGTTCACCTCGACGGCAGCGAGGACCGCTACACCTACTCCAGCGCGTGGTTCGACCTGATCAGTCCGCCGCCGAAGCTCGGGAGGGCCGCGATCAGCCGCGGCAGCCTCGCGACGCTCGATCAGCTGCCCCCGAAGCTGGCTAAGAATCCGCTGAAGTTCGATGCACCGCAACTGCTTTCGGTGCCTGATATTTTCCCCGTCAGCGCCATGAACAAGGTCTCGTTCATGGCGATCGGCGAGGTGTACTACCGACTCGGCGGCACCTACACCGGCAAGATCATGAACCTGTCGCAGTTCTACCACATGCTGGATCTGGTCAGCGGGTGGAACAACGCTTACGGTCCAGCGGGTTTCGCGCAGCACCAGTTCCTGGTTCCGCCCGATGCGCTCGAGGAGTTCAAGGCCATCATCCGCTGGATCCAGACCCGCGGGCATTATTCGGCGCTGAACGTGTTCAAACTGTTCGGGCCCGGTAACCGCGCGCCGCTGAGCTTTCCGATAGCGGGATGGAACGTAGCGATGGACTTCCCGAACAAGCCCGGTATCAACGAATTCCTCAACGAGCTCGACGAGCGGGTCATGGAGTTCGGCGGCCGTGTGTACACCGCGAAAGACTCCCGGGTCAGTGCGGAGCGGTTCCACAAGATGTATCCGAGGATCGACGAATGGATCGCCGTGCGCCGCAAGGCCGACCCGAACGGCGTCTTCGCATCCGACATGGCACGACGCTTGGAGCTCCTGTAGATGGTTCTCGACGCTGTAGGTAACCCCCAGTCCATCCTGCTGCTCGGCGGGACATCGGAGATCGGGCTGGCGATCTGCGAGCGCTACCTGCGCAACGCGCATGCCCGCATCATCCTTGCGGACCTGCCGAATCACCCCCGCAAGGACGAGGCGATCGCGGCGATGACGGCCGCGGGGGCCAAGTCCGTCGAATGGATCGACTTCGACGGCACTGACACCGCCGGACATCGCGCCGTGATCGACAAGGCCTGGGGCGGCGGTGATGTCGACGTCGCGATCGTGGCCTTCGGGCTGCTCGGCGACGCTGAAGAGCTGTGGCAGAACCAGTCCAAGGCCGTGCAGGTCGCCCAGATCAACTACACCGCAGCGGTTTCGGTCGGCGTGCTGATCGGCGAGAAGATGCGCGCCCAGGGCTTCGGGCAGATCATCGCGATGAGTTCAGCGGCCGGTGAGCGGGTGCGGCGGTCCAACTTCGTGTACGGGTCGACCAAGGCCGGCTTGGACGGCTTCTACCTTGGTCTCGGAGAGGCGTTGCGCGAGCACGGAGTTCGGGTGCTGGTGATCCGGCCCGGTCAGGTCCGCACCACGACCACCATCGAGCACTGGAAGGCCACCGGCGCGAAGGAAGCGCCGTTCACCGTCGATAAGGAAGCCGTCGCCGAACTGGCCGTCACGGCGGCAGCCAAAGGCAAGGAACTGGTATGGGCGCCGGGAGCGTTCCGGTACGTGATGATGGTGTTACGCCACATCCCGCGGCCGATCTTCCGCAAGCTACCCATCTGATGCGCGGCGGCGCGCGGGCCCTGCCGATCAAGGTCGCCGGCCAGATGGTGGCGGCCGCCGCGATGGCGATGGCCGTCGCGGTGGTCTCGCTGGCCGCGATCGCGCGCGTGGAGTGGCCCGCCTACAACTCGTCCAATCAGCTGCACGCGCTGACCACGGTGGGCCAGTTCGCCTGTCTGGCGGGGTTGTTGGCGAGCGGGTGGGTCTGGCGGCGCGGCCGGCAGCTGCTTGCGAAGGTGGCGGCGACGCTGTTCCTGTCAGCGTTCTCGGTGGTGACGCTGGCGATGCCGCTCGGTGCAACGAGGCTCTATCTGTACGGCATCTCGGTCGATCAGCAGTTCCGCACCGAGTACCTCACCCGGCTCGCCGACAGCGCCGCGCTGCGCGATATGACCTACATGGGTCTGCCGCCGTTCTATCCGCCGGGCTGGTTCTGGATCGGGGGCCGCCTGGCCGCGCTGACCGGAACTCCGGCGTGGGAGATGTTCAAACCGTGGGCGATCATGTCGATCACCGCCGCGATCGCGGTGGCGTTCGTGTTGTGGGCGGCCATGATTCGCTTCGAGTACGCGCTCATCGTGACCACCGCCACCGCCGCAGCCACGCTCGCATACTCTCCGGCCGAGCCCTACGCCGCCATCATCTGCGTTCTGCTGCCGCCGGTGTTCGTGCTCGCCTGGTCGGGTCTGCGCGGGGGCGACCCGGATGGGGTGGCGGGCGGGAGGACGCGAGCCGGCTGGCCCGCCGTCATCGGCACCGGCCTCTTCCTCGGCGGCGCCGCGCTGTTCTACACGCTGCTGTTCGCCTACGCCGCATTCACATTGGCGATCATGGGGGTGCTTCTGGCCGTCGCGCGCAGACGCATCGAACCGCTGCTACGGCTGGTGGTCATCGCGGTCATCTCGGGCGCCATCGCGCTGATCGGCTGGGCGCCGTACCTTCTGGCGGCGTTCTCCGGCGAGCCCGCCGACTCCGGAACCGCACAGCACTATCTGCCGACCGACGGCGCGCAGCTGGAATTCCCGATGCTGCACTTCACACTGCTGGGAGCGCTGTGCATGCTCGGCACGCTGTGGTTGGTCTGGCGTGCGCGGTCCTCTACCCGGGCCGGCGCTCTGGCGATCGCGGTGCTCGCCGTCTACGCCTGGTCGCTGCTGTCGATGCTGACCACGCTGGTGGGCACCACATTGTTGTCCTTCCGACTGAATCCGACGCTGACCGTGCTGCTCACCGCGGCAGGCGCCTTCGGCTTCATCGAGGTCACCCGTGCAGTCGCGGCGCGGGTGCGGCCCGAGAACGCGCGACGTGTCGTCGCGGCGGCGGCCACGCTGGGCGCCATCGGCGCCATCACCTACAGCCAGGACATCCCCGACGTGCTGCGGTCCGACATCGTCGTCGCCTATACCGATACCGACGGCTACGGTCAGCGCGCGGACCGGCGACCGCCCGGCGCCGAGCGCTACTACCGCGAGATCGACGCCAGGATCACGGAGGTCACCGGTCGTCCCCGTGACGAGACCGTCGTGCTGACCGCCGACTACAGCTTTTTGTCCTACTACCCCTACTACGGCTTCCAGGGCTTGACCTCGCACTACGCCAACCCCCTCGCGCAGTTCGAGAAGCGTGCCGAGGCCATCGAGAGCTGGGCCACGCTGACCGACGCCGACCAGTTCATCGAGGCACTCGACACGCTGCCGTGGGAGCCGCCGACGGTATTCCTGATGCGCCGCGGCGGCCCTTCAGGTGCGGCTGACACCTACACGTTGCGGTTGGCCTCCGACGTCTATCCGAACCAGCCCAATGTGCGCCGCTACCACGTCGCCCTGGACGAGACATTGTTCGACGACCCCCGCTTCGAGGTCTCCAGCATCGGCCCGTTCGTGTTGGCGATCCGCAAGCCCAATTAAGATCGAACCCCGTGGTCCGTGAAGCCGGTGTCGGGTCGAACCATCGGACGGTGCGGCTCATCGCCATCGTCGCGGGGTTGCTCGGCGCACTGCTGGCCATCGCGACGCCGTTGATGCCGGTCACGCAGACCACCGCCGAACTGAACTGGCCGCAGAACGGCGTGCTGCGCAGCGTGGACGCCCCACTCATCGGCTACGTCGCGACCGACCTCGAGATCTCTGTGCCGTGTCGCGCGGCGGCCGGGCTGGCCGGTCCCGATGCCCAGGGCCGCACCGTGCTGTTGTCGACCGTGCCCAAACAGGCACCCAAGGCCATCGACCGCGGCCTTCTCATCGAGCGGGTCAACGACGACCTGCTGGTGATCGTGCGAAACACCCCGGTGGTCAGCGCGCCGCTGGATCAGGTGCTCAGCCCGCAGTGCCAACGGCTGACCTTCACCGCGCACGCCGACAAGGTGACCGGCGAGTTCGTCGGCCTCGTCCAGGGTCCGGGACGGATCCCGAACGACGACCCCGGTGAACCGCTGCGCGGTGAACGCGGCGGCTACGACTTCCGCCCGCAGATCGTCGGCGTCTTCACCGACCTCAGCGGTCCGGCGCCCCCGGGTCTGGAGTTCTCCGCGACGCTCGACACCCGCTACAGCACGTCGCCGACGCTGCTCAAGACCCTGGCGATGATCATCGGGGTGGCGATGACCGTCATCGCCCTGGTCGCGCTTCATCTTCTCGACATCGCCGACGGCCGCGGCGTCAGACGGTTCCTACCGCCGCGGTGGTGGACGCTGCGACCGCTCGACGGCGTCGTCACCGCGGTGCTGGTGTGGTGGCACTTCGTCGGCGCCAACACCGCCGACGACGGCTACATCCTGACGATGGCGCGGGTCTCCGAGCACGCCGGCTACATGGCGAACTACTACCGGTGGTTCGGCACGCCGGAGGCGCCGTTCGGCTGGTACTACGACCTGCTGGCGTTGTGGGCCCAGGTCAGCACGCACAGCGTGTGGATGCGCCTGCCGACGCTGGTGATGGCGCTGGCGTGCTGGTGGGTCATCAGCCGTGAGGTGATCCCGCGGCTGGGCCACGCCGTGAAGAAGACACCTGCGGCGGCGTGGACGGCGGCGGGTCTGTTCCTGGCGTTCTGGCTGCCGTTGAACAACGGGCTTCGCCCCGAACCGATCATCGCCCTCGGCATCCTTCTCACCTGGTGCTCGGTCGAGCGGGGTGTGGCCACCAGCAGGCTGCTGCCCGTGGCGATCGCGATCATCATCGGTGCGCTCACGCTGTTCTCCGGGCCGACGGGCATCGCCGCCGTGGGCGCGCTGCTGGTCGCCGTCGGACCACTGAAAACCATTGTCGCCGCGCATGTCTCACGCTTCGGTTATCTGGCGTTGCTGGCGCCGATCCTGGCCGCGGCCACCGTCACGATCATCTTGATCTTCCGGGACCAGACGCTGGCCTCCGAGATGCAGGCAAGCACCTTCAAGTCGGCGGTCGGGCCGAGCCTGAGCTGGTTCGACGAGCACATCCGCTACGAGCGGTTGTTCACGCTGAGTCCCGACGGTTCGGTGGCGCGCCGCTTTGCGGTGCTCACACTGTTGCTGGCGCTGGCCGTTGCGGTCGCGATGTCGTTGCGCAAGTTCAGGATTCCCGGCACGGCGTTGGGACCCAGCCGCCGCATTATCGGCATCACGGTCATCTCATTTTTCGCCATGATGTTCACGCCGACCAAGTGGACCCATCACTTCGGGGTGTTCGCCGGGCTGGCCGGCTCGTTGGGCGCACTGGCCGCCGTCGCCGTCACCGCCACGGCGATGCGCTCGCGCCGCAACCGCTCGGTGTTCGGCGCCGCGGTCCTGTTCGCGATGGCGCTGTCGTTCGCCACCGTCAACGGCTGGTGGTACGTGTCGAACTTCGGTGTGCCGTGGTCGAACGCCATGCCGGAGTGGAAGTTCGGCTTCTCGACGATCCTGCTCGGGCTGGCCGTGCTGACCCTGATCGCCGCGGCGTGGTTCCACTTCTCCGGGCGCGACTCGTCGCCACCCGGGCCACAGCGGCGCTGGCAACGAATGCTGCAGGCGCCGTTGGCCATCGCCACATGGCTGCTGGTGATGTTCGAGGTGCTCTCGCTGACGCTGGCCATGATCGACCAGTACCCGGCGTGGAGCGTCGGCCGATCCAACCTCGAAGCGCTGACCGGCAAAACGTGTGGGATGGCCGAGGATGTGCTCGTCGAGGAGGACCCCAACGTCGGCATGCTGAGGCCGATCGGCACGCCCGTCGGTGAGGCGCTCAGTGCAGGCACCGCACAGGGGTTCAACCCCAACGGGATTCCCAGTGACGTCTCCGCCGACGAGACGATGAGCGGGCAGGGCACCTCGAGCAACTTCGCCGATACCGACAACGAAGACGACCAAGCTGGAAACGGTGGGACCGAGGGCGGCACGACGGCCGCCGCCGGTGTCAACGGTTCACGGGCCCGGCTGCCCTACAAACTCGATCCGGCCACCACCCCGGTGATGGGCAGCTGGCGCTCCGGCACGCAGCAGCCCGCGCAGTTGCGCTCGGCGTGGTACCGGCTGCCGGACCGCGACTCCGCCGGCCCGCTGCTGGTCATCTCGGCGGCCGGCCGGTTCGACGCGGGTGAGGTCACGGTGCAGTGGGCGACCGACGAGCAGGCCGCCGCCGACGAGCCCGGGGGTGGGATCGGGTTCGCCGACGTCGGCGCCTCCCCCGCGTGGCGCAACCTGCGGGCGCCGTTGTCCGCGATACCGCCCGAAGCCACTCAGATCCGACTGGTGGCCTCCGACGAGGACCTCGACCCGCAGCATTGGATCGCGGTGACGCCGCCGCGGATCCCCGAGCTGCGCACGCTTCAGGACGTCGTCGGGTCGTCGGATCCGGTGCTACTGGACTGGCTGGTCGGGTTGGCGTTCCCCTGCCAGCGGCCGTTCGGCCACCAGAACGGCGTCGTCGAGGTGCCCAAGTGGCGGATCCTGCCCGACCGGTTCGGGGCCGAGGCGAACTCGCCGGTGATGGACTACCTCGGCGGTGGGCCGCTCGGCATCACCGAACTGCTGGTGCGGGCCACGACGGTGCCGACGTATCTGGACGACGACTGGTTCCGGGACTGGGGCTCGCTGCAGCAGCTCACGCCGTGGTATCCGAACGCCGCGGAGGCGCGCCTGGACCTGGGCACGGCGACGCGCAGCGGGTTGTGGAGCCCGGCGCCGCTGCGCCTGTCCTGAGCTTGCGGGCCTTAACGGGTGGATCGCACGCACGTGGTGCGTGGAAATGACCCGTTAGAGCGCACAAGGCCCCCGGGTCAGACGAAGCCGAACAGCGGCGGCAGTGCCAGCACCACGAACGCGGCCCACACCCCGTAAATCGGGATGTAGCGGGTCTGCCAGCGCTCGATGTCGCCGAACGGTCGCCGTCGCCGGACAAAGCCGAGCACCAGCCACGCCGACCAGACGAGGTTGACCAGCAGCACGAGGTTCATCCCGAGCGCGGCGACCTTGTTCGGGCTGTAGCCGAACTCGACGATGCGCATGAGCATCGCGATGAGCATCAGCGCGTCGACGGCCAGCGCGCTGAACACGAGAACCAGTTGGAGCCAGTCGAACGCAGCGGGCGGGGCAAGCGGATCGCGCGCGGAGATCGCATACAGCAACAAACCGAGTACCAGGATCAGGATGAGATCCATCAGGATCAGCAAGTTGCGGTCCACGCCGATGACGCTGCCGGCCGCCGAGAATGCCACCAGCAGCGCGAGCAGCATGATGATCGTCAGCGGCGTGAACACCCGCGTGAGCACCGGTGCGATGTTCTCGATGACGTTTTGCTTGGCCTCGACCAGCCACGCCGCTACGAGCACCGCCAGCGGTACGAGGATGGGCAGCGCCCACATGCTGACGAAATCCTCCAGATCCAAGCCGATGGCATCGAAGGCGCCGGCGGTCAACATCATCAGCGCACCGCCGCCGAGCATGAGCAGCGTGAGGTAGACGACGAATTCACCGGTGAACCGGATGAAATCCATTCGGCGCGAATGGGATCGCCACCGACCGCCGGCGTAGGCCAGCCCGACCAGCAGCCAGAGCACGATCGGCGTGTGGAGAGCGGCCAGCACCTCGGTGTCAGGGTCCGTCGAGAAGTCTTCGCCGAACGGATACGTGTTGACAGCGACGGCCAGCACCGCGGCGGGCGCCATGAGTAACGCCCAGTGCCACCAGCGCAGCCGGCGCTTCCAGGCGAAATAGGCTGCCGGAAACGGGAAGACCAAAAACGCGGCGTTGCGCCCGAAGCTGATCTCGTCGCCGAGCAAAGCGAATCCGACCCTGACCGCGATGCCCGCACTGAGCCCGAGCGCGAGGACGACGAGCAGTTCCCGACTGGGTTGGGCCGGACCGTCGGCGGTGTTCTCAGACGCGAGCACCAGTTGCTTCCACAGTCGGTCGGAATGCTCGCGGGCGAACTCACGCGAGATCGCGTCGACATTGCCCATCCGCTTGACCGCGACGAGGAAGGCCTCGTCGTCGGCGAGCCCGGAGCACGACAGGTCGGCGATCTGCTCGCGAAGGTGGTCTTCCATCTCGTCGACGTCCGCTGCGGCGATCGCGCGGTGCCGCTGGATATAGCCGCGCCAACGGGCGATCTGCGACTCGAGTTCGGTATCGGCCCGCATCACACCCACCCCGGGGACATGCCGGGGGACATGCCGCTCCACACGCGGTCCAACGCCTCGGCGACGACCGTCCACTGCCGGTGTCGCTCGGCGAGCGCTTCTCGACCGGCGGCGGTGATCGCGTAATGCTTGCGGCGACGCCCGCCGTCGGACACCCGCCAGTCCGCCGAGACGTAGCCCTGTCGTTCCAGGCGGTGCAACAGCGGATACAGCATGCCGTCCGTCCATTGCATTCGGCCGCCCGACAGCTCGTTGACCCGCTTGATGAGCGCGTATCCGTACGACTCGCCGTCGGCGAGGATGCCGAGCACCAGTGGTGTGGCGGAGGCGGCCACAAGATCTTTGTCGATGTGCACGCGAGCGGCTCCCATACCTAGAACTGCTAGGTCGTACCCTAGCAGATCTAGGCATAATGGCCCGGCGTCACCGACTCCGATGATCGAGTCGCCTACCATCGACGCTCGTGCCTGCCCATCGGATCGCGCGACTGATCGCCGTCGTCGCAGGCATCGCCGGTGTGCTGTTGTGCGGGCTGGTCCCGCTGCTGCCGGTCAAACAGACCACCGCGACCATCCTGTGGCCGCAAGGCACCGGACCCGACGGATTCGTCAGCGACATCACCGCCCCGCTGGTCTCCGGCGCTCCGCAGGCCCTCGACATCTCGATCCCCTGCCGGGCCGTCGCCACGCTGCCCGCCGACGGCGGCCTGGTGCTGTCCACCGTCCCGCCGGGCGGCATCGACGCCAGCCGTAACGGGCTCTTCGTGCGCGCCACCTCCGACCTCGTTGTCGTGGCGTTCCGCGACTCCGTCGCCGCAGTCGCGCCGCGGCCCGCCGTGGAGGACGGCGCCTGCAGCACACTGCACATCTGGGCCAACCCCGGCGAGGCCGGCGCCGACTTCATCGGGCTGCCCGGGGCCGTGGGAACGCTGGCCGCCGAGGAGAAGCCGCAGGTCGCCGGCGTCTTCACGAATCTGGAGGTCGCACCACAGGAGGGACTCGAGGCTCGCGTCGACGTCGACACCCGCTTCATTACCTCCCCCACCGCGCTCAAGCTCGCCGTCATGGTGCTGGGGGTCTTGTGCGTGATCGCGTCGATCGTCGCGATGGCGGTGTTGGACCGCCGGAGCCGCTCCGGCGGCGACATTGGGCTCCGCAGCGGTCGCCGCGTGCTGCGCGCCTGGCGGCGGTTCTGGCGGGTGGGCTTCTGGCACTGGGCGGCCGACCTGGCCGTCGCGGGCACCCTGCTGCTGTGGCACGTCATCGGCGCCCTGTCGTCGGACGACGGCTACAACCTCACCATCGCCCGCGTCTCGGCCGACGCCGGCTACACCGCGAACTACTACCGCTTCTTCGGTGCCACGGAGGCCCCGTTCGACTGGTATCAATCGGTGCTCGCGGCGTTCGCCTCGGTCAGCACCGCCGGCGTGTGGATGCGGGTGCCCGCGACGCTGGCGGCCATCGGCGCCTGGTTGATCGTCAGCCGCTGCATCCTGCCGCGCCTCGGCCGTCGGCTTGCGGCCAACCGGGTGACGGTGTGGACGGCAGGGGCGGTGTTCCTGGCGGCGTGGCTGCCGTTCAACAACGGCCTGCGACCTGAACCGCTGATCGCGTTCGGCACCGTCGCCGTGTGGGTGCTGGTGGAGAACGCCGTGGCCACCCGGCGGACGTGGCCTGCCGCGCTGGCGATCGTCGTCGCGGTGTTCAGCGTGACGTTGGCGCCGCAGGGACTGATCGCGATCGCGCCCCTGCTTGTTGGGGCCCGCGCGATCGTCCGCACCATCCGCGTGCGTCGTCGGGTGGACGGTGTGCTGGCGCCGTTGGCCGCGCTGCTGTCCGCGCTCGCGCTGATCTTCGTGGTGGTGTTCCGCGACCAGACGCTGGCCACGGTGGCGGAGTCGGCCCGCATCAAGTACGTCGTCGGCCCGACGATCGCGTGGTACCAGGAGTTCCTGCGCTACTACTTCCTCACCGTCGAGGACAGCATTGACTCGTCGCTGACCCGGCGCTTCGCGGTGCTGGTGCTGTTGCTCTGCCTGTTCGGGATGCTCGCGGTGCTACTGCGGCGCGGCGGTGTCGCCGGCATGGCGCGCGGGCCGGTGTGGAGGCTGATCGGGTCGACGGCGATCGGCCTTCTGCTGCTGACGTTCACGCCGACCAAGTGGGCGGTGCAGTTCGGCGCGTTCGCCGGTCTGGCGGGTGCGCTCGGTGCGGTGACGGCGTTCGCGTTCAGCCGCGTCGGGCTACACAGCCGCCGCAACCTCGCGCTCTATGTCACCGCGCTGTTGTTTGTATTGGCTTGGGCGACATCGGGTATCAACGGCTGGTTCTATGTCGGCAACTACGGTGTGCCGTGGTTCGACAAGCAGCCGGTGATCGCCGGTATCCCGGTCACCGGCATCTTCCTCGCGCTGGCGATCATCACCGGCCTGCTCGCTGGGTGGCTGCACTTCCGCATGGACTACGCAGGGCATACGGAGGTCGCCAACACCAAGCGCAACCGTGTGCTCGCCTCGACGCCGCTGCTGGTGGTGGCGACGATCATGGTGGTGCTCGAGGTCGGCTCCATGGCCAAGGGCGCCGTGCAGCGCTACCCCGTCTACACCACCGCCAAGGCGAACTTCTCGGCGCTGAAGTCCGGGCTCTCGGACACCAGCTGCGCGATGGCCGACGATGTGCTCGTCGAGCCCGACACGAACGCCGGTATGCTGCAACCGGTTCCGGGCCAACGCTTCGGCGAGTACGGACCGCTCGGCGGGGAGGACCCCGTGGGCTTCAACCCCAACGGCGTCAGCGACACCCTCGAACCGCCCGAGCCGATCACCGCCAACCCGGGCACCGTCAACTCCGACGGCTCACCGAACGAACCCAACATCGGGATCGGTTTCGCCGCAGGCACCGGCGGAGGCTACGGACCCGTCGGCGTGAATGGTTCGAATGTGTTCCTGCCGTTCGGACTCAACCCCGACCGCACGCCGGTGATGGGCAGCTACGACGAGAACACTGTCGCGGCCAAGGTGACCTCGGCGTGGTACCAGCTGCCGCCACGCACCCCGGACCGGCCGTTGGTCACCGTCGCGGCCGCGGGGGCGATCTGGTTCTACGAAGAGGACGGCTCGTTCAACTACGGACAGTCGCTGAAGCTGCAGTGGGGTATACACCGCCCCGACGGCAGCTATCAGCCGCTGGCCGAGGTGCAGCCGATCGACGTCGGCCCCGGTCCTCAAAAGGCCTGGCGCAACCTGCGTTTCCCGTTCGCATCGGCGCCGCCCGAGGCGAATGTCGCGCGCATCGTCGCCGACGACCCGAACCTGTCCACCGACCAGTGGTTCGCGTTCACCCCGCCACGGGTGCCGGTGCTCGTCACCGCGCAGCAGTTCCTCGGCTCGCAGACGCCCGTGCTGATGGACATCGCGACGGCCGCGAACTTCCCTTGCCAGCGCCCGTTCTCCGAACATCTCGGCATCGCCGAGTTGCCGGAATACCGCATCCTCCCGAACCTCAAGCAGGTGGTCGTGTCCTCGAACCAGTGGCAGTCCGCCGAGGACGGCGGTCCATTCCTGTTCATCCAGGCACTGTTGCGCACCTCGACCGTGCCCACCTATCTGCGCGACGACTGGTACCGGGACTGGGGTTCGATCGAGCGGTACCTGCGGGTGGTGCCCGAATCCGAGGCGCCGGACGCGATCGTCGAGCAGGGGGCGGTGCGCGTGTTCGGTTGGAGCCGTAACGGACCCATCAGGGCGCTGCCATGAGCCAGACATCGAGTTCCGACGTGCGGATCGCCCGCTGGGTCGCGGCGATCGCCGGGTTGATCGGCTTCGTGCTGTCGGTGGCGACTCCTCTGCTTCCGGTGGAACAGACCACCGCATCGCTGAACTGGCCGCAGCAGGGCGAGTTGAACAGCGTCACCGCGCCGTTGATCACGCAGACTCCGGTGCGGATGTCGGTGACCGTGCCGTGCGAGGTGATCCGCTCGATGCCGCCGCGCGGCGGAGTCGTGTTGGGCACCGCGCCAAAGGACGGTAAGCAGGCCGCGCTGCAGAGTCTGTTCGTCACGGTCAACCCGCAGCGTGTCGACATCACCGACCGAAACGTGGTGGTGGCCAGCGTCCCCCGGGCCCGGGTGGTCGGCACCGGGGACACCCCGGGATGCTCACGCATCGAGATCACCTCCTCGGAGGAGGGCACCTTCGCCGACTTCGTCGGGCTGACGAAGGCGGACGGTTCGCCGCAGTACACCGGTTTCCCGGACCCGAACCTGCGCCCCGCCATCGTCGGCGTGTTCACCGACCTGACCGGCCCTGCGCCGCCGGGGCTGAGCCTGTCGGCAGAGATCGACACGCGGTTCACCACCAAGCCGACACCGCTGAAGCTGACGGCGATGGTGCTGGCCATCGTGTCGACGGCGATCGCACTGCTCGCGCTGTGGCGCCTGGATCGTATGGACGGCAGGCGAATGAGGCGGCTGATCCCGCAGCGGTGGCGGACGTTCACCCCCACCGATGTGGTGGTGGTCGGTGGCTTCGCGGTCTGGCACGTGATCGGGGCCAACTCCTCTGACGACGGCTACATCCTCGGGATGGCCCGAGTGGCCGGTCACGCGGGGTACATGTCGAACTACTTCCGATGGTTCGGCAGCCCCGAGGACCCGTTCGGCTGGTACTACAACCTGCTGGCGATGATGACCAGCGTCAGCGACGCGAGCATCTGGATGCGACTGCCGGACCTGGTGTGCGGAATCGTGTGCTGGCTGTTGCTTTCTCGTGAGGTGCTGCCGCGACTCGGTCCCGCTGTTGCCGCGAGCAAGCCTGCGCTGTGGGCGGCGGGGCTGGTGCTGCTGGCGGCATGGATGCCGTTCAACAACGGCCTGCGCCCCGAGGGCCAGATCGCCACCGGCGCGCTGATCACCTACGTGCTGATCGAGCGGGCGATCACCTCCGGACGACTCACTCCCGCGGCGTTCGCGATCATCACGGCGGCGTTCACGCTCGGGATCCAGCCGACAGGTCTGATCGCGGTGGCCGCGCTGCTGGCAGGCGGTCGACCGCTGTTGCGCATCCTGGTGCGGCGCCGCCAGGTGGTGGGCGTCTGGCCGCTGGTGTTGCCACTGCTGGCCGCGGGAACGGTGATCCTGACGGTCGTCTTCTTCGACCAGACCATCGCAACGGTGTTGGAGGCGACCAGAATTCGCACCGCCGTCGGCCCGAACCAGGAGTGGTACACCGAGAACCTGCGCTACTACTACCTGATCCTGCCGACGGTGGACGGATCGCTGTCGCGTCGCTTCGGCTTCCTGATCACCGCGCTGTCGTTGTTCGCCTCGATGTTCATCATGTTGCGGCGCGGGCGGGTGCCCGGCGTGGCCAGGGGTCCCGCGTGGCGGCTGATCGGAATCATCCTGGGCACGGTGTTCTTCCTGATGTTCACCCCCACCAAGTGGGTCCACCACTTCGGACTGTTCGCCGCGGTCGGGGCGGCGATGGCGGCGCTGGCCACCGTACTGGTGTCGCCTGCGGTGCTGAAGTGGTCACGCAACCGGATGGCTTTTTTGGCCGCCCTATTGTTCGTTCTCGCACTGTGTTTCGCGACCACCAACGGCTGGTGGTACGTGTCGAGTTACGGCGTCCCGTTCAACAACGACGAACCCGCCATCGGCGGCGTCACCGTCAGCACGGTCTTCTTCGCGCTGTTCGCGATCGTGGCGATATGGGCGGCCTGGCTGCACTTCTCGTCGCGAACGCGCGGAGAGGGGCGCATCGCCAGGGCGCTGACCGCGGCGCCGATCCCGGTCGTCGCGGGCTTCATGGTGGTGGTGTTCGTCGGATCGATGCTCGTCGGGGCGGTTCGCCAGTACCCCACCTATTCGAACGCGTGGGCCAACCTGCGTGCATTCGCAGGTGGCTGCGGCCTGGCCGACGACGTGCTCGTCGAGCCGGACGCGAACGAGGGCTTCCTGGCTCCCCTGCCCGGGGAGTACGGGCCGTTGGGTCCGTTGGGCGGTGTCGGGACCGTCGGGTTCACCGCCGACGGTGTTCCGGAAAAGATTGTCGCCGAGGCGATTCGGATGAACCTGCCGATGCCGGGCACCGACTACGACTGGGACCAGCCCACCGAGCTGGACGAGCCCGGCGTCAACGGGTCGACGGTGCCGCTGCCGTACGGACTCGACCCGAACCGGGTTCCGTTGGCGGGCACCTACGTCGAGGGGCCCCAGCAGCAGAGCAGGTTGACGTCGGCCTGGTACGAACTGCCCGCCCCCGACGATGCGCATCCGCTGGTCGTCGTCACGGCCGCCGGGACCATCACCGGCGACAGCGTGTTCAACGGGCGCACCGAGGGCGAGACGGTCGAATTGGAGTACGCACGGCGGGGCCCGGACGGCGCGCTGATGCCCGCAGGCCGGATGGTGCCCTACGACCTCGGCCCGATCCCGTCATGGCGTAACTTGCGGTTCCCTCGCGCTCAGATACCCTCCGACGCCGTCGCCGTTCGCGTTGTCGCCGAAGACCTTTCGTTGACGCCAGGTGATTGGCTCGCGGTGACCCCGCCCAGGGTTCCCGAACTGCGATCGGTACAGGAGTACGTCGGCTCCGAGCAGCCGGTGCTGATGGACTGGGCGGTCGGCCTGGCGTTCCCGTGCCAACAGCCGATGTTGCACGCCAACGGCGTGACCGAGATTCCGAAGTTCCGCATCACTCCGGACTACAACGCCAAGCGCAAGGACACCGACACGTGGCAGGACGGCCTCAACGGCGGGCTGCTGGGGATCACGGATCTCCTGTTGCGCGCGCACGTGATGGCGACGTATCTGTCGGAGGACTGGGGTCGGGACTGGGGCTCGCTGCGCCGGTTCGAGATGACCCCTGAGGCGCAAGGGGCGACGCCGGCGACGCTGGACTTCGGGACGGCCACCCGCAGCGGTCTGTACAGCCCGGGCCACATCCGCATCAAGCCGTAGTCGTCGACGCGACTGCGCGAGTGACCGTGTTTGCGCACGACACACCGCCGTCTGTCCGCATTCTGCGGTCGCTCGCGCTGCGGCGCCGACCTCTAACCTGAGGTGGTGCATCGGATCCGGCTCAGCGAGTCGCGGTTCGCTCCGTTCGACACCAGGCCAGACCCCGGGCTCGTCGATGAGCGGCTCGAGTTTCCGCCGATCTGAAGATCTTTCGGCGCTGACCGCACGCTGGCGCCGCGACGAGGGCGCGCAAAGTGTCCAAATTTCGCGGCGTGTCGTGTGCAGACACGCACGCTCGCGGGAATCTTAAATGGGGGTGAGGCCGTGCTTGCGCTGGACGCGGGTGATCTGCTTGTCCCGCAGCAGGTTCAGCGACTTGCGCAGTAGCAGCCGGGTCTCGTGCGGCTCGATCACCGCGTCGATGAACCCGCGCTCGGCGGCGATCCACGGCGTGGCCATGTTGAGGTTGTAACCCTCAATGAAGTCGGCGCGGATCTTCTGCACCTCCGGCGCGGTCGGATCCGGGAACCGCTTCACCAGCAGCTGGGCCGCGCCCTCGGCGCCGATCACCGCGATGCGCGCGGTCGGCCACGCGAAGTTCAAATCCGCCGACAGCTGCTTGGAACCCATCACCGCATAGGCACCGCCGTAAGACTTGCGGATGGTGATGGTCACCTTCGGCACGTCGGCCTCGACGACGGCGTTGAGGAACCGCCCGCCGCGCTTGATGATGCCGCCCTTCTCCTGCTGCACCCCCGGCATGAAGCCCGGGGTATCGACGACGAAAACCAAAGGCAGGTTGTAGGAGTCGCAGAACCGGATGAACCGCGCCGCCTTGTCGGAGGCCTCGTTGTCGATCGACCCGGACAGGTGCATCGGCTGGTTGGCGACCACCCCGACCGGGCGGCCGTCGACCCGCGCGAACGCGGTGATGATCGCCGGACCCTGCTGCTCGGCCACATCGAAGACGTCGCCGTCGTCGAAGATCCGCAGCAGGATCTCATGCATGTCGTAGGCCATGTTGTCGCTGTCCGGCACGATCGAGTCCAGCTCGTAGTCGTGCGGCGTGAGCTCGGGCTCCAGACCCGGGTTGACGATCGGCGGATCGTCGAACGTGTTGGCGGGCAGGAACTCCAGGTAGTCGCGGACGTACTGGAACGCCGCGGCCTCGCTTTCCACGACCTGGTGGATGTTGCCGTAGCGGGCCTGGGCATCGGCGCCGCCGAGTTCGTCGAGCGAGACGTCCTCGCCGGTGACGTCCTTGATGACGTCGGGTCCGGTGACGAACATGTAGCCCTGGTCCCGAACGGCCACCACGAGATCGGTCTGAATAGGCGAGTACACCGCTCCCCCAGCACATTTGCCGAGGATGATTGAAATCTCGGGAACCAGCCCCCGGAGCAGCTCGTGACGGCGGCCCAGCTCGGCGTACCACGCCAGGGAGGTCACCGCGTCCTGGATCCGCGCGCCCGCCGAGTCGTTGATACCGATGATCGGACAGCCGACCATCGCCACCCACTCCATCAGCTTGGCCACCTTGCGGCCGAAGATCTCACCGACCGAGCCCTGGAACACCGTCTGGTCGTGGCTGAACACGCCGACCGGCCTGCCGTTGATCCTGGCGTGACCCGTCACCACCCCGTCGCCATACAACGCGTTCGGATCGCCGGGCGTCTTCGCCAGCGCGCCGATCTCGAGGAAGCTGCCGGGGTCCACCAGCGAGTGGATGCGGGCGCGGGCACTCGGGATGCCCTTGCGCTCGCGCTTTGCAATGGCCTTCTCTCCACCGGGTTCCTTCGCCAACTCCAGCTTCTCGTGAAGATCGGCCAGCAGCTCCGCGGTGGTTTTGGTCGTCACTTGCCCTGCTTCTCCTGATCGGTGTTTTCGGCCTCGATCTGGCTGATCGACTCGCTCATGTGAGCCCCGACCTTCGCAATGTACGGCTCGTCGATCACCTGGATGTGCTCGCCCCCGATCGGGACGACCTCCAGGTCAGAGACGAACTCACCCCAGCCGCCGTCCGGCTTGCGGGTGGCGTAGCGCGGTTCGAAGTAGATCGCGTCGTCGTGGTAGCGGTCGGCCATGTACAGCGTGACCTTGCCGTCGTACGGCTTGATCTCGGCGGTGTCGATGGCCCGCTGATCGAGATACGACGTGCGCTGGTGCTCGATGATGCCGCCCGGGATCTGCACCCCGCTCTGGCTCACCACGTCGAGGACGTAGCGCACCTGGCCCTCGTCGTCGAGCGCCTCGAGTTCCTCATAGGGGATCTCGGGGATCTCGACGTTGAACGTGCGCTCGGCGAAGCGCGCGTAGCGATCCCAGCGGGCACGGGTCTCCTCCTTCGTCTGGGGGATCTCCTCACTCGGACGGACCGCGTCGATCAGACCGACGAACCGCACGTCGGCCCCTGCCTGCTTGAGTCCGATCGCGCACGCGTAGGCGAGCACACCGCCCAGCGACCAGCCGGCCAGGATGAACGGTCGACCCTGCTTGTCTCCCGTCCAACCGTTGAGCTCCAACAGTTTCGGCACGTACTCGCGGGCGCGCTCCTCGATGGAGCCCTCGACGCGCTCGATACCGTACATCGGCGTGTCCGCGGGCAACCGCTTGAGCAGCGGCTCGTAGACCACTGTCGAACCGCCCGCGGCGTGGAAGACGAACACCGGGATCCGGTCCGAGTCTTGGGACGGGGCGCGCAGCGTCCGCACGAAGCCGTCGACCTTGCCGCCCTCGAGGTAGTCGCGGACGGTGGTGGACAGCTCCTCGATGGTCTTCGCGGAGCGGACGTCGTCGACGGTGATGGTGCCCTCGTCGACCCGCTCGGTCAGCCGCTCGGCGATCTTGGTCGCGGTCGCGTCATCGACGTCGGGCAGGTCGTTGAAGATGCCGCCCGGCGACTTGCCGGTGACGATCGCCCACGTCGCGAACGTGACGCGTTCCGCGGCGTCGCGTGGCGGCACGTCGGAGCCGAGCGCCTCGGTGACCGCCTCCTGGGTGAGCACCTTGCTGGCCGCTGCGACCGTCGACTTCGACGGGCCGCCCGCCGCTGCTTGGGGCGCGGGGCCGCTCGGGTCGGTCGGGGGCGGCGGGATGTCCATGGCCCGTGTGGACGGCTCGGCCTGCGGATCCGGAGCCGGGGCGCCGACGGTGTCCGGGCTGGCGCCGCTGAGCACCTCGGCCCGGCCCTTGTCGTCGTCCTGGGTTCCCAGCGGGTGCCCGGCCTCGGCCAGCTTCTCCTCGAGTTCGGCGACGGTGCTCGCCCCGCCCATCAGCTCGGCCTGCTCGGCGGCGAACTCCTCGGCCGTCTTGCCCTTCTGCGCCTCGGCGAGCTGGTCGACCTCGTCGCGGTGCTCGATCGCGTACTGGATCAGCTTCTCGACCGCATACAGGTTGGCGTCGCGCACCGCGGTCAGCTGGATCGGCGGCAGGTCGAAGTCGTACTCGACGCGGTTCTTGATCCGCACGGCCATCAGGGAGTCCAGGCCGAGCTCGATCAGCGGCACCTCCCACGGCAGGTCTTCGGGCTCGTAACCCATTGCCCCGCCCACGATTGCGCCGAGGCGGTCGCGAATCGACTCACCGGAGTCCGGCGACCACTTCGCGAAGCCGGCGGCAAGACCCGCACCCGCAGTCAGGTTGTCCTGCAGGATCTCCGGAGCCGCATCGTCCTCGGGCTCGTCGGCGGGTGCCGCCGAAACCTGTTCGGCGACGGCTGATCCCGTCGCCATCGCAACGGGCAGCGCCGCCGCGGTGCCGGTGCGGCTCACCACGGCGTCGTACACCAGGGTGAACGACTCCTCGATGCGGGCGTGCACCTGCACGCTGGCGCCTCCCGGATGGCGGGTCAGCGTCGTCACCAGCCGCGCGCCCTCACCGGGCACCGCGCGCTGTTCGGAGGCGACCAGCTTGGCATCGGGGATGACCTGCGCCGCAGCGGCTTTGACCAACCCGGCCAGATCCGGCTCGCCCTTGGGGGCGTACTCCCAGACGTGCCTGCCGTCCGGGGTAGCGACGTGGTTGCCCGGCATCATCACCGAACTGTCGCCGGTGAACCGCGCGTCGAGCCAGTGCGGTTTGCGCTTGAAGCGGGTCGGCGGGATGTTCGCGAAATCCAACGCGCCGGCCAACCCCTTGGACCGCCGGGGGAACAGCGTGCGGAAGTCCAGATCGTGGCCGTGTACGAACAGCTGGGCCATCGCCACGGTCATCGAGTCGACCTCGTCCTGCTTGCGCGCCAGCGTCGCAATCAGCTGGGCGTCGTGCAGACCGGCGGCCGCCGTCGTCAGGCCGACCTGCATGAGCGCCACCGGATTCGGCGCCAGCTCCAGGAAGGTGGTGTGGCCGTTGTCGACGGCGTTGCGGATGCCGTGGGTGAAGTAGACGCTGTGGCGCAGCCCCTTCTTCCAGTAGTCGACATCGTGGATGGTCTCACCGGGCCGCAGGTAACGACCCTCGTGCACCGTCGAGAAGTAACCGATCTTGATCGGATGCGGTTCGATGCCGACGAGCTCGGCGGCCAGCTCGCCCAGCAGCGGATCCATCTGGGAGGTGTGGCTGGCGCCCTTGGTCTGCATCTTGCGGGCGAACTTGCCCTCTTGCTCACAGCGCTCGATGATCGCGTCGACCTGGTCGGGCGGCCCGCCGATGACAGTCTGGGTCGGTGCGGCGTAGACACACACCTCGAGATCCTTGAAATCGGCGAACACGGTGTCGATCTCGTCGGCCGAATACTCGACCAGCGCCATCAACCGGATCCATTCGCCGAACAGCATCGCCTCGCCCTCACCCATCAGGTGAGCACGCGAACAGATCGCCCGAGTGGCGTCCTCCAGAGACAGGCCGCCCGCGAAGTACGCGGCGGCGGCCTCGCCGAGCGACTGGCCCACCACCGCAGCCGGTTTGGCGCCGTGGTGCTTGAGCAACTCACCGAGCGCGATCTGCAGGGCGAAGATCACGGTCTGGACGACTTCGATGGGGTACTCACAGGTCTCATTGGTGTAGTCGACCGCGTCATCGAGGATCAGCTCGAGGATCGAATAGCCCCGTTCATCCTGGATGAGGGCATCGACCTTGTTGATCCATTCTGCGAACACCTCGTTGCGCAGATACAGGTTCTTGCCCATCTTGCGGTGTTGGGCACCGAAACCCGCGAGCACCCACACCGGCCCGTTCGTCACCGGACCGTCGGCGCTGAACACGCTCGGGTGCTGCTTGCCCTCGGCCACCGCGCGCAGGCCCTTGATGGCCTCGTCGTGATCGTGGGCCAGCACCACCGCTCGCGAACGCCCGTGGTTGCGCCGCGACAGCGCGCGCCCGATCGATTCGAGCGACGATGCGCGCCCCTCCGGGCTGTCGATCCAGTCGGCGAGCTCGGCGGCCGTGGCCTTCTTGCGCGACGTCAGGAAACCCGAAACCGCAAGCGGCACAACCGGTGCGGCCTGCTCTTCGGCGTCCATCTCCTCGCGGGCGACCTCGAGCAGGCGCTTGGCCTCATCGGTCAGACCGGGAAGTTCGGGCTCGTCCTGCAGCGCGTGCGCGGGGCGGTCCAAGGCGTCGTCGTCATCGTCCTCATTGACGAACTCGCCGTACTCGTCCATCCGCACCCCGCCGATGTAGACAGCGTTCGCGTCGGACGACTTGTCTTGCGCGGCTTCGAGTTCCGGCTCCGGTTCGGGATCGACGAGGTCCGACGGCAGCACCTCGCGCAACACCAGGTGGGCGTTGGCGCCGCCGAAACCGAACCCCGAGACGCCGGTGATCGCATAACCGCTGTAGCGCGGCCAGTCGGTGACGGTGTCGGCGACCTTGAGGTGCACACCGTCGAAGTCGATGTAGGGGTTGGGGCCTGCGTAGTTGATCGACGGCGGGATTTTGTCGTTGCGCAGGGCCAACGCCATCTTCGCCAGGCTCGCCGCGCCCGCGGCCGATTCCAGGTGTCCCACATTGGATTTGATCGCACCCAGAAGTGCCGGCTTGTCGGCCGCCCGGCCCCTGCCGACGACGCGGCCGAGCGCGTCGGCCTCGATCGGGTCGCCGAGGATGGTGCCGGTGCCGTGCGCCTCGATGTAGTCGACGACGCGCGGGTTGATGCCGGCGTCCTTGTACGCCTTACGCAGCACCTCGGCCTGCGCATCGGGATTCGGCGCGAGCAGACCGTTGGACCGGCCGTCGTGGTTGACCGCGCTGCCCGCGATCACCGCGAGGATGTCGTCGCCGTCGCGGCGGGCGTCGGAAACCCGCTTGAGCACCAGCATTCCGCCGCCCTCGGAACGGGCGTAGCCGTCGGCGTCCTGCGAGAACGATTTGATCCGGCCGTCCGGCGCGAGCACCCCGCCGACCTCGTCGAAGCCCACTGTCACCAGCGGGGTGATCAACGCGTTGACACCGCCGACGACGGCGACATCGGCCTCACCCGAGCGCAGCGCCTGCACGCCCTGGTGTGCGGCGACCAGCGAACTCGAGCAGGCGGTGTCGACGGCCACCGAGGGGCCGCGGAAGTCGTAAAAGTACGAAACCCGGTTGGCGATGATCGAACTCGCCGTGCCGGTGATCGCGTACGGGTGGGCGATCGACGGGTCCGACATCGCCAGGAAGCTGTAGTCGTTCAGCGAGCTGCCGATGTAGACACCGACGTTGCCGCCGCGCAGGCTCGACGCGGGGATGCGGGCGTTTTCCAGTGCCTCCCAGGTCAATTCGAGCGCCATCCGCTGCTGCGGATCGATGTTGTCGGCCTCCATCTTCGACAGTGCGAAGAACTCGGCGTCGAAGCCCTTGATGTCGGAGAGGTAGCCGCCGCGGGTGCGGGCCTTCGCGACGCGCTCGGCGATGCGTGGCTCGCCGAGGAACTCCTCCCAACGGCCCTCAGGCAGATCGGTGATCGCGTCGCGACCCTCCATGAGCGCCTGCCACGTCTCGTCGGGGGTGTTCATGTCGCCCGGGAAGCGGGTGGCCAGGCCGACGATCGCGATGTCTTCGACGTCGCGCGTTCGCGTCCAGTCCTCGTCGTCGTCGCCGGCGTCGTCGGGCTCCGGCTCGCCCTCGACGATCACCGTCGCCAGCGATTCGATGGTGGGGTGGCGGAACGCCACGGTGGCGGTCAATGTGACGCCGGTCAGGTCCTCGATGTCGCTGGCCATCGCGACGGCATCGCGCGACGACAGGCCCAGTTCGACCATCGGCGCGCTCTCGCTGATGGAGTCGGGCGACTGTCCGGTCGCGTTGCCGATCCAGTTGCGCAGCCATTCGCGCATCTCGTTGACGGTGATGTCGGTCCTGGGCGCGGCCTTCGGAGCCGCCCCGGCGGCGTCATCAGAATCCGGCTTTTCGGGCGCGAGCTGGAGCTCGTCGCCGGACGGCATCTCGGGTTGCTGCGAATCGTCGTGTGTATCAGCCATATTCGGGGGGAGTCTCAGTCTGTCTCATCGGGGAACGCGTTGGCGATCTTCCCGCTGCGCAGACTGCCGTCCAGGTAGGCCGCGCGGCACGCCCGGCGACCGATCTTGCCGCTCGAGGTGCGCGGGATCGCGCCGGCGGGGGTCAGCAGCACGTCGCGGACGGTGACACCGTGGCGCACCGCGATCGCGGCGCGGATGTCGTCGGCGATGGGACCCATGTCGAGCTTGTGGGCGCCGGGTGCCCGCTCACCGACGATCACCAGCTGCTCGGAGGTGTCGTCGGGATCGCGTTTGAGTCCGGAGTGGGCGTTGTCGAACACCTCGTCGGGCAGTTGGTTGGCGGGCACCGAGAACGCTGCGACGAACCCGGTGCGCAGCGCCTTGGTGGCCTCCTGCGCGGAGTACTCCAGGTCCTGCGGGTAGTGGTTGCGCCCGTCGATGATCACCAGATCCTTGACGCGGCCGGTGATGTAGAGCTCACCGTCGTAGTAGGCGCCGAGGTCGCCGGTGCGCACCCAGGTCTGGTCGTCGGTGGCCCCTTCGGCGTGCGACGGGTTGGTCCGCGACTTGAGGATGTTCTGGAAGGTCGCGGTCGTCTCCTCGGGCTTGCCCCAATAGCCGGTGCCCATGTTCTGCCCGCTGATCCAGACCTCGCCGATCTGCCCGTCGGGCAGCTCGGTGGCGGTCTCGTTGTCGACGATGACCGCCCATTCGGCGACGCCGATCTTGCCCGCGCCGGCCTGCGGGACGGCCTTGGGTGAATCCTCCGGGACCGGAACGAAGCGGTGCTTGTTGAGCTCGTCGCGGTCGACCAGGGTGATCGTCGGCTCGGCCTCCATCGGCGTGGTGGACACGAACAGCGTGGCCTCGGCCAGACCGTAGGAGGGCTTGATCGCCTTGGGCTGGAATCCGAACGGGCCGAAGGCCTCGTTGAACCTCCGCACGGTGGCCGCCGAGATCGGCTCGCTGCCGTTGAGGATGCACTTGACGTTGGACAGGTCGAGCGGCGGTTCGCCGTCCTTGGGCACACCACGGGCGGCGGCGTGGTCGAACGCGAAGTTCGGGGCCACCGAGATGGTCCCACCGGTGTCGCCTTCCTTACGGGCCATTTCGCGGATCCAACGGCCGGGACGGCGCACGAACGCGGCAGGGGTCATGAATGTGATGTAGTGGCCGAGCATCGGCGAGAGCAGCACGGTGATCAGGCCCATGTCGTGGAAGAACGGGAGCCAGGACACGCCCCGGTCCCCTTCCTGCCCGTCGAGTGCCTCGATCACCTGCACCACATTGGTGGCCAGGTTCAGGTGAGTGATCTGCACGCCGGTCGGGATCCGCGTGGAGCCCGAGGTGTACTGCAGGTAGGCGATGGTGTGCTCGTCGACGGGGACTTGCTCCCAGGTGGCGCCGACCTCGTCGGGCACCGCGTCGACGGCGATGACGCGCGGACGCTGGTTGGCCGGGCGGGTGCGGAAGAACTTGCGCACACCCTCGGCCGCATCGGTGGTGGTCAGGATCGCCGACGGATGGCAGTCGTCGAGCACGGCGTGCAGGCGGCCCACATGGCCGGGTTCGTTCGGGTCGAACAACGGCACCGCGATGCGGCCCGAGTACAGAGTGCCGAAGAACGCGACGAGGTAGTCGAGGTTCTGCGGGCACAAGATCGCGACGCGGTCACCCGGCTGGGTGACCTGTTGCAGACGCGCACCGACCGCGCGGTTGCGGGCGCCGAAGTCGGCCCAGCGCAGATCGCGGGCGACTCCGTCGCGCTCGGTGGAGAAGTCCAGGAAGCGGTAGGCGAGCTTGTCTCCACGCACCTTCGCCCATCGTTCGACGTGTTTGACCAGGCTCCCGTTGTCGGGAAACTTGATCAGTCCGTCCTTGATGAACGGGTTATGGAACCCCATCGCACTCTCCTGTCAGCGGCACACGCTTCTCGATGCCGATTGCACTTAACTATTCCGAGCCGCCCCCAAGCCCCGCACCCCGCAGAATGGTACCGGTCGGCTATTCGCTTACTGCTCTTAGTTTTTTCTTAATGTTAGGTGACGTGGTGTCGCCGTCCAAATCAGGTCTGGTCACAGGTCAGCCATGTTTCGGCTGCGGAGCGTTATCGATCGTTTCCTGTGCCCAGCGCTGCGTCCACTGGGTGGCCGACAGCCCGTCAAGACTCCAGAACTGCGTGGTGGCGTACATCGCGTGAATCGGTTGGCCCGCACCGCCGAGCAGGATGTCGATGGTCTTGGGCAGGTTCATGATGTTGAACGCTTCCGGCGGCGCCGAGCAGATCAGGTCACCGGGGGCGCAGATCTCGTTGACCCGGTCGTTGAGTGCGCCGAACCCGCCGGGCCGGGGACCCGTCATGGCCAGGCCCATCCCGTCGAGCATGGGCACGTCGCGCAGCGTGATCTCCGCACCCTGACCCGGCGGGTTGGGGCCGACGTCCACCCCGACGCCGGTCTGCCGTCGCCCGTCGGCGATCAACGTCACACCCAGCACCAGATCCTCGTCGACGGGGCCGCGCCCGTTGCCGATATCGCTGGCGATGTCACCGGCGATGACGGCGCCCTGGGAGAACCCGGCGATCACGTAACTGGTCAGCGGGCAGCGCTCGTTCATCTCCGTCATGGCCTTGACCGTCGCGTGGAAGCCCTCGGCGCGGCTGTCGTCGTAGGTCATCTGTCCGTCCTGCGAGAACGGATTGTGGAACTGCGCCGTGTACGGGACGGTGAACACCTCGAGCCGGTCGTTTCCGAACTGCCCGCGGATCGGGTTGGTGACGTTGAGCAGCAGCGCGATCGGGAACTGAGTCGGGTTGAACGGATCGAGTTGCGGGGAGGACTCCCACGTGCCCGGAACCGAGATCATCTGCACGTCGGGGCAGCTCGCATCCTGGAACTCCGGCCGCGGCTTCTTGGTCGGGCTGATCGCGGTCGGTGGCACGCCCGTGGGTGGGACGCCGGTCGGGCCCTCGGGCTTACGCAGGATCACGACGACGATGATGATGAGCAGCACCACCACGAGCGCCATCGCGCCGGCCGCGATGAGCGCGAGGATACGGTGGCGTTTCCGCCGGTTGGTAGTGGCCATGTGTCGGTTGGGCTCCTGCTAGCAGAGTCGTTCGGTTGCGATGCGAATGTAATCGGCGGTTGCCGCGTCGACGTTGACGGTCGGCGCCCTACCGGAGATGTGGTCCATCGCATCACCACGCACCAGCGGATAGATCGAATCCCAGACCTTCTGGTCGTCGTGCTTGGCGGCACGCGCCTGGCACACGTACGACCCGACACGCAGCGCCAGCAGGTCGCTCGACGGCTTCACCCCGGCCGCGGTGAGTGCGTCGAGATAACCACGCTGGCGATCGGTCAGCACGAGCGTGCTGGAGTGCCCGGTCGCCGACGGCGGGGCCGTGGTCTCGGCGGGCTGCCCGGGCGCGGGCGCCGTCTCCGACGTCGGCAAACCCATGGCCGCCATGACGTCGGGGCCCGAACACCCGGTGAGCAGCGCCGTCGCCGAAGCGATCAGCAGCGACCCTGCCGCAGTCGTCCGTACCGAGCGTTGCACTCCTCCAAGGTACCGGCTGCCGACGTACGGCCCCGGTTCCAAAAGAGCGGGTCGCCGGCTAAGCGATCGTCGTCGCCAATTCGCCACTCATCGCCGCGAGCTGACCGCTCCAGGAACCCCAGTCGTGGCTGCCGCTCGGCGGGAAGTCGAAGTGTCCGTTCTTGCCGCCCACCGAGCGGTAGTGCTGGTAGAACTCGCGATTGGTGCCCGCGGCGATGTCGCAGTAGCCGATCATCGCGGGCGGATCGGTGCACCCTCCGACCGGACCGCTCCACACCCACAGCCGGGTGTTGTTGTCGGCCAGCAACTGGACATGGACATTGGGCGAATGCCACTTCCACCGGCCCAGCTGTGGCAGGCCCCACATGTTGCGGGTCTCCACACCGCCGAATTGCGCGAGTCCGGCGGTGATGGCGCCGTCGACGCCGGTGCGCTCGGGGGTCAGGAAGCCCGAAAGGGAGCCGGCGAAGCGGTAGCGGTCCGGATGGAAGGTGGCCATCGCCATCGCGCCGTAGCCGCCCTGCGCCGCACCGACGATGCCGTGCCCCGAGGGGGCCAGACCCTTGTTGGCGGCCAGCCAGTTCGGCAGCTCGTCGGCGAGGAACGTCTCCCACTGGCGGCTGCCGTCGGCCTCCCAGTTGGTGTACATGCTCCACGCGCCGCCCGCGGGTGCGGCCACCGAGATGCCCTTACCCGCCAGGGTGTTCATCGCGTTGCCCGCGGTGACCCAGTTGCTGACGTCGGGTGCGGCGTTGAACGCGTCGAGCAGCACGACCGCGTGCGGGCCGCCGCCCTGGAAGGCGACCGGGATGTCGCGTCCCATCGCCGCCGAGGGCACCATCAGCATCTCGACTTGCGCCTCGGCCTTCGGCGCGACGGCCGTACCCGCGGTCCACAGACCGGCGGCCAGCGCCACGGTCAAGATCGCCCGGAAGATCCCCTGCATCGGTTCGCCCACCTCACATTGATCTGCTGTCCCCGCGCGAGGTAGTCAATCACACACCGGCGCGGGCGTGGTCGGAAAAGGCCCCGCGGACGCGAGGAGCAAAAGGCCACCGCGCACGCGAAAGCAAGAAAGCCGACGGCGGCGACCCCGAAGGATCGCCGCCGCCAACTATGAACCTATTGCCGTACCAGTCAGTTACCGGCGTCCGTCGTCGTGACCGAGGCCTCGGTCGCGATCGGGGTCGACGGCTGCGGCGTGGCGCCGAGCACGCGCTGGATGTCCGGCTTCATCTGCTGGAGCTGCTGACCCCAGTACGGCCAGTCGTGCGTGCCGCCCTGCGGGAAGTTGAACACGCCGTTCTTACCGCCCGCGGCCAGGTACTGCTCCTGGAACGTCTCGTTGGTGCGCAGCGTGAAGCTCTCCAGGAACTTCGCGTTGAAGTTGTCACCGGCGACGCGGCCGTTGATCTCGGCCGGCTTGCCGTTACCGCAGAACACCCAGACGCGGGTGCCGTTGGCGACCAGCTTGTCGATGTTGACCATCGGGTCGTTGCGCTTCCACGCGGGATCGCTCGACGGGCCCCACATGTCCTCGGACTCGTAGCCGCCGGCGTCACCCATCGACAGCCCGACCAGCATCGGCCACCAGCCCTCGGACAGGTTCAGGAACCCGGACAGCGAGGCGGCGTACTGGAACTGCTGCGGGTAGTAGATCGCCAGCGTCATCGCGGCCGATCCGGCCATGGACAAGCCGACTGCGGCATTGCGGTTCGGGTTCACGCCCTTGTTGGCCGCGAGGTACGCGGGCAGTTCCTGAGTCAGGAACGTCTCCCACTTGTAGGTCGAGCAACCTGCCTTGCCGCAGGCCGGCTTGTACCAGTCGCTGTAGAAGCTGGACTGGCCACCCACCGGCATGATCACCGCGAGGCCGGAGTCCAGATACCACTCGAACGCCGCGGTTTCGATGTCCCAGCCGTTGAAGTCATCGCGGGCACGAAGACCGTCGAGCAGATACACGCCCGGCGCGTTCGGCCCGCCGTTCTGGAACTGAACCTTGATGTCACGGCCCATCCCTGCGGACGGAACCATGAGGTACTCGACCGGCAGACCCGGACGAGAGAAAGCCTCCGCGGTGGCCGAGCCTCCGATGGCGCTCACCAAGCCCGGCAGCACGGCGGCCGCCAGGGCGGCTCCCGCCAGCCGGCGGACCCAGGCACCCCGGATCTTGCCAACGAACTTCATGCGTCATCTATCCCATCTGTTGTATGCCGCACGCGGAACCGCCCCTCAGGCAAGCCGCGTAACCCGTGCAGTCAACCACACGTCGGCGTGATCTACCCATTCGAGCGATGTCCACGCTGGTCACGCCGCTCCACCACGAAGCGTTGTGACCAGGTCGGGTTTCAGGGTTTGCAACTGCGCACCCCAGTCCGGCCACGCGTGATTTCCCTGGGGAGGGAATTCGAACGTGGCGTTGTTTCCTCCGGCCGTCAGGTAGGCCGTCTGGAAGTCTTTGTTGCTCTTCAGCGCCATCGATTCCAGGCTGCGGGCGTCGAAGGTCTGGTTCGGGTCGGTGTCGGCTTCTGACGGCGCGGATCCGCCTGGGGCACAGTGAATCCAGAGGCGAGTGTTGTTGGCCGCCAACCTGGCCGCCTGGTGGACCGGGTCGTGACGCTTCCACGCCCCGTCCCACGGCGCACCCCACATGTTGTCGACGCTGTAACCGCCGGCGTCGAGCATGGCCACCCGAATCGCCTGCTGCATCGACGGCGCCGACGTGTTCAGGGGCCCCGAAAGCGACGCAGCATAAGCGAACTGATGCGGGTGGTGGGCCGACAGGATCAGCGCCGCGCTGCCCGACATCGACACGCCCACGACCGCATTGCCGGTGGTGGAGACGTCTTTGTTGGCGGCCAGCCAGGCGGGCAGCTCGTCGGTCAGGAAGGTCTCCCATTTGTATGTGTAGGGCTGGCTGTTGAAACTCGAAGGCGTGTACCAGTCGGCGTAGAAGCTGGCCTCCCCGCCCACCGGCATCACGGTGGCCACCCCCGACTCGAAAAACCACTCGAATGCGGCGGTTTCGATGTCCCAGCCGTTGTAGTCGTCGCGGGCCCGCATGCCGTCCAGGAGGTACACCGCCCTCTGATCGCCCGATTCCGTTCCGGCAGGCTGGAATTGGACGCGCACGATGCGGCTCATCGCCGGGGAGTAGACGTCGAGGTACTCGACGGGAAGTCCCTCGCGGGAGAACGCGCCCGCCGGCGGCGCCGCACCGACCACGGCAGCCGCACTCGGCAGCGCCACGGCCGCGGCTGTCGCCGCCAGTACGCGGCGAAGCCAAGTTCGCACAGGTCGATCCATCCGTTCGTATCTCGGGCGCCGCGAAAAGAGCAGTTCGCGTCTGTTTATCGGCCCGGAGGGGTCGCGGCGTTACGGACCCGTGGCGGGCATGCCCGTGTACGGCTCGGATTCCGGTTCCGGAACGGGTAACCCACAGCGTTCGATCTCATAGAGGGGCACGCGGTCGATCCGGTACTGCGTGAACTGGTAGGCGTGCACGAGATTGGACAGGAACCGACGCGGGCTCATCGGGCCGCGCACCGAGTTCAGCATCGCGTCGGTCTCCGGACACTTCAGCGCCGCCTCGGCCTGTCTGACCCAGTCTTCGTCGATGTAACCCGGAATGAAGGGCGGCTCTTTGAGGAACGGCCCCTCCGCGATCGCCCAGTCGGCGAAAAGGTTCTTGTCGTGGCCGATTCGGCCGTCCTCGAGGCGCTCGGTGTGTGCGGCCAATGGATTGGCCAGCCCGATCTGGTCGATGACGCGAACGTCGAGTCCGACGTTCATGCCCAGCATGCCGAGGTTGGTGAAGAAGACCGTGTGCGGACCTTGGTAGTCCTCCGGCGCGTCCGGTGGCGGCGGCAGCGCGGGTACCACGTCCCACTGGTCGTAGTTGCCCGACGGCAGCAGCAGGGCACCGTCGGGTGTGTTCTCCAACGCCTCGAGCACCGCGCGCATCCGCGGATAGTCGAGGTAGTCAGCGGCGGTCAGCGGGTGCGCATGGCCCGTGGCCTGGGAGTAGAACCGCCGCTCGTCGACGATGCCGGAGTACGTGACGCGGGTGGCGTCCCGGCCCATTCCCGGCGAATTGGCCGCCCACAGCGCCCATCCGGCGACCGCCAGCCACAGCACGGTGGTGGCGCCGACGAACAGATAGCCCGCGCCGCGCGCCATCCTGGCTTCGTCGGGGAGGACGACGGGGATCACCGCGACCGGCGCCAGCATGACGAACAGCGGGGTCAAAAGCACCCTGCCGTGCATGAAGTCCCCACCCTGGCGGATCCAGTAGATCGCCTGCAGCAGACCGCTGACGAGGAAGAAGATCACCACGGCGGCGGGGCTCTGCACCATCCGCGCCAGGCGTCCGGAGCCCGAGGCCATCGCGGCGCGGTTCGGTCGGGGACGTCCGCGGATCACCCACACGACCCCCGCGAGCCCGGCGAGCAGGATCGCCGGCGCCCACAGCAGGTAGGGCTGGTTGAAGTTCGCCAGATAGACGAAGCCCTGCGACCATTTCGCTCCGCTGGCGTCCTTGGCCACCGCGGTATTGGGGACCACCAGGCCGTAGTAGCCCATCCGGAAGATCTGATAGGCCACCGGAAGCAGGCCTCCGGCGACGATGATCACCGCGCGGCGGCGCCAGTCGCGCGCCGCGATCAGCATCATGACGAGAGCCAACCCGCCGATCAGGGCGAGCTCGGGCCGAACCAGCACGCTCAGGCCCGCAACGAAAGCCAGTGCGATGTCGAAGGTTCCGCCTGCCGGGGGTGGCGCCTGGGGTCCGAGGGGTTGTCTGCGGATTGTCGGTGCGCCTCCGCGGAGGACAGGGGCAGGAGTCGTCCGGTGGCCGCGCAGCTGCTGGGACCAGCACACCATCATCCACCACAGCAGGCCCAGATACGCCAGCACCAAACCGTTTTCGAGACCGGAGGTGGCGAAGTCGCGCGCGGGCGGAAGCGCGATGTAGACCAGCACGCCCGCAGGCAGCATCAGCGCACGCCGGCCTTGCAGGCTCGGCGCATACAACCGGCCGGTGCCCAACATCACCAACGCCACACCCAACAGGGTGAGCACCAGCGCCAGCACGAGCACGACGTACTCCAGCCGCACGGAACCACCCACCAGCGCGCCGAGGTAGACCAGGTAGGTCCACACGGTCGAGGTGTTGGCCTCGACGCGCTCACCGGCGTTGAACACCGGCCCATTGCCTGCCAACAGGTTTCGCACGGTGCGCAGCACGATCAGGCCGTCGTCGGCTATCCAGCGCCGCTGCCATGCGCCCCAGCCGAACAGCGCCACGACCACCAGCACGCTGATCCACAGGCTGATCCGGACCGTGTTGTCGTAACGGAACGCTGGCCAGCGGGCGAGGCTGCGTTCGATCTCACCGACCCACCCGCCCGGCACCGGTCGGCGGAGGGTCTCAGCTGAGGAAGACGGCGGCACCGATGGTCCCGATCCACGCCAGCAGCAACAGCTGCAGTACCCGGTCTTTGAGCGCGATCTCCTCGGGCTCCCCGGCCAATCCGCCGTCGACGTCGACCGCGTACCGAAGGATTGCGATGGTGATCGGAATGATCGTGACCGCATACCACGATGCGGTGGTGCCGTCACGTTCGAAGGCCCACAGGCCGTAGCAGAGCACCATCGCCGTGGCCGACAACGTCCACACGAAGCGCAGATACGACGCGGTATAGCTCTCCAGCGACTTGCGGATCTTGGCACCCGTGCGTTCGGCGAGCTGTAGTTCGGCATACCGCTTGCCGGCCACCATGAACAGCGAACCGAACGTCATCACGAGCAGGAACCATTGCGACAGCGGGATGCCCGCCGCGGCGCCGCCCGCGATGGCGCGGATCAGGTACGCCGACGACACGATGCAGATGTCGAGCACCGCTTGGTGTTTGAGGCCGAAGCAGTACGCCAACTGCATGCCGATGTAAACCGCGATGACCACCGTCAGGTTGGTCGAGGCGAGCACCGAGATGGCCAGCGCCGCGGCCGCCAACACCACAGCTGCGGTGTAGGCCAACCATTCCGGGACCACACCGGCAGCGATCGGCCGGAACCGCTTCGTGGGATGCTGACGATCGGCTTCCACGTCGCGGGCGTCGTTGACCAGATAGATCGACGAGGCGGCCAGCGAGAACGTCACGAACGCGATCAGGATGTTGATCGCGACGCTGCCGTAGTCGTATTGGACATCGCCGCCGAGGGAGGCGATCGGCGCGGCCAGCACGAGCAGGTTCTTCACCCATTGCCGCGGTCGGATCGCCTTGATGAGACCCGTCGCGGCGTTGCGCGGCGGGCCCTTCTGCGGTGCCGGTTGTCCATTCATCGGCCGTACGCTCTCTGCGCTGCTGTCACTGGAGATGCTCATGCGTTCCCTTCGGCGCGGTCGGCCACCGTGCCGACGGCCTTCGCGACGACTGCCCCGACCGCGACGCCGGTGAGGACGTCGCTGGGGTAATGCACGCCGAGCACCAACCGCGACAACGCCATCGGCGGCACCAGCAGCGCAGGCAGCGGCAACCCGGTGACCCTGGCCATCAGCACCGACGCCGCCGTGGTCGACGTCGCGTGCGCGGACGGGAAGCTCAGCCGGCTCGGCGTGCCGACATTGACCGAGATCGCGGGATGGTGCGGCCGTTCCCGGCGGACCACCCGCTTGATCAACACCGCTGCGGCGTGTGCGGCGAACGCACCTGCGCCCACGGCCAGCCAGTCCCGCCGACGGTCGGCCTGAAAGAGCGCCCCCAACAGGGCGATTGCCAACCAGCCGAGGCTGTGCTCGCCGAAATGGGACAACGCGCGCGCCGCCGAAAGGACCGCGGGGCGGTCACCGAGCGCGGACTGCACCGCGACCAGAGCGGCCTCCTCGCCGCGCTGGTCCCGCGGGCGAAGAGCTGCGTCCCCGACCGCAGGGCTCAGGAGAGAGCTCTCATCCATGTGCAGGCGACTCCAAAAGGACCGTCTCCCACTTCTGCTTGCTCGTCAGAGTCGGCAACGCCTCGCGGTAGACCTTGCGCATCCGGTTGAACTTGCGTGCGAGGCGCGCCTGGCGCTTGAGCGATTCGCGCAGCAGCTCGAACATCTTCTCGCGGTCGCGCTGGCGGTACACGACACCGCGGCCGTCGGCCGTTGTCACGGTGACGCCGTCCACCCGGCACAGCGAGAACCACCGGGCGTCCTGGGTGGCGACGTTGATCTGGGGCCGCCGATGGTGTTCGGGGTCATGCGGCCGCAGCTGGTGAATCACGCCGCGCGACAACCGCGTCGAGATGGCCACCGCGTTGGTGGGGATCCGCACCTTCTTGCGCCAGCGCTTGTCCGACGGCGTCGGCAGCTCGGCCGCGCTCGGCAGCACCACCGCGTCCGGGTACTGCTGGCGCATCTTGCGCACCTCGGGCAGCGCCGACTCCAGGATCGAGAACAGGTGCTCGGGCCCGGCCAGGAAATCGTCCATCGCCTTGTTCTGAATCGCGACTGTCGAATACTCAAGGCACAGAAGGTGTTTGAGTGTTGCCTTCAGATGGCTGGCGATTAGGCCGCTGACGTTGCCGTCCCAGTGCAGCGCGGCGACGACCAACCGGTTGCGCAAGTGGAAGTACGCCTGCCAGTCGATCGCGTCGTCTTTGTCGCTCCACGCCATGTGCCATATCGCGGCGCCGGGAAGCGTGACGGTCGGATAACCGTGCTCACCGGCGCGCAGGCCGTAGTCGGCGTCGTCCCACTTGATGAACAGCGGCAACGGCTGGCCGAGCTCCTCGGCGACCTGACGCGGGATCATGCACATCCACCAGCCGTTGTAGTCGACGTCGATGCGGCGGTGCAGCAACCTGCTACGCGCTGAATCCTCGTCCGCCAGAGCGTGCTTGGCGAAATTGTGGTCGTACTCGGTGTTGACCGCGTTGGTCCACATGAAGTTCTCGGAGTCGACCATCTCCCCCATGACGTGCAGGTGCGAGGGCTCCTGGAGGTTGAGCATCTGGCCGCCGACCAGTGTCGGCGTCTTCGCGAACCGGTTCATCGCCAACGCCCGCAGGATCGAGTCGGGCTCGACGCGGATATCGTCGTCCATGAACAGGATTTGTTCGCAGTCGGTGTTCTTCAGCGCCTCGTACATCACCCTGCTGTAGCCGCCGGAGCCCCCGAGGTTCGGCTGGTTGTGAATGGTCAACCGGTTCCCGAGGGCGGCCGCCGCCTCGCCGAAGTTCGGATGGTCCTTCGCCTTGTTGGTCCCCTGATCGGAGACGATGACGGCGCTGATCACCTCGTCCACCAACGGATCGGACGTCAGCGCCGCCAACGCGTTGACGCAGTCCGCGGGACGGTTGAAGGTGGGGATGCCGACGGCGATGTTGGCCCGGCTCGGTGCCGGCACCGGCGCGTACCAACCGGCGTGGTGCAGCGTCGAGGCTGCATCGGTGGCGATGTCGAACCAGATCCAGCCACCGTCCTCGAACGGGCCCAGCTCGACCTCGAACTCGACGTGGGCGGGTTCACCGTCGCGCTCGCTGACGATCGGGGCGCCACCGACGGTGATCCGCGCGCCGGTGGCCTTCGACCGGTAGACGTCGACACGCGCGCTGCCGGTCAACTCGACCCGCAGCACCACCGACTGCAGGATCGACCAACGCCGCCAGTAGCTGGCCGGGAACGCGTTGAAGTAGGTCGCGAACGACACCTGCGATTCGGTGCCGATCTCGAGTTCGGTGCGCGACGGCGCGTGTGCGCGCTTGGCGTTGGTTTCCGCTTCCTCGATGTAGAGCTTGCGGACGTCATGCGGTTCGCCTGGACGCGGCAGAATGACGCGGGCCAGCAGGCTGACCGCCTTCGATTCCACGGATTCCAGTGCGCCGGAGGGAATCTCGCTCATGCGCTACTGCTTTCTGGGCCTGGTTCGGTCAGTGGTGCACCGTCACGCAGGTGCGGTGCGAGTGTGTTGTCGTACATGCTCAACGCGCTGGCGATAGCCATGTGCATGTCCAGGTACTGGTAGGTCCCCAGCCTGCCCCCGAACAACACCTTGGCAGAAGCGGTTTCGGCCTTCGCTCGGGCCCGGTAAGCGGCCAGCAACGCGCGGTCGGCTTCGGTGTTGATCGGATAGTAGGGCTCGTCGTCGTTGTCGGCGAACCGGGAGAACTCGCGCATGATGACCGTCTTGTCGGTCGGATACGTGCGCTCGGGGTGGAAGTGCCGGAACTCGTGGATCCGGGTGTAGGGCACATCGAGATCGTTGTAGTTCATCACCGGCGTGCCCTGGAAGTCCCCGGTGTCGAGCACCTCCATCTCGAAGTCGAGGGTTCGCCACCCCAGCCGTCCCTCGACATAGTCGAAGTACCGGTCGAGCGGACCGGTGTATACGACCGGCGCATCGGGGTTCTCGGCGCGCAGTTGGTCGCGGACATCGAACCAGTCGGTGTCCAACCGGACCTCGATGCGGTCGTCGGCGGCCATGTTCTCCAACCACTTGGTGTAGCCGTCGGCGGGCAGCCCCTCGTAGGTGTCGTTGAAGTAGCGGTTGTCGAACGTGTAGCGCACCGGAAGCCGGGTGATGTTGGCCGCGGGCAGGTCCTTGGGATCGGTCTGCCACTGTTTGGCCGTATAGCCCTTGACGAACGCCTCGTAGAGCGGGCGCCCGATCAGCGAGATGGCCTTCTCTTCGAGGTTCTGCGCGTCCTCGGTCTTGATCTCGGCGGCCTGCTCCCTGATCAGTTGTCGCGCCTCATCGGGGGTGAAGTACTTGCCGAAGAACTGCGACACCAGCCCCAGCCCCATCGGGAACTGATAGGCCTGCCCGCCATGCATCGCGTACACCCGGTGCTGGTATCCGGTGAACTCGGTGAACTGACGCACGTAGTCCCAGACCCGCTTGTTGGAGGTGTGGAACAGGTGCGCGCCGTACTTGTGCACCTCGATACCGGTCTGCGGCTCGGCCTCCGAGTAGGCGTTACCGCCGATGTGCGGGCGGCGCTCGATGACCAGCACCCGCTTGTCCAGCTGTGTTGCCACGCGCTCGGCAATCGTCAGGCCGAAGAATCCGGAGCCGACGACAAAGAGGTCAAAACGGGCTCCGGAGAGCGGAGCGACCGGAGAAACAGGCGTGGTCATCGGCAGCAAGGGTATCCGACCGCGAGCGCACCGCCCGAATCCGACAGGAGCCGAATATTGCGATCGGCTCACGATTACATATCGTCACTTTCGCCTCAGAAGTCACATCAGTACCGTCGATCACGTCGGTTTCGACTACCGACAGTGCACGACCTGGGCTGTTCACCTGAATCGCCTAGCCGAACCACAAGCGACCACTAATAGTCGTAGCCCATGTATTGAGGAGACTTCCGTGCCGAACCGACGTCGACGCAGGCTGTCGACAGCCACGAGCGCAGTCCTGGCCCTGGCAGTCGCGAGTCCCGCAGCAGTAGTCGCCGTGACCGAGCTGACGGAGGCCACCAAGCCGGCCCCCCAGCACCGCGAATTCGTCCAGGCGGCGACGATCACGGATCTTCCGAACGAGCTGATGTCCGCCCTGACCCAGGGCCTCTCGCAGTTCGGCATCAACCTTCCGCCTATGCCGACCGGCGTCCTGACCGGAACGGGCGCGAGCTCGCCCACCACGCTGACCTCTCCGGGCCTGACCACGCCGGCGCTCACCACGCCCGAGCTGACGTCGCCCAGCCTGACCGCGCCCGGGCTCACCACACCCGGCCTGACGGCTCCCAGCCTGACGGCCCCGAGCGCGACGGTTCCCGGCGTGACCGCGACCGCTCCCTCACTGACCGATCCGGCTCTGACCAACCCCGCGCTGACCAGCCCTGCGCTGACCAGCCCGACCGGTGACACCGGCCTGACCACGCCGGGGCTGACCACGCCGGGACTGTCGACGCCGCCGGCGCTGACCGATCCGGCGCTGGGTGCCACCCCGATCTCGTCGGCCACGGGGCTGCCCGCTCCGAGCGAAGTGCCGATCGCGGCACCGATCGGGCTGGACCCGGCCGCAGGCACCTATCCGATCCTCGGCGACCCCTCGCTGGCGACGATGCCCGCGGCGACCGGCACCTCCGGTAGCGGCGGCATCATCGGCGAGCTGTCCAGCATGGCCGATCAACTCGGTGCGGGGCAGGCGATCGACCTGCTCAAGGGCATGGTGATGCCGGCGATCATGTCGGCGGCCAAGCCGCCCGGCGCGCCGGCGGTGCCTCCGGTCCCGGCCCCCGTGCCGGCACCCGCACCCGGCGCCTGAGACCTGTCACCAGACGGCACCGCAGAAGCCGCTTCGGCTCTGCGGTGCCGGTGCCGGTTCGGCGATCGATTAGTCCTGCTTCGAACCGTGTCGCACCACGAGCATCACCTGGCACATACGTAACATCAGTCCGTGCCGACTCGCCGTCCCACGCCGTCACTGCTGTTCACCGCGCTTGCGGCGACGGTCGTGATGTTGCCGACGGCGTTGTTCGGATTGCCCGGCGGCGGTGACGACGACGCGATCGCCGAGGCACCGCAACTGGCGCAGCGACCGCTGACGGGGCTGGGCGGCGGGGAGACGATCCGCGAGATCCACCAGGACACGCCATTCTCGTTGGTGGCGCTGACCGCTCAGGACTTCACCGGCACCACCGCACGCGTACGCGCCAAGAAAGCCGACGGCACCTGGGGACCCTGGTACGACGCCGAACCCCTCGAAGGTGTCGGCCCGGATACTCCGTCGGCGGGACCGGCGGGCACCGAACCCGTGTTCGTGGGCCGCACCACCACCGTGCAGATCGCCGTGACCCGTCCGCCCGACGCGCCCAGGATCCCGCAAGCGGCGCCCCAGTCGGCCCCGGAACTGGGCTACGTCCCGGCGAACACGCAACATTCCTTCGGGCAGAACCTCAACGCGGTGTTGATCAGCCCGCCGGAGGCG
This sequence comes from Mycobacterium sp. 852002-51152_SCH6134967, assembly GCF_001667105.1. NCBI lineage: Bacteria > Bacillati > Actinomycetota > Actinomycetes > Mycobacteriales > Mycobacteriaceae > Mycobacterium > Mycobacterium sp. 852002-51152_SCH6134967. The sequence continues at coordinate 10,059 of NZ_LZIK01000060.1, read as the reverse complement.
CCGCCGGTGGACACGCTGCCTCCCCCGTCGGCGGTGAACGCGCCCGGGGTGCCGCCCAACATCATCAACCGCGCGCAGTGGGGCGCCGACGAATCCATGCGGTGCGGAGACCCTCGGTTGGACTCAGGAGTTCGGGCGGGGGTGGTGCACCACACCGCGGGCAGCAACGAGTACGCACCGCAGGACTCGGCAGGCATCATCCGATCGATCTACGAGTACCACACCCGCACACTGGGCTGGTGCGACATCGCCTACAACGCGCTGGTCGACAAGTTCGGACAGGTCTTCGAGGGACGCGCGGGCGGTATCACCAGACCCGTCGAAGGTGCGCACACCGGAGGGTTCAACCACGACACCTGGGGTGTCGCGATGATGGGCAACTTCGAAGTGGTGCCGCCGACGCCGATCCAGCTGCGCACCACGGCCCGGCTGCTGGGATGGCGGCTCGGCCTCGACCACGTCGACCCCCGCGGCGCCGTGGTGCTGGCGTCGGGCGGCGGGTCGTTCTCGAAGTTCCCGACCGGGGCGACACCGCGGCTGCCCGCGATCTTCACCCACCGCGACGTCGGCGCCACGGAATGCCCCGGTAACGCGGCTTACGCGCTGATGGACCACATCCGCGACATCGCCGCGCGCTTCAACCAACCGCCAGGACCCGACGACCTGGCCGAATCACTGCGCGGGGGCGCGATATTCGCGAAGTGGGAAGCGATGGGCGGGATGAAGAGCCCGCTGGGCAGGCCGACGTCGCTGGAGGCCTCGGGCCAGGATGGCGCACGCTACGTCACGTTCGAACGCGGCGCGATCTACTGGTCACCGGTGAGCGGCGCCGAACCGGTCACCGGTGAGATCTACAAAGCTTGGGGGACACTGGGTTTCGAACGCGGTGCGCTCGGTCTTCCCACCAGCGGTGAGATCCAGGAGCCGCTGTGGATCGTGCAGAACTTCCAGCACGGCACGCTGAACTTCGACCGCGAGAAGGGCACGGTGACACGCGTTTTCGACGGGATCCCCGTGGAACTGCCGAAGCCGGACTTCGACACCCCGCCCGTGCAACTCGAGCGATTCACCCCACCGATCAGCACCTAAGGCTTACCCCCACCACCGCTCGAGCACGCGCGCGACGCCGTCGTCGTTGTTGGTCGAGGTGACCTCGTCGGCCGCGGCCAGCGCGGCCGGATGGGCGTGGCCCATGGCGACCCCCAGACCGGCCCATTGCAGCATCGGCACGTCGTTGGGCATGTCGCCGAATGTGACGATCTCATCGGCGGTGATGCCCAGCGGTTCGGCCACCTCGGCGACCCCGGTGGCCTTGCTGATGCCGACCGGCATGATCTCGATCAGGCCGTTGTTGGTCGAGTACGTGATATCGGCAACGTGCCCAACGTGATCGGCGAGCTCGGCCGCCATGTCCGAGCTGCGCGCGCCCGCCTTCCGGACGAGCAGTTTGATCGCGGGCGCGCTGAGCAGGTCCTCGAACGACACCTCGGTGTTGTCCGGATTGAGCCATGCGTGTTCGTACCCGGGAGAGCTGACGAATTGCGGGGTTGCGGCGTCGTGGGCGCTGTTGCCCACCCGCTCGACGGCCAGGCCAGACCCCGGGATGATCCGCGTCGCGATGTCGGCGAGCTCGGCGAGCACGTCGGTGGTCAACGTGCGCGCCGACACGATGCGGTCGGTGGCCGGGTCGTAGAGCACCGCACCGTTGGCGCACACCGCCATCGGGGCGAAACCCAACGCGTCGACGACCGGTTGCACCCACCGCGGCGGCCGCCCCGTCGCGATCAGGAACTCGGTGCCCGACTCCACCGCGGCGGTGACCGCGGACCTGGTACGCGCCGAGACCTTCTCGTCGTCGTCGAGCAGCGTCCCATCGACGTCGGAGGCGATCAGCAAGGGCCGGTTCATAGCCGGGACCGCCGGGGGAATCCGTGTTCGCCGGTGTCCGGGCTCACCGGTGACTCTTGGCTTCGCGCAGGGCACGCTTGCGGGCACGCTCGGCCAGTTCGGCCTCGTCGAGAGCCTTCGCCTCGTCCAGGGTGGGTGCGGAACCGCCGAGTCGGCGCGGCACCCAGTACGCCCCTTCCGGGTGCGGATAGTCGCGCTGCGCCTCGTGCAACATTTCGGTCATCGCCGAACGCAATTCCTGCAATGTCTGCTCCATCGTCTCGCCGGCCCGTAGGGGGTTACCCACCTGCACCGTGATCGGAATCCTGTTGCGCCTCAGACGACGGGGATGGTCCTTGGTCCACAGCCGCTGCGCACCCCAGACGATGAGCGGAACGAGCGGCACATCGGCGTCGAGGGCCATGCGGGCCGCGCCGGTCTTGAAGTCCTTGAGCTCGAAGCTTCGGCTGATGGTGGCCTCCGGGTAGACGCCGACGAGCTCACCGGCGCGCAGGCGTTCAACCGCGACGGCGTAGGCGCCCGCACCGGCGCGGCGATCCACCGGAATCGTGCCGGTGCGGCGGATCAGGAAGTTGACCACCTTCACGTCCTGCATCTCTTCTTTGATCATGAACCGCAGGCGCCGCTTGCGATAGTGCACCGCAAGCGCGGCGGGCAACCAGTCGACGTAGCTCGTGTGGTTGATCGCGATCACCGCACCGCCGCTGGCGGGGATGTTCTCCAAGCCCCGGTAGCTGATCTTGTAGCCATTGATCCTGACCGCCGCCTTGACCAGAACCTCGAGCGTGTAGAAGACCGGCTCCATGGCGGCTACCCGGTTGCTCCGCTGGGGTCGGGACGCTGGGCACGCCTGGCGGCCTTCTCTGCGGCCTCCTCCGCGTCCATCAGGTCGGCCTCGGCGAGCGTCGGCGCACCCCCGCCCAACCGGTGCGGCACCCAGAACTCGCCGGCGGGGTGCGGGCCGTAGCCGTCTTGGACTTGCTCGAGCAGGTGCTGCATCCGGGAGTGCAGCAGGGCCGTCAGGTCCGCCGCGGGCAACGTCGGCTCGATCGGTTCGCCGACGGCCACGGTGATCGGCACCTTGGGGCGCCACATCTTCTTCGGATGACCCTTGGTCCAGATCCGCTGGGCGCCCCAAACGATGTGCGGAACGATCGGCACGCCAGCCGCGATCGCCATGCGCGCGGCGCCGGACTTGAACTGCTTGATCTCGAAGCTGCGGCTGATCGTGGCCTCCGGATAGACGCCGACGAACTCGCCTTCCTTGAGCCTCTGACAGGCCTGCTCGAACGACACGGCCCCGCTCTCGCGGTCCACCTCGATGTGGCGCAGACTGCGCATGACCGGGCCCGAGATCTTGTGGTCGAAGACCTCCTTCTTCGCCATGAACCGCACCTTGCGCCCCATGCCCTGCCGGTAGGCGGGCAGCCCCGCGAAGGTGAAGTCGAAGTAGCTCGTGTGGTTGATGGCGATGACCGCGCCGCCGGTTCTCGGCAGGTTCTCCACACCGGTGACGGTGAATTTGAGTCCCTGCACGCGCCAGATCAGCCGCGCCAGCTGAATGACGGTGCCGTATACGGGTTCCACATCAGGCAGCCTAGTCGCGTGACCACACGACCTTCGAGGTCGGCGGTGCCGAGTTCGTCGAGGCCCGCCGATGCCTGCGCCACCCCGGGGCTCCGCCGCGCGTGGGATGGGGACGAGCCTGCGGCGGGCTAGACTCGCGGCAGGCATCCACATTCGCAGGAAGGGTATTTGTGCAGGTCACCAGCATCGGCCACGCGGGTTTCCGCATCGACACAGCGGCCGGGAGCATCCTGTGTGACCCCTGGGTGAACCCTGCCTACTTCGCGTCGTGGTTCCCGTTCCCCGACAACAGCGACCTGGACTGGGAAGCGCTCGGTGATTGCGACTACCTGTACGTCTCGCACCTGCACCGCGACCACTTCGACCCCAAACTACTGCGCGAGCACGTCAACAAGGACGCCGTCGTGCTGCTGCCGGACTATCCGGTGCCCGACCTGCGGCGCGAACTCGAGAAGCTCGGCTTTCACCGGTTCTTCGAGACTGTCGACTCGGTGCGCCACACCGTGTCCGGCCCCAAGGGCGACCTCGGTGTGATGATCATCGCGCTGCGAGCCCCGGCCGACGGCCCGATCGGCGACTCGGGACTCGTCGTCGACGATGGTCAAACCGTGGCGTTCAACATGAACGACGCACGCCCGGTCGACCTCGACGTCGTGCACGCCGACTTCGGCCACGTCGACGTGCACATGCTCCAGTACTCCGGCGCCATCTGGTACCCGATGGTCTACGACATGCCCGTGCGCGCCAAGGAGGCGTTCGGCATCCAGAAGCGCCAGCGCCAGATGGACCGCTGCCGCCAGTACATCGCACAGGTCGGCGCCACCTGGGTCATCCCGTCGGCAGGCCCGCCGTGCTTCCTCGATCCGGACCTGCGCGACCTCAACGACGACCACGACGACCCGGCCAACATCTTCCCCGACCAGATGGTTTTTCTGGAGCAGATGCGCACACACGGCCACGACGGCGGGCTGTTGCTGATTCCGGGTTCGACGGCCACTTTCACCGGCTCGCAACTGGATTCACTGAACCACCCGCTGCCCGACGACGAGGTGGAGTCGATCTTCACCACCGGCAAGGCCGACTACATCGCCGACTACGCCGAGCGGATGGCTCCGGTGCTGGCCGCGGAGAAGGCGAGCTGGGCCGACGCGGCGGGCGAGTCGCTACTGGAGCCGCTACGCACCGCGTTCGAGCCGATCATGATCCAGAGTGATCAGATCTGCGACGGTATCGGCTACCCCGTCGAGTTGCGGCTCGGGTCCGAGACCGTGGTCGTCGACTTTCCGAAACGCGTTGTTCGCGAACCGATCTCTGCAGAGAAGTTCCGTTACGGCTTTGCGATCCCGCCGGAGTTGGTGCGCACCGTGCTGCGCGACAACGAACCCGACTGGGTCAACACCATCTTCCTGTCCACCCGATTTCGGGCCTGGCGAGTCGGCGGATACAACGAGTACCTGTACACGTTCTTCAAGTGCCTGACCGACGAGCGGATCGCGTACGCCGACGGCTGGTTCGCCGAGGCACACGACGACTCCGCGTCGATCACGCTGGACGGCTGGGAGATTCAGCGCCGCTGCCCGCACCTGAAGGCCGACCTGTCGAAGTTCGGCGTGGTGGAGGGTTCGACGCTGACCTGCAATCTGCACGGATGGCAGTGGAATCTGCAGAACGGCCGCTGCCTGACCACCAAGGGCCACGAGTTGCGGAGCGAGCGAAAGTGAGTGTGCCGCAACAGCTCTACGACGACGGCATGATCCAGGTCGACCGGGAGGCGGTCACGCTGCGCCGGTACCACTTCCCCTCTGGCACATCGAAAGTCATTCCGCTGCCGGCGATCCGCGGGTACACCGCCTCACCACTGGACTGGATGCACCGCTACCGGTTCTGGGGCAGCTCGGATCTGCGCCGCTGGCTGCCGCTGGACGTGCGCAGGCCGCTGAAGGCCACGCTGGTCACCCTGGACGTCGACGGCAACCGGTGGCGACCGGCGTTCACGCCCGAACACCCCGACCAGCTCATCGAGGTCCTCGACGAGCTGCTGCGGCCTTAGCGCCGGTTGCGACGCAACCGGCGCGCCGCCAGCAGCCCGACCCCGGCCGTCGCTACCCATGGGCCACCGACGATCAGCGGGTCGAGCCACATGTGGTTGACGTCCGCACGTTTACTTTTCGCGCGCGCGGCCAGGCCGTTGTGCGTCAGCTCGGTCATGACTCCGGTCTGGGTGATGGGGTTGTCCGGGCGAAGGCTGAGCAGCGACTGCACGTGGTGTTCTACGGCGTCGACGCGGTCGGCGAGGATCAGCAGCAGCCAGTGCGCGGCACGGCCCTCGCTGTACGTGCGGTACGAGTAGCGCCGGATCGCACCCGAGAGCCCCCTCGGCGGAATCGACGTACCGAAAACCGGTGTCAGGAACTTGTGTTCGATGGACCGCTCCCGAGGCCACTTCTCGGGTTGGCGGTCGGGGAAGTCCCAATGCGCACCGGTCTCGACCGCCTTCAGCTTGGGCACCGAGGGCCGGTCGGCCGGGTCGAGGTCGGCACCCCACCCCGGGATGCGAGCACGCAGGTCTTCGGACGTCGGAACGGGTGGACGGTCGGCGGTGTAGGTCATGATGATTCCCCTCAGGCGGCGTTCGCCACGATGATCGGTTTGATGCAGTCGTCGAGCTTGGCGGAGAAGATGTGATACCCCTCGGCGATGTGCTCGAGCGGAATGCGGTGGGTGACAATGTCATTGGGTTTGAGATAGCCGTTCTGGATATGCGAGAACAGCCTGGGCCACTGGCGTTTGACGGGGCACTGGTTCATCCGCAGCGTCAGTCCCTTGTTCAACGCGTCGCCGAACTTGACCGCGGAGAAGATCGGTCCGTAGGCGCCCATCACCGAAATCGTGCCGCCTTTGCGCACCGCGTCGATCGCCCAGTTCAGCGCGACGGGCGAACCGCCCTGCATTTTGAGCTTGGCGCCCGTGACGTGCTGCAGCAGGTTGCCGTCGGCCTCGGCGCCCACGGCATCGATCGCCACGTCGGCGCCGAGATAACCGGTGGTCTTCTTCATCTCCACGACGATGTCGTCGTATTCGGCGAAGTTGAGGGTTTCGGCATGGGCGAACGTGCGAGCCTTCTCCAACCGGTACTCGAGGTGGTCGATGACGATCACCCGGCCCGCGCCCATCAGCCATGCCGATTTCGCGGCGTACAGGCCGACCGGACCTGCGCCGAAGACCGCGACGACGTCACCCTCGACGATGTCGCCGAGTTGCGCGCCGAAGTAGCCGGTGGCCAGCGCGTCGGTGCACATCAGCGCGTCCTCGTCGGCCATCCAGTCGGGGATGAGCGCCGGGCCCACATCGGCGAACGGCACCCGGACGAACTCCGCCTGCCCGCCGTCATATCCACCGCACGTGTGCGAGTAGCCGTAGATCCCGCCGACGGCCGTCGCGTTCGGGTTCACGTTGTGGCAGTTGGAGTACAGCCCGCGGGCGCAGAAGTAGCACGAACCGCAGAAGATGTTGAACGGCACCATGACCCGGTCGCCGACCTTGAGGTTGCGCACCGAGGGCCCGACCTGCTCGACCACACCGATGAACTCGTGGCCGAAGGTCATGCCGACCCGGGTGTCGGGCATCATGCCGTGGTACAGGTGCAGGTCCGAACCGCAGATCGCCGCGAGGGTCACCCGCACGATCGCGTCGTTCGGATGCTCGATCGGCGGAATGTCTTTTTCTTCGACCCGTACCTTGTACGGGCCGCGGTAAACCATCGCCTTCACGGCGCCTCCTAGAGTCGGGATGCGAACGCGTCTACCCGTGTCCGGGCGCGCGAAACCACCTCTTCGCCCTGCGAGGCGCTTGTCCTACTTGACCGGCATCAGGACGTCGGTTCCGACATACGGCCTCAGCGCTTGTGGCACCCGGACGCTGCCGTCGGGCTGCTGGTGGTTCTCCAGGATCGCCACCAGCCACCGCGTCGTCGCGAAGGTCCCGTTGAGCGTTGCCGCGGTCTGCGGACGCCCGTTCTCGTCGCGGTAGCGCACCGCCAGCCGGCGGGCCTGAAACGTGGTGCAGTTCGACGTCGAGGTCAGCTCCCGGTAGGTCTGTTGCGTGGGAACCCAAGCCTCACAGTCGAATTTGCGCGCCGCCGAGGATCCGAGATCACCGGCGGCGATGTCGATCACGCGGTACGGCACCTCGATATCGGCCAGCATCTGGCGCTGCCAGCCCAGCAGGCGTTCGTGTTCGGCCTCGGCGTCTGCGGGCTTGCAGTAGATGAAGCCCTCGACCTTGTCGAACTGGTGCACGCGGATGATGCCGCGGGTGTCCTTGCCGTGGCTGCCCGCTTCGCGCCGGAAGCATGACGACCACCCCGCATAGCGCAGCGGCCCGTCGGACAGGTCGAGGATCTCGTCGGCGTGGTATCCGGCCAGCGGCACCTCGGAGGTGCCGACCAGATACAGGTCGTCGGACTCGATCCGGTAGACCTCCTCACTGTGCGCGCCGAGGAAACCGGTGCCCGCCATGATCTCCGGGCGCACGAGCACCGGCGGGATCATCAGCGTGAACCCGTTCGCGGTGGCGAGTTTGACGGCCAGTTGGAGCAGGCCCAGCTGCAGCAGGGCGCCGGCCCCGGTGAGGAAGTAGAAGCGTGAACCGGACACCTTCGCGCCGCGTTCGAGGTCGATGAGACCCAACGACTCACCGAGTTCGACGTGATCTTTGGGGTCGTCGATGCGCGGTGGCTCACCGACCGTGTCGAGTACGACGAAGTCGTCCTCGCCGCCCGCGGGCACCCCGTCGATGATCACGTTCGACAGCGCCATGTGCGCCTCGGTGAACGTCCGCGCGGCGTCGGCCTGCGCGGTCTCGGCGGCCTTGACCTTCTCGGCGAGCTCCTTGGCCTGCTCCAGGAGTGCGGGCCGCTCCTCCGGCGACGCTTTGCCCACCTTCTTGCTCGCGGCCTTCTGCTCGGCGCGCAGATTGTCGGCCGCCGACACCGCGGCCCGGCGCGCGGCGTCGGACTCGAGCAACGCGTCGACGAGGCTCGGATCTTCGCCGCGGGCGCGTTGCGAGGCACGGACCACATCCGGGTTTTCGCGCAGCAACTTGAGGTCGATCACGGGCGCAACCCTACTGGTCGAGCACCCAGGCCAGCACAACCGCGTAACTTTACAACTGCATCACTTGTCACAGCACCTGACACGCCTGTCACAATGGAGCAGATGTTGGAGGCACCCGGTCGCCCGTTCGGCGAGCATGAACCCGCCGATCTGCAGCAAGGCGACGCACAGGCGCAGCAGCGGGTGGCGTGGTGGACCAGTTTGCACGCCACGCCGACGCGCCGAGCGCTCGTGTTGACGGCGCTGGGCGGGTTGCTGATCGCGGGCCTCATCACCGCCCTGCCGCAGAACGACGGCGCCAGCGGGCTGACCGCGAGCACGATCTCCCTCGGGCCCCGGGGCAATGCGACGTTCGAACATGCCAAGGCGGGCGACTGCCTCAACTGGCCCGACCGGACACCCGACGCCGCCGAGATAGTCGACTGCAGCCAGGAGCACCGGTTCGAGGTCGCCGAGTCGGTGGATATGCGGACCTTCCCGGGCAGTGAATACGGTCCGGACGCCGCGCCGCCGTCGAGCGCGCGTATCCAGCAGATCAGCCAGGAGCAGTGCTCGACGGCCGTGAAGAACTACCTGGGTCCGCGCTTCGACCCGAACAGCCGCTTCACCGTGAGCATGCTGTGGTCCGGCGACAAGGCCTGGCGCCAGTCCGGCGAGCGCCGCATGCTGTGCGGGCTGCAGTTGCCCGGCCCGAACAACCAGCAGCTGGCGTTCTCCGGCAAGGTCGCCGAGGTCGACCAGTCCAAGGTGTGGCCTGCGGGCACCTGCCTGGGCATCGACCCCACCACCAACCAGCCCACCGACATCCCGGTCGACTGCGCGGCGCCGCATGCGATGGAGGTCACCGGCGCGGTGAACCTCGCCGAGAGGTTCCCCGGCGGACTGCCGCCCGAGCCCGAGCAGGACAGCTTCATCAAGGACGCGTGCACCCGGATGACGGACGCCTACCTGGCGCCCATCGAGCTACGCAGCACCACGCTGACGCTGATCTACAGCACGATCTCGCTGCCGAGCTGGGCGGCGGGCAGTCGTCAGGTGTCCTGCAGCATCGGAGCCACGCTGGGCAACGGCGGCTGGTCGACGTTGCTCAACAGCGCCAAGGGCCCGCTGCTGATCAACGGTCAGCCGCCGGTACCGCCCCCGGACATCCCCGAAGAGCGGCTGAACTTCCCGCCGATCCCGATCACCGACAACGAGCCGGCCAACACCTCTCAGTCCACCAGCGGTCAGTCCTCAAGCAGCAGCAGCGGCTCCAGCAGCGGCAGCAGTGGCAGCTCGAGCGACGACAGCGATCAACAGCCCTCGACGCACGGACCGGCGTCGTCGGACGTCCACCAGGGCGACCCACCGGCCAACCCCGAGCCCGCCCCCGGCAACACCGAGATCATCGCTTTGGCCCAGCAGGCGACGCTGGAATCGCGCGAAGACAAGCATGAGCCACGCTCGCTGG